>NZ_CP030287.1:909886-1213182 GCF_003287935.1 Streptomyces sp. ICC1
CGGACGTCTACGTCAATTTCCAGATCGGCACCGCGGAGACCGGCCGGGAGAAGGCCGAGCAGTTCATCAAGGACTACGGCAAGGGTCCCGTGCACACCACGCTGCAAGTGATCCAGGATGGTGAGCACAACGGGAAGTCGTACGTACGCGGGATGCGGGAGGGCGCATTGGAGTGGATCAGCAAGGTGATGTCCGCACCCACCCCCAAGCCGCGGCCGGCCGGAAGCGGCAGCGCAAGCGGCGCCGCCCCCCGATGAGCCCCGGGGCCAAGGCGATCGCCTCGGCGGCCGTCGCCGGCCTCGCCGCGGTGCTCGCCGTGGTGTTCGTCGACACCGCCGGCGGCTACGAGGACCGCAACGTGCTGCCCTTCCCCACCGTCGGGGTGCTCATGGCGGGCGGCGAGCACTGGTGCACCGCCAGCGTCGTCGACAGCCCGCAGGGCAACGTCGTCGCCACGGCCGCGCACTGCGTGGCCCCCGCCGGGGAGGACGGGCAGCCGGGCGAGGTCGCGCACGACGGGCTGGCCATCGGCGAGCTCGCCTTCGCCCCCGCCTTCTCCGGCGAGGGCTCCGGGAAGCAGCCGCTCGGCGTGTGGAAGGTGCGCTCCGTCCAGGTCGACGAGCGCTGGACGAAGTGGGGCGAGGACACCGCCGACTTCGCCTTCCTCTCCGTCGAACCGGACGGGGACGGGCGGAGCCTGCAGGAGGTCGTCGGGCACGACGAGGCCGCCAAGCCCGTCTGGACCTCCGGCTACGACCGGGAGGTGACCGTCGTCGGCTACCCGGAATCGCAGCACAACCCCGAGAACAAGCCCGTCGCCTGTACGACGCAGAGCCGGCACGACGAGGACGACCCCGCCATGCTCTACATCAACTGCTCCGGCTTCTGGACGGGGACCAGCGGCAGCCCGTGGATCGCCGACCGGGGCGGGCCCGGGCACCCGGGGCAGCTGATCGGGGTGCTGAGCGGCGGGGACACGGACGTGGACTCGACGGCCGCGCTGTTCGACGGCCGGGCGAAGGCGCTGTACGAACGGGCCGCGAACAGCTGACGGCCACCCACGGCCGGCGCCGGTCAGACGGTCAGACGGCCGGATGGTCAGACGGCCGGATGGTCAGACGGTACGGCGTTCCGTGCTCACGATCACGCACACCGCCGCCACGACGATCGCGCCACCGAGCAGGATCGGCCAGGTCAGGGCCTCGTCGAGGATGAGCCAGCCCAGGGCGACGGCCACGACCGGATTCACGTAGGCGTACGTGGCCACCAGCGAGAGCGGTGCCGCCCGCAGGAGCCACACGTACGCGGTGAAACCGACGAGCGAGCCGAACAGCACGAGGTAGCCGAGGGCCAGCCAGGACGCGGTGGAGTACGAGGCCGGGTCCAGCCCGTGCTGCTCGCCGCGGCACAGGCCCACGAGGATCCCGGCGGCCCCGCCCGCGAGCATCTGGTACGCGCTGCCGGCGAAGGGGTCGGCGGGCAGGGTCAGCCTGGCCGCCGAGAACGAGCCGAGCGCCCAGAGCACCGAGGCGGTGAGCACCAGGAGCACCCCGCCGAGCCCGATCTCGCCGCCGAAGCCGGGGCTGGTCAGGACGGCGAGCCCGCCCAGGCCCAGCAGCACCCCGGCCAGGGTGCGGGGCGAGGGGCGGTCGCCGGAGCCGGCGCGCAGGACGACCAGCCACATCGGTACGGCGGCCACCAGGAGGGCGGCGAGCCCGGAGGGGACCGTGGTCTCGGCGAGGACGACGAGGCCGTTGCCGCCGAGGACCAGGAGCAGGCCGACGAGGACGGCGGAGCCCGCCTGGGCGCGGGTGGCCTTGAGGGCGGCCGGGCCGCGGCGCCAGGCGACGATGCCGGCGAGGAGGGCGCCCGCGGTGAGGAAGCGGGCGCCGGCGGAGAGGAAGGGCGGCATGGTCTCGACGACGATCCGGATGCCGAGGTAGGTCGAACCCCAGACCACGTAGACGAGGGCGAGGGCGATCCAGACGCGGGTCGTTGAGGTGCGCATGACCCGGAGCCTATGTCGTTGGGCAGTGCACCCATCGGGCGCCTCAGCGGGTGCCTCAGCGGGTGGATCGCCCGTGGGGGCGGCCCGCTCGCGAAGCCGATCCGCCCGTCAGGCCCGCGCCGGGGCCAGGCCCGACTTCGCGCCCGCGCCGCAGAGGGGGACCACGGCGGTGCGCTCGTGGAGGGGGTTGCCGGGCGCGCCGGGGCCGACCGCGGCCCAGCAGGCGGCGGCGGTCGGTTCCACGAAGAGCCCGCGCCCGGCCAGGTCGAGCTGGGCCGCGCGGACGCGGTCGTCCGGGACGGTCAGGAAGGTGCCGCCGGACTTACGGACGGCCGCCAGGATCTGGCGGGCCCGGGGCGGGGCCGGGATCGCGATGCCCTCGGCCACCGTGGGGAGCTGCGGGACCGGTTCGGCGTCCTCGGCGCCCGCGTGGAAGGCCGAGGCCAGCGGGGCGACCGCCGCCGACTGGACGGCGATCAACACCGGCGGGCGGACCCCGCGGCGGCCCAGCTCCTCGATCGCCAGCGCGGCCCCGAGCAGCAGCGTGCCGTTGCCGACGGGGACCACCAGCACCTCGGGGAGGTGGCCGCCGAGCGCCTCCCACACCTCGTAGACGTAGGTCTTGGTGCCGTGCAGGAAGTAGGGGTTGAAGACGTGGCTGGCGTAGAAGACCCCGGGGAGGTCGGCCGCCTCGCGCGCCGCCACCGCCGCCGCCTCGCGGCCGCCCGGCACCACCCGGACCGTCGCGCCGTGCGCGCGCATCTGCTCCGTCTTCTTCGCCGAGGTGCCCTCCGGCACGAAGACCTCACAGGCGAGCCCGGCCCGCGCGCAGTACGCCGCGAACGCCGTCCCGGCGTTGCCGCTGCTGTCCGCGACCACCCGCTCGGGGCCCAGCCGGCGCGCGAGCTCCGCGAGCATCACGGCGCCCCGGTCCTTGAACGACAGCGTGGGCATCAGGAAGTCGAGCTTGGCGTGCACCCGTTCCGCCAGCGGCACCAGCGGGGTGTTCCCCTCCGCCAGGGTCACGCCGTACGCCCCGGTCAGCGGCAGTGCGGGGCCGTACCGCCAGAGCGAGCCGGGGCCCGCCGCCGGGTCCAGCGGGACGCCGGGATCGGGGGTGAAGTCGAGGTCCCACGGCCCGCCGCAGAGGGGGCAGCACCAGGGCGCGGTCCGGGCGTCCGCCCGCGCGCCGTCTTCGGGGCAGACGTAGCCGGGGAGTGCGTGCGTCATGTGCGGAGCGCCTTTGCTCGTTCATGGCTTGCGTATGGCACGGATGTTACGCGTCCGTTGTCCTCTTGTGGGGAGCCGAGTCGGTGGGTCAACCTTTCAGGAGCGGCGGCCCGTTGGGCCGAATGCCGCATGGTCGAACCTGCCATGCGCATTGTCATGGCCATGCCCAAACCCGGGGCCGGGACAGCCGCGCACCCCCCGCAGCGCACCACCTATGAGGAGGAACCCTCACATGTCCGTGATGCGTCACACCCGCCGGAAGATCGCCGGCATCGGCGCGACCGCCACCTTGGCCCTCGCGCTCGGCGCCGCCGGCGCCTTACCCGCCTTCGCGGCCTCGGACGCCCCGCAGGGCGTCATCGAGAACGCCGGTGCCGAGGGCACCGTCTCCGGCAGCTACATCGTGACCCTGAACGACTCCGCCGCCCGCTCCACCGCCGACAGCGGGAAGGCCGTCGCCAAGCGGTACGGCGCGAGGATCGACCGGACCTACAGCGCCGCCCTCAACGGCTACTCCGTCGAGGTCTCCGAGGCGCAGGCCAGGGAGCTCGCCGCCGACCCCGCCGTCAAGTCGGTCGTGCAGAACCGGGTGTTCACCGTCGACACCACCCAGCCGAACCCGCCCTCCTGGGGCCTGGACCGGATCGACCAGGCGGCGCTCCCGCTGAACCAGAGCTACACCTACCCGGACAAGGCCGGCGAGGGCGTCACGGCCTACATCATCGACACCGGCGTCCGCAAGACGCACCAGGACTTCGGCGGCCGCGCCTCCGACGGCTACGACGCCATCGACAACGACAACACCGCGCAGGACGGCCACGGCCACGGCACGCACGTGGCCGGCACCGTCGCGGGCACCTCGTACGGCGTGGCCAAGAAGGCCAAGATCGTCGGCGTCCGTGTGCTCGACAACAACGGCTCCGGTACGACCGCCCAGGTCGTCGCCGGCATCGACTGGGTGACCCGGAACGCCGTCAAGCCGGCCGTGGCGAACATGTCGCTCGGCGGCGGCGCGGACTCCGCGCTCGACACCGCCGTACGCAACTCCATAGCCTCCGGCATCACCTACGCCGTCGCGGCGGGCAACGAGACGGCCAACGCCTCCACCAAGTCCCCGGCGCGCGTCGCCGAGGCGATCACGGTCGGCGCCACCACCAACACGGACGCCAAGGCCAGCTACTCCAACTTCGGCGCGGTCCTGGACCTCTTCGCGCCGGGCTCCTCGATCACCTCCACGTGGGGCACGGGCGACACGGCCACCAACACCATCTCGGGCACGTCGATGGCCTCTCCGCACGTCGCGGGCGCGGCCGCCCTCTACCTCGCGGACAACCCGGGCAGCACCCCGGCCCAGATCTCCGCGGGCCTCGTCGCCGCCGCGACCCCGAACGTCGTGACCAGCCCCGGCACCGGCTCCCCGAACCGCCTGCTCCGCGTCGGCACCGGTACCACCCCGCCCAACCCGGGCACCCGCTTCGAGAACCTGAACGACTACGCGATCGCCGACAACTCCACCGTCGACTCGCCGGTCACCGTCAGCGGGATCTCCGGCAACGCCCCGGCCACGCTGAGCGTCTCGGTCGACATCAAGCACACGTACATCGGTGACCTGAAGGTCGACCTGGTCGCCCCCGACGGCACCCTGTACAACCTGCACAACCGCACCGGTGGCAGCGCGGACAACATCATCAAGTCCGTGACGGTCAACGCCTCCTCCGAGGTCGCCAACGGAGTGTGGAAGCTCCGGGTCAACGACAACGCGAACATCGACACCGGCAAGATCGACTCCTGGGCGCTCCAGTTCTGAGCGGAGCGTGAGCGGGTGACGCGGTGAAGTGCGGGGGCGACCGTTCAGGCGGTCGCCCCCGCTGCGTACGATTCGCGCATTCGTTCGCACGCGGATCCGGGCGGACGCTCCCCGTCGCCGCCATGCCCTGATGGAGCACCCCACCCCGTGAGCAGCCAGCCCCCGCACCAGTGGCCCGCACCGCCTCCGTCCCCGACGCCGCCGCCGTACGGAGGCCCGTACGCAGGCCCGTACGGGCCTGCGGACCGGCAGCCGCCCGCGCTCAACGGCTTCGCGCTCGCCTCGCTGCTCGTGGGGCTGCTGTGCTTCCCGCCGCTGGGCATCGTCTTCGCGGTCGTGGCCCTCGTACAGATCGCGAAGAAGGGCGAGCGGGGCAAGGCGCTCGCCGTGGTCGGGCTGGTGGTGTCCGTGGTGATGAGCGCGGCCGTCGTCCTCGCGGTCCCCGTCGTGGAGCGGGCCGCGGACGAGCTCGGCGAACGGGCGCGCGCGGCGCGGCCGTCCGGGGACGTCGCGGGCGTGCTCACGGACGCCGCCGAACTGCGCGTCGGGCACTGCTTCAACGTTCCCGGCGGGGACCTGTACGCCGCCGCGCCGCTGGTGTACCGGATCGACTGCGCCGAGATCCACGACGCGGAGGTCACCTCCGCGACGTCGCTGGGCGGGCGGCGGTTCCCGGGCGCGGAGGAGCTGAGGGACACCGCGGCGCGCGACTGCCTGAGCGCGCAGGACGCGTACGCGATGGACACGTGGGCGCTGCCCGCGTACGCGGAGTCGTTCTACTTCGCCCCCACGCGCGGGAGCTGGAGCGACGGCGACCGGCGGATCGTCTGCGTGATCGGGACGGCGGAGCAGGACCACCGGGGCAGCCTGCGCAAGGACGCCGGCACGCTGACGCCCGACCAGGTGGCCTTCCTGCGGACGATGAACGGGGTCGACGCGGTGCTGAGCCGCGCGCCGGAGGGGGACGTGGACGACGAGCTGCCGGCGTACCGGGACTGGGCGCGGGAGGTGGACCTGGCGCTGGGGGACGAGGCCCGGCTGCTCGACGGGGCGAAGGCGCGGCCGGAGCTGTCCGGGCCGGCGGGCGTGCAGCGGGAGCGGCTGGACGTCGCGCGGCGCGAGTGGCAGCGGGCGGCGCTGGCGAAGACCCCGGACGGGTTCCTGGACGCGTGGGACCGGGCGGCCGCCGCGCTGCCCGTCGAGGTGGAGAAGGTGCTGCGCGGGGCCTACGGGCTGTCCACGACGGTTCCGCCGTGGCTGGAGGAGCCCGCGGGGGACGGACCGGGTGCGCCCGGCACGCCGCCGGGGCCGGGCCGCAGCCCGTCCGTGGAGTCCGCGTGACCGTAACGAGGGGTAACGCGCGGTAACGTGCGGCGGTGTCCGTGAACGCGCGGGTTTGAGTGACCTGGCTTCATCACTTCGGGTGAAACTCTGGCCCTTGCTTGCGATGTACAACCGTCGGTTGCCAGGGTGTAGCTGTCTGTCAACCTGATGGGAGTGGCCAGTGACATTCGGCGAGCAGCCGGCCTATCTGCGGGTCGCCGGGGATCTGCGACGGAAGATCGTCGACGGGTCCCTGCCACCGCACGCCCGGCTGCCTTCACAGGCCCGGATCCGCGAGGAGTACGGGGTCTCCGACACCGTGGCCCTGGAGGCGCGCAAGGTCCTCATGGCGGAGGGGCTGGTCGAGGGCCGCTCCGGATCCGGGACGTACGTGCGCGAGCAGCCCGTGCCGCGGCGCGTCGCCCGCTCCGGCTACCGCACGGGCGGGGTGTCGACGCCCTTCCGCCAGGAGCAGGCGGAGGCGGGCGCCCGCGGCACGTGGGACTCCAACAGCGAACAGGTCGAGGCCCCGGCGGACATCGCCGAGCGGCTCGGCATCGAGGCGGGCGCCCGCGTGATGCGCACGCGGTACGTCTACCGCGACGCGGGGGAGGCGATGATGCTGTCGACCTCGTGGGAGCCGCTGGCCGTGACCGGCCGGAGTCCGGTGATGCTTCCGGAGGAGGGGCCGCTGGGCGGGTCCGGTGTGGTGGACCGGATGGCCGCGATCGACGTGGTCGTGGACAACGTGGTGGAGGAGGTCGGCGCGCGGCCGGGCCTGGCGGCGGAGAGCCTGCTCCTCGGCGGGGTGCCGGGGCACGTGGTGCTGGTGATCGGGCGCACGTACTTCGCGTCCGGCCGGGCCGTGGAGACCGCGGACGTCGTGGTCCCGGCGGACCGCTACCGCCTGGCCTACCACCTGCCGGTGCGGTAGCCGGTGGTCTGCGGGGCGGTCGCTCGTGCGTGGGATCGTCGGAGAATCTGAGCGGGGAAGCGAAAGGTGCGGCGCTGCGGTGAAGATCGTCGTGCAGGTGAAGCTCATGCCTACGCCCGAGGTGGCGTCGGCACTTGAGTGCACCCTGCGCACGGCGAACGAGGCGGCGAACTGGCTCTCCGCGCAGGCATACGAGCGGGGCGAGACCTCGCGTAGGGCGTTGCAGGGCTTCGCCTATCACGATCTGAAGGCCCGGGGCTTGTCGGCGCAGCCCGCGCTGCATGTGCTGCGGAAGGTTGCCGACGCCTACACCACCCTGCGCGCGAACATCCGTGCCGGGAACCTGGGCAAGCCCGGATCCAAGCGTCGGGCCAAGGCCGAGTCGAAGCCGATCGTCTTCCGGGAGGATGCGGCGCAGCCGTACGACGACCGTTGCCTGTCTTGGCAGGTGGACGAGCAGATCGTCTCCATCTGGACGACCACCGGTCGCCTGCGCGGGGTGCAGTTCGTCTGCTCCGAGCAGGCCCGCAAGCTGCTGGTCGAACACCGCAAGGGCGAATCGGACCTGGTACACCGTGACGGAATGTGGTTCCTGATCGCCACGTGCGAGGTTCCCGAGGCCGAGCCCATCGAGCCGACCGATTTCCTCGGCGTGGACCTGGGCATCGTCAACATCGCCACCACCTCGGACGGGAAGATCCACGCCGGACACAGGCTGAACCGATACCGCAAGTGTCAGCTTGCCCTGCGGGCCAAGCTCCAGAAGAAGGGCACGAAGTCCGCCAAGCGCGTACTCAAGCGGCAGTCCCGCAAGGAGCAGCGCAAGGCGACCGAGGCCAACCACATCATCTCGAAAAACATCGTGACCGAGGCTGAACGCACCGGACGCGGGATCGGCATGGAAGACCTTGCCGGTATCCGCCAGCGGGTACGGCTTCGCAAGCCCCAACGGGTCGCGCTGCACTCCTGGGCCTTCGCCCAGCTCGGCCAGTTCGTGGAATACAAGGCGCGTCGTGCCGGTGTCCCCGTGCTGTTCGTCGACCCCGCCTACACCTCCCGCATGTGCGCGGAGTGCGGGCACACAGACAAGCTGAACCGTGTCTCTCAGGGACGGTTCGCGTGCCGGTCGTGCGGATTCGTTGATCACGCAGACCGCAATGCCTCCCGCAACATCCGCGCACGTGCGTGGGATTTGTGGCGAAGCGGGGCGGAGTCACACGCCCCTGCGCCCGCTTAGGGTGCTGGACGGAGGGGACTACCCAGCAGCCAGTTGGGCTCTACCTCCAAGCCCGGCCCTTTAGGGCCGGGTAGCTGATGCGCGCCTACCTGTACTCGGTCAATCCGGCCGGTTTCGGCGCGATGGTGATCGCCTCCACGGTCTCGATCCTCGCCTTCTTCGGCCTTTTCGGGACATACGCCGAGGCCTTCTCCACCTTCATCGCGGCCGGACTCGCGCTCGTCCTCTGCCCGTTGATCGCGTGGGCGACGAAGGGGAAGTACTACCTGGCCAGGACGAACACCGTCAACGGCCCCGGGGTCGAGATCGCGGACGTCACCGCGACGCACCTCTGTTCCGTCTGCGAGACCGCGTACGAACTCCCCGACATCGCCGACTGCCCAGTACAGTCCGGCCCGATCTGCTCGCTCTGTTGTTCACTCGACGCGACCTGCGGGGACGTCTGCCGCACGGCCTCCCCGGGCGGGGCGGTGATTCTGCCGCTGCCGACCGTGCGCGGGGTCTGAACCGGCGCGCACGGCCCACTCGTACGCATGGCCGGATGCGTACGCCCGGGAGGTACCTCTTCGTGAAAAACCGTATCCGCTGAGTAAAGGTCGGGCGTAGGCTCGGGCATATGCGCAATGCGGTTTCCCGGGCAGGTACGTCGGCGGAGGGTGAAACGCGATGAACGACAGCGGTGCCCTGCTCCCGTGGCTGGTCATACGGCAGGACGACAACGGCAACCGCTACCGGGTGGGCCGGTACTCCACCCGGGCCGAGGCCCAGAAGGTCGCCGACAGCCTCGAGGACAGAGGGCACAAGCAGCTCTACTGGATCGAGCGGCTCGTCCAGGGCAGCACCGCCGGCCGGACCGCCACGACGAACTGAGCGGGTCGCCGCTCCCGCCGCCGCTGCCATAGGCTCCGCCCATGACTGTACGAGTGGTCGTGGGCGGAGCCCTTTGTCATGAGGGCCGCCTGCTGGCGGCCCGCCGCAGCGCGCCCCCGGAGCTCGCCGGCCGCTGGGAGCTGCCGGGCGGCAAGACCGAGCCCGGCGAGTCGGTGCCCGAGGCGCTCGTACGGGAACTGCGCGAGGAACTCGGAGTCGAGACCGAGGCGCTGGAGCGGATCCCGGGGGAGTGGCCGCTGAAGCCCGGCCTCGTCCTGCACGTGTGGACGGCCCGGCTGCTCTCCGGCGACCCGGTCGCGCTGGAGGACCACGACGAGCTGCGCTGGCTCGCGCCCGGCGAGCTGGACTCGGTGGACTGGCTCGACCAGGACCGGCCGGCGGTCGCCGAGGCCGGCCGCAGACTGGCGGCGGAGGCCGGGTCGCGAGCGGACCCGGACGCCGGGGCGGGGTCTCCAGCGGACCCGGACGCCGGGGCGCGGGCCGCCGGCGCCGCGGGGGTGGCTCGCGGGGGCGCGTGACGCGCACGCGGCTAGGCCGTCTGCGCCACAGTGCGCCGGTCCGTGGGGGAGCGAGTGGTACGACGCCGCGAATATCGGGTATGTCGCTATTAATCCCTATCTCGTACTTGTCCCCCGTGGTTCTGTCCCTGTCGAACCGGACTGGGGTCGCCAGCCGGCCCGGGAAGTGATCGGCGTGATCGACACAGACGGTGAATGCGCCGAGTGGGCCTTCCCCGCCGAACCGGGTGCCGTCCGCACCGCGCGCCACGCGGTGCGCGGCACCCTTCGCGACTGGGGTCTGGACTCCGTCGGCGATGTCACCGTCCTGCTGGTCAGCGAGCTGGTCACCAATTCCCTGCGCTACGCCTCCGGCCCCATCGGGGTGCGCCTGGTACGGCGCAATCCGGCCGCCGCGGGGGTGCCCGCGGGTCCGGCACTTCTCGTGGAGGTTTCGGATCCGCTTCCGGATCCGCCCCGCGAACGGATCGCCAAGCCCGATGACGAGGGGGGTCGCGGGCTGCATCTGGTGGCGGTCTCGGCACAGCGCTGGGGGACCCGGCACGGGAAGTCGGGCAAGACCGTGTGGTTCGAGTTGGCTCTTCCTGGTGAGTAACAAGGTGAAGGGCAGCCGACGATCACACGGCTTGGCTGAAAAACAACGGGATCCTTTTGTGATCGCGAAGGCCGTGTCGTACGGGGCCATGGTGCTGAATACTTCGGTCATGGCCGGTCCGGTTGCGGTGAGCTGGAGGGGACGGTCGCGTGAGCGAGATACCTGTACAGGCACATCAGGCGCGTGAGGCCCGTGTGTCCCGTGAGGTTGTGCCCGGGGAGACCTGGCACGACTCCCTGTGGCACAGCAGCCCGCCTGGCTCGATATATGACTACATAAAGGTCGCCTCGTTCTCGATCGGGCCCGATGGCCTGATCGACCAGTGGAGTCTGCGCGCGGAGGAGCTCTTCGGGCTGACCCCGGCGCAGGCCGTCGGCCAGGACCCGGTCGACGCCTTCATGCCGCCCGAGCTCCGCGCCGACGGGCACCGCCGGGTCGCCGGAATTCTCGATGGCAAGGAATGGACGGGTCTGATCCCCTTCCGGATCCCCGGCGGCGACGGCAGGCACGGCGTGGCCGAGATCTACGTGATGCCCACCCGGACCGAATCCGACGAGCGGGCCGCGCTCTGCGTGGTGGTCGACGTACGGGCGCTGCGCCGGATCGAATCCGATCTGGCCGCCTCACAGGCGATATTCGGCCAATCTCCTTTCGGTTTCCTGCTCTTCGGTACGGACCTCACCGTGCAGCGCGCCAACCGCCGCTTCGCGACCGTCTTCGGCGGTGCCGCCGAGGAGCACCGCGGCCGCACCGTCCACGACTACCTGCCCCCGCACGAGGCCGACCGGATGGCCGAGGCCCTGCGCAGGGTCCTGGAGACCGGCGACTCCGTCACCGACCTCCAGATCACCGGCGCGGCCCCCGGCAGCCGCGAGCACCGCCACTGGTCCATCAACCTCTACCGCGTCCACGGCGGCACCGGCCGCCCCATCGGCGTCGCCGGCCTCGGCACCGACGTCACCCGCCGCCACCTCGCCGCCCGCGAGGCCGCCGGGGTCCGGCGCAACCTGGCCCTCCTGAACGAGGCCGGACACCGCATCGGCAACTCCCTCGACCTGGAGACCACCGCCCGCGAGCTCCTCGACGTCACCGTCCCCGGCTTCTGCGACCTGGCCGCCGTCGACCTCTACCAGGGGCTGCTGCTCGGCGACGACGACCGCCCCGCCCGCCCGCAGGGGCCCGGCGTACCCAGCCTGCCCGGTCCCGGCCGGGCGCCCTCGGCGCCGCTGCGGCGGGTCGCCTTCGCCTCGGCGGTCTCCGACGCGCCGCTGTCGGGTCCGGGCGCGCTGGTCTCCGTAGGGGAGATCCACCGCTACCCGGCCGGGTCGCCCGGCGCGCTCGCGCTGCGGACGGCGCGGCCGCGGCTGGTCGAGGGCGGCGGACCGGAATCGGGGGACCTCGTCCAGTCCACGCTCGTCGTGCCGCTCGTCGCGCACGACACGGTGGTCGGGCTCGCCCAGTTCTCCCGCACCAAGGGCAGCGAGCCCTTCGGCGAACGCGACCGGGCGGTCGCCGTCGAGCTCGCCGCACGGGCCGCCGTCTGCATCGACAACGCGCGGCTCTACCGCCGCGAGCACGAGCGCGCGCTCATGCTGCAGCGAAGCCTGCTGCCCCCCGGCGACCCGGAGGCGGCCGGACTCGACATCGCCTGCCGCTACCTGCCCGGAAACGCGGCCACCGAGGTCGGCGGCGACTGGTTCGACGTCATCGAGCTGCCCGGGCACCGCACCGCGCTGGTCGTCGGCGACGTCATGGGCCGCGGGCTGCGGGCGGCCGTCGCGATGGGTGAACTGCGCACCGCGGTCCGCACGCTCGCGCTGCTCGACCTGGAACCGGCGGAGGTGCTGACCGCGCTGGACGAGGTCGCGCGCGGGCTCGGCGCGCCCGGCGGCTCCCAGCAGGCGTCCCGGGCGGCACTGCACTCGCGCGACGCCGACCGCTCGGAGGTCTACCTCGCGACGTGCGTCTACGCCGTCTACGACCCGGTGACGCGGCGCTGCACGATCGCCAACGCGGGCCACATGCCGCCCGTGCTGGTGGAACCGGTGGAGGAGGGCGGCGAGCCGCGGCCCGGCCTGCTGCTGGAGATCCCGCCGGGCATGCCGCTGGGCGTGGGCGGGGAGCCGTTCGAGGAGGTCGAGGTCGAACTGCCCGAGGGCGCGCTGCTCGCGCTGTACACGGACGGCCTGGTCGAATCGCGCGACCACCCGCTCGAGGAGGGCCTGCGGGGCCTGCGGGACGCGCTGGCCGACCCCGCGCGACCGCTGGAGGAGGTCTGCGACCACGTCCTCAACACCCTGGACACCCGGCACGGGGAGGACGACATCGCGCTGCTGATGGCCCGCGTCCAGGGCCTGCCGGTGGACGCGGTCGGGGACTGGCAGCTGCCGCGCGAGGCGCGCTCGGTGGGCCGGGCCCGCGAACTTGCCCGGGCCAAGCTGCCGGCGTGGGGCCTGGAAGGCCTGCTCGACACCACGGAACTGCTGGTGAGCGAGCTCGTCACGAACGCCCTGCGGTACGGCGAGGGTGAGATCCGCCTGCGCCTCCTGCTGGACCGGACCCTCGTGTGCGAGGTCTGGGACGCGAACCTGGCCCAGCCCCGGCGGCGCCGGGCGCGCGACACGGACGAGGGCGGCCGCGGCCTCCAGCTGGTGGGCCTGCTCTCGGCGGGCTGGGGCACCCGCCGCACCCACCGGGGCAAGACGGTCTGGTTCGAACTCCCGCTCCCGGGCGCGGTGGCGGAGTCCGTGACGGAGCTCTCGGCGGAGCAGCTGCTGAGCATGTACGGGTGAGCGCGGCCGGGTAGTGCGCCACCCGGGCCTGGCCGCGGCCAGGCCCGGGAAGGTGCGGGGGAAGGCTCTAGTAGGGCTTGTTCAGGCTGCCGGTCTTCAGGGCGGCCAGCCGGGCTTCGATCTCCGAGGTCTTGCCGAGGTCGTCCAGGGACTCGAACTGGGCGTCCAGCGAGGAGGCGGCCAGCTCCTGCTTGCCCAGGGCCATGGCCTCCTCGCGGCGGACCTTCTCCTCGAAGCGGTTGAGGTCGCTCGTCGGGTCCAGCACGTCGATGTTCTTGACCGCGTCCATCATCGTGTTCTGGGCCTGTGCGGTCTTGGCCCGCGACACCAGTTCGTCGCGCTTCGCCGCCAGTTCCGTCAGCTTGGTCCTCATCGAGTCCAGGCCGGACTTCAGCTTGTCGACCACCTCGGTCTGGGCGGCGATCGTCGGCTCGGCCGTCTTCGCCTCCTTCTCCGACTGCATCTGGCGGCCGAGGGCGACCTTCGCGAGGTTGTCGAACTTGTCCGCGTCCGCGGCCGCCCCGGACATCCGCAGCTCGTCGGCCTTCTTGCTCGCCGCCAGGGCCTTGCCGCCCCACTCCGCGGCCGCCTCCACGTCCTCCGTGTGGTCCGCCTCCAGCATCCGCAGGTTGCCGATGGTGGTGGCGACGGCCTGCTCCGCCTCGGAGATGTTGTTCGTGTAGTCGCGGATCAGCTGGTCGAGCAGCTTCTGCGGGTCCTCCGCCTGGTCCAGCAGGGAGTTGATGTTGGCCTTGGCGAGCTGGGTGACGCGGCCGAGGATGGTCTGCTTGCTCATGTGCTCTGTCTCCTTGGGAACGAGGGTGAAAGGGAAGTGCCTGCGTTAGAAGCGGCCGCCGCCGCCCATGCGGCCGCGGGTCCCGCCGCCGCCGAAGGAGCCGGGGCCGCGGCCGCCGCCGCCCCCGAATCCGGAGATGTGTATGAGAGGCAGATTCGGGGGGTGGGGGCACGGTGAGACTACCTGGTCATCGGGTCAGTTCCGGTCGGACGAGACGGCGTAGCCGTTCGCGTCGGACGCGCGGATCCCGCTGCCGCCGTACCCGGTGGAGTGCTCGATGGAGTAGTCGGCCGAGTAGTCGGTGGAGTAGCCCGACGCGTACTCGCCGGAGTAGCCGTCGGCGTACCCGTCCGCGTACTCGTCGCCCTCGTCGTCGAGGTCTTCGGGGACCAGGCCCCAGACGATGAGGTCGCTGCGGCCGTCGGACCAGGAGCCGTCGGGGTTCTGGACGCGCACTATGCACGCGCTGCGCAGCACGCCTTCGCTGATGCAACCGACCTTCTGGGCCACCTGCTGGGACGCGGTGTTGTCGGCGGCGGTGCGCAGTTCGAGGCGTTCGAAGCCCTGCTCGCGGAAGAGCCAGCGGGCGACGGCGCGTACGGACTCGCTGGCGTAGCCCTCGCCGCGGGCCCAGGGGGCGGTCACGTAGCCGACCTCGGTGGCGCGCAGGCGCCAGTCGGTGCCCTGCAGGTGGACGATGCCGACCAGGCGGTGGGTGAGGAACTCGGTGACGGCGAAGACGATGCCGCGGCCGCCGGTGCGCTCCTCGTGGGCGGCTCTGGTGGCCCACTCGACGGCGTCGGCGCTGGTGTAGGGGTGCGGGACCGCGGTCCAGGCGGTGATGTGCTCGTCGTTCATCATCTCGGTGAGCGCGGTGACGTCTTCTTCCTCGAAGGGGCGCAGCACCAGCCGGTCCGTGCTGATGGTGACGTCCGGGAAGGTGGTAGTCATGCGCAGCTCCAAGCCTGAGACCGTGGTGCGACCGTGGTGCGAGGCGACCGTGGTGCGGGCCCGTTCGTGCGGACCGCTGCCGCGGGTCGTAGGCCACAGCATGCAGCATCGGCCTGGGGATGTGCAGGGCCGGGCTGCCCGGAAGCGGGCAGCGGCCGGCCCCGTACACCGGTGGGGCGTACGGGGCCGGACGGCCCGGCGGGGCCGGGAGGGGATGATCAGGCGGCCGGCTTGCCGAAGGCGGGGATGACCGAGCCCTCGTACTTGTCGGTGATGAACTTCTTGACCTCGTCGGAGTTCAGGAGCTTGGCGAGCTTCTGGATCCGCGGGTCGTCCTGCTTGCCGTTCTTGACCGCGAGGATGTTGGCGTACGGGTTGCCCTCGGCCTTCTCCAGGACGAGCGCGTCCTTGGCCGGGACGAGCTTGGCCTCGATGGCGTAGTTGCCGTTGATGACGGCGGCGTCCACGTCGTTCAGGGCGCGCGGGACCGTGGCGGCCTCCAGCTCCTTGAACTCCAGGCCCTTCTTGTCGGTGATGTCCGACAGCTTGGCGCCGGTGCCGACGCCCTCCTTGAGGGTGATCAGCTTGTTCGCGGCGAGCAGCTGGAGCGCGCGGCCCTCGTTGGTGGGGTCGTTGGGGACAGCGATGGTCTGGCCGGCCTTGATGTCGGTGAGGGCCTTGACCTTCTTGGAGTAGAGGCCCAGCGGCTCCAGGTGCACGTTCACGACGGGCACGATGTCGGTGCCGTTCTTCTTGTTGAAGTCGTCGAGGTACGGCACGTGCTGGAAGTAGTTCGCGTCGACCTGGCCCTGCTGGGTGGCGGTGTTCGGCAGGACGTAGTCCGTGAACTCCTTGACCTCCAGCTTGAGGCCCTCCTTGGCCGCCAGGTTGTCCTTGACGAACTTCAGGATGTCGGCGTGCGGGGTCGGGGACGCCGCGATGACCAGGGGCTTGCTCTCGTCGACCTTGCCGCCGTCGGCCTTGGTGGAGGACGGGTCCGAGGAGCTGCCGCAGGCGCTCAGGGAGAGGGTGAGCGCGGCGGCGGTGGCGGCGAGGGCGGTGAGCTTGATGTTCTTGCGCACGAAGAGTGCCTTTCTTGCTTCTTGCTGTGTGAAGGACGGCCCAAGCACGACAAGTGCGGGCTTTCTGGGAAAAAGTTGGTGAATGTCCGGCTCAGGCCCGGATCAGGCTGTCCGACCCCGGCGCGCGAGGAGGCGTACCACGCCGTCGCCGAGGAGCTGGATCACCGTGACGAGCACGATCAGCACGACGACGGTCGCGACCATGAAGCCGGTCTCGAAGCGCTGGAAGCCGTAGGTGATGGCCTTGGAGCCGAGCCCTTCGCCGCCGACCGCGCCGGCCATGGCCGAGTAGCCGATCAGGGTGATCACGGTCGTGGTGACGGCCGCGATCAGGGAGGGCAGGGCCTGCGGGAGGAGCACCTTGCCGACCAGGGTCGGGATGCCTCCGCCCATGGACTCGACGGCTTCGACCAGCCCGTGGTCCACCTCGCGGACCGCGGTCTCCACGAGCCGGGCGAAGAAGGGGATGGCGCCGATGGCGAGCGGGACGATCATGGCGGTGGGGCCGATGAAGGTGCCCACGATCGCCGTGGTGACCGGTATCAGGAAGATCAGCAGGATGATGAAGGGCAGCGAGCGGCCCATGTTCACGATCACGCCGAGCACCTTGTTGACCGCGCGGTTCTGGAGCAGGCCGCCCTTGTCGGTGAGCACCAGCAGGATGCCGATCGGCAGGCCGCCGAGCACGGTCACCAGGGCGGACCACAGCACCATGTAGAGGGTGTCGAAGGTGCCCTGCGTGAGCAGCGGCTGCATTTCGGACCAGGTCACTTCGCACCATCCTTGACCAGCTCGGCGAGTTCGCCGTCCACGTCCACCGCGTCTGCCGCATCGGCAACGGAGTGCACCACGTCCACCTGCAGGCCCTGCTCGCGCAGGAATCCGACGGGCACGACGTTGTCCTCGTAGCGGCCGGGCAGCTCGATGCGCATGCGGCCGATCTGCTTGCCCGCGACGGTGTCCATCGCGGCGCCGAGGATCGAGATGTCGATGTTGTAGGTGCGGGCCAGCTGGGAGATGACCGGCCGGGTCGCGGTGTCGCCGTGGAAGGTGACGTCGATGACCGTGTGCTCCGCGGTGGTCGCGGCGCCGGTCAGCGGGAACAGTTCGTGGGCGAGCTGGGACCCGGGGGTGGCCAGCAGCTCGGTGACGGTGCCGGACTCGACGATCCGCCCCCGCTTCATCAGCGCGGCCGAGTCGCAGACGGACTTGACCACGTCCATCTCGTGCGTGATGAGCAGCACGGTCAGGCCGAGCTGGCGGTTGAGGTCGCGCAGCAGCTGGAGGATCTGGCGGGTGGTCTCGGGGTCCAGGGCGCTGGTGGCCTCGTCGGAGAGCAGCACCTTGGGGTCGCCGGCCAGGGCGCGGGCGATGCCGACGCGCTGCTTCTGGCCGCCGGAGAGCTGGCCGGGGTAGGCCTTGGCCTTGTCCGTGAGGCCGACGAGGTCGAGGAGTTCGGCGGCCTTGCGGGAGCGTTCCCGGCCGGAGACGCCGAGGATCTCCAGGGGCAGTTCGATGTTGCCCTGGACGGTGCGCGAGGACAGCAGGTTGAAGTGCTGGAAGACCATGCCGATGCGACTGCGGGCCTCTCGGAGCTCCTTGCCGGCGCGGCGGCCCCGGCCGGCGAGCGCGGTGAGGTCGACCCCGTCGACGCTCACGGTGCCGGCGGTGGGGCGCTCCAGCAGGTTCACGCAGCGGATCAGGGAGGACTTGCCGGCGCCGCTCTGGCCGATGACTCCGTAGACCTCGCCCTGGCGGACGTGCAGGTCGACGCCGTCCAGGGCGGTGACCTCGCGGCCACGGGACTGGTAGACCTTCGTGAGGCCCGATGTGGTGATCACAGGATTTCCGTCGCTGTCGAGTGCGCGGCGCAGCGGGTGCCGGGCACGGGGCAAACATCTGGGGACGCGATACGGGTCGAACCGTCGGAAAACGGCGGTGTCAACGCATGCGCGGGGCAGGAGCGATCCGGGTCGCACGGGAGTGCCGGAGGAAGCTCGGCCGGTCTCGCTTCGGGGCGCGAGACTGCGGGAAGGGGGCCCTCAGAAGGCGCACATTCGACACATACAACGAGCACCGGGCGTCATCGTCGCCTCGGTCGCAAGGGTGCGGCTGCTCGTCGTGGTCATGGGCCCCAGTAAACCAGACGTTCCCCGTCACCGATCAACGCTGTCCGAATACCGGACGGATTTCGACCGCATAGCGGACAACAGCGGTCAGGGGCGGTCGTCCGTCTCAATCGTCATCCCATCGGCTCCGACCAGCACGGACACGGCCGAGAGGTCCCTCACGACCACGTCGGCGTTGAGCTCGGCGGCCGCGTGCGTTGTGGTCAAGGCCACGGTCGTCATGCCCGCCGCACGGCCCGCGGCCAGCCCCGCCGGGGCGTCCTCGAAGACCGCGCAGCGGGCCGGATCCACGCCGAGCCGGCGGCCGCCAGCAGGAAGGGCTCCGGATCGGGCTTGCCGCGGGTGATGTCGTCGGCGGCCACCAGCTCCGGGCACTCGATGCCGGCCTCGCGCAGCCGGGCCTCGGCGAGCCAGGGGGCACCTCCCAGCGGTAGCTGGGGGAGGGTGGCCGAGGTGACCACGGCCCCGAAGGCCTCCTCGGCGATCCCGAACTCCCCGGCCAGGGGTCCCCCCGGACGGAGTCTGGGGGAGGGTCCAGCACTGGTGCACCGACTCCATGGAGGAGACGGGCGTGCCGTCGTTGTCGAACAGCAGCGCGCCGAAAAGCGGTTCCGTGGCTCCCTTGCAGCTTCATGCCCTCCAGGAAGGCCCCGGAGCAGGGGTGAGCGCATCGGGTCTTTCGGCCCGTAATACCCTCGCTGCATGCTCGACGCCCTGACGGTCGCCATCGGCGTGGCCGCACTCGCCCTCGCCGCCTGGTGCGGTTTCGCCGCCTCGCGCGACCAGCCGACCAAGGACTGGCACTTCATCGGCATGGCGGTGGTGACCGTACTGGTCCTGGCCCAGCTGGTGATCGGCCTGGTCCAGCTCGCCCGGGGCGAGAAGCCCGGGCAGGGGACGGTGCTCTTCGTGGCCTACCTGCTGGGGTCCTTCGCCGCCGTCCCGGCCGCCGCGATGCTCTCGGTGACCGAGCGGACCAAGTGGGGTTCGGTGACGGTGGCCGCGGGCGCCGTCGTCCTCGCCGTGCTGGAAGTACGGCTCTACGACATCTGGGGAAGCACCGGTGCCTGACACGGACACGAACACGGGCGCGGACGCCGCCGGGCCCGCCGCCGAGCGGCGGCGCCTGGTGAGCGGGCCGGGGGTGCTGCTGGTCTGGCTCTACGGAGTGATCACCGTCGGCGCGGTCTCCCGGTCGCTCTACCAGATCTCCACCGAGTTCGACCGGGCCCCGCTGGCGTACTCGCTGTCGGCCGCGGCCGCCCTGGTCTACGCCTTCATCACGTACTCACTGGTCCGCGGCGGGGAGACGGCCCGCAAGGCGGCGCGGATCTGCTGCGCCGCCGAGCTGGCCGGCGTGCTCACCGTCGGGACCTGGACCCTGCTGCGGCCCGAGGCCTTCCCCGACGCGACCGTGTGGTCGGACTTCGGGATGGGCTACCTCTTCATCCCGGTGGTCCTTCCCGTCACCGGGATGCTCTGGCTGCGCGCGAAGCGCTGAGCGCCGGACACCCGAGCGCCGGACGCCCGGTGCGGGGCGCCCGGCGGTCAGGGGTTCCTACGCGCTGACCGCGAAGTCGGTGGCCTCCTTGGCCTCCTTCTCCAGGATCACCAGGCGGACGCCGTCGGACGCGGTGCGCCCGCCGACCTGGGTGTAGCCGGCCTTGCGGTAGAGCCGCAGGTTCGACTCGCTCTTGTGGCCGGTGTGCAGCCGGAAGCGGGTGGTCCCGTCGTGGCCGGCGAGGACCTGCTCGACCGCGGTCAGCAGCCGGGCGCCGAGCCCGTGGCCCTGGAGGCGCGGGTGGACGCAGAGCTTGGCGATCTTGCCGGTGCCCTCTTCGTCCACGTTTCCGCGCACGGCCCCGACGATCTCGTCCCCGAGCCGGGCCACCAGGACGGTGTCCGAGGCCAGCTCCTCCTTGAGGGAGTCCAGGGACTGGGTGAGCGGCTGGATGCGGTAGTTGCCGTACAGCTCGGCCTCGCTCTGGAACGCCAGGTACTGCAGCTTGATGATCTGCTCGGCATCCTCGGCAACTGCCGCCGAAATGGTCACGCTCATGCCCATGTGCGCATGCCTCCCGCTCACCTGGTGGCCCTGTGGTCTACCGCTCCATTCCCCGCAGGGCCGGAGCCGCAACCTCTACGGCCAGCATTCTGCGCAGACATCCCAGGCATCGGGAACGGACGGGCCCCAAACTTCCTTGTGAGATACCCAACTCTCCTGCGATTTCACGGTAAGTGAGGTCCCTGGGCGACATAAGTGCCCTCATGAGCTCCGGACACCGCCCGGGCAATCGGGCGACCGCCGATCGGAGGGCCCTGTTCTCCTCGCCGTGCAGGAGGGCGTCTTCCGGTTCCGTCCCGGTGGTGCTACGGGCGGCGCCGCCCGTAGCACCACCGGCCCCGCCGGCCCCGCCGTCCTCGGCGTCCTCGGAGTGATCGCGGTGGCCGTACGGAACTTCGCGCCGGACCCGGCGGCGGACCAGGCGGGCCTCCGCCCGCACCGCCCGGCGCAGCCAGTCGACGGGCTCCGCGGGGGTGCGGCGGTTCTCCAGCAGCCTGACCCAGACGGCTTGTTCCAGATCGGCGGCGTCCACTCCGGTGCCCGCGGTCTCCGCGGCGGCCTCGGCCCGGAGCAGCGGGCGGAGCTTCACTAACAGGTCGGCGAGTTCAGCCTTCAGCGGGTCCATGCCGGGCGGGACGAGTGGGCCGGGCCCGGCGGTTTCCCCGCCGGGCCCGGCCCACTCGTACGAGGGCCCGCGGTTACGGGTTGACGCCCCGGCCCGGGCGGTAGGCCTCGGCGGCGAGCAGCCCGGTGTCGGGCTGGTCGGTGAAGATCCCGTCGATGCCCTGCTCGAAGTACGTGCGGAAGGCGCCGAAGGCGTCGCCGTACGCCGCGGGGTCGGTGCCCTTGCGGTACTCGGCCGGCAGGAAGCTGTTCTCGTTGCGCGCCGTGTAGGGGTGCAGGATCAGCCCCTGCGCGTGGGCGTCCGCGACCAGCGTGGTGGGGGCGCCGAGCCGGCCCGCCGCGTCGCGCGGCAGGATCAGGTCCATGGTCGGCCCGATGCCCTGGGCGAAGCCGGCGATCCACTTCAGCCCCTCGGGCTTGACGAGGTCGGCGACCGTACGGGGGTCCTTGGCCGCTTCGAAGTCCCAGGGGCGGGTGCCCGCCGCGGAGAAGAGCACCACGCGCGGGGCGGAGACCAGCCGGGAGAGCCGCTGGATGCTGGAGGGCTCGAAGGACTGCAGGAAGAGCGGGGCGCCGCGCCCGTCGCGGCCGTGGCGGCGCAGCAGCCGGGCGAGGGGCTCCTCCAGGCCGAGGCCCAGGCCCCGGAAGTAGGTGGGGTGCTTCGTCTCGACGTGCAGCCAGACGCGCTTGCCGCGCCGCTTGCCCTCGCGGTCGGCCCAGCGCAGCACCTCCTCGAAGGTGGGCACGTCCCAGCGGCCGTCGTAGAGCGTGTTGCGCTGGCGGACGGCGGGGATGCGCTCCTTCGCGCGCAGGGTCTTCAGCTCGGCGATCGTGAAGTCCTCGGTGAACCAGCCGGTGACCGAGACCCCGTCGACGGTCTTGGTGGTCTTGCGCGCGGCGAAGGCGGGGTGGTCGGCGACGTCGGTGGTGCCCCCGATCTCGTTCTCGTGGCGGCACACCAGGTGGCCGTCCTTGGTGGGCACGAGGTCCTGCTCCACCACGTCGGCGCCGAGGTCGAGCGCGAGTTGGTAGGAGGCGATCGTGTGCTCGGGCCGGTAGCCGCTGGCCCCCCGGTGCCCGATGACCGTCGGCACGGGCAGGTCCCGGTACCCGCCGGATCCGCCGCCGCGGCCGCGCTCCGCCGCCGCGGCCGGTCCCGCTCCCGCCGCGAGACCGCCGAAGGCCCCGCCCGCCGCCATGACGGCCGCACCCAGTACCGTGCGCCGTGCTGCCCCACCCTGCGTCATGAGTGCCACTCCCCATCGCGTAAGGGCCGGGTGTCCCGGGATCTCCGGGTCCTGCGGCCCGATTTCGCGTGCCGATGGTAGGCAAGCGGCGGTGGCGCGCGGGGGTGCACGGGCCGAACTTGGCGCGAACGCGCGTCAACACTGCGTATCCACCTCGTGAACCCGATGTGCGATCAGAGCTGACCCGCGAGTATCGTCCTCACCTGCACTACCGCCGTGTGGTGGGTGCGCGAAACCGCTTTTCGATGCCGGAGGGCCCACGTTGTTCCGTACCGCGCTCATCAAAGCCACCGTCGGACCCGTCATGCGCCTGATGTTCCGCACCCGTGTGGAGGGCATCGAGAACATTCCGGGCACCGGGCCGGTGATCCTGGCGGGCAACCACCTCACCTTCATCGACTCGATGATCCTGCCGCTGGTCTGCGACCGCACGGTCCACTTCATCGGCAAGGACGAGTACGTCACGGGCAAGGGGATCAAGGGCCGGGCCATGGCCTGGTTCTTCACCGGCGCCGGCATGATCCCCGTCGACCGCGACGGGGCCAACGGCGGAGTCGCCGCCCTGATGACCGGCCGCCGGATCCTCGAAGAGGGCAAGATCTTCGGCATCTACCCCGAGGGCACCCGCTCCCCCGACGGCCGCCTCTACCGCGGCCGCACCGGCATCGCCCGCCTGACCCTGATGACCGGCGCGCCCGTCGTCCCCTTCGCGATGATCGGCACCGACAAGCTGCAGCCCGGCGGCGCCGGCATGCCGCGCCCGGGCCGGGTCACCGTCCGCTTCGGCGAGCCGATGGAGTTCTCCCGCTACGAGGGCATGGACCGCGACCGCTACGTGCTGCGCGCCGTCACCGACTCGGTGATGGCCGAGGTCATGCGGCTCTCGGGCCAGGAGTACGTGGACATGTACGCGACGAAGGCCAAGGCCGCGTAGCGCCCCTGCCGCCGCCTGCTGCCGGTCACTGCCGCTGCAGTGACCGGCTGACGCCCGCCGCGGTCGTCGTGGCGAGGATCCAGCCGGTCACGATCAGCAGGTACGACAGCCACTGGTACCAGCCGTCCGGTGCGAACGGCGCCTCCTGGCCGAAGCCGATGATCGGCAGCATCAGGTCAATCGTGTAGAAGAGCGGGTTGAACTCCGGCGCCTCCCCCGGCTTCAGCTCCCGGGGCGGGTGGAGCCCGTACGCGACCGTTCCCGTGACCAGCAGCGCCAGCAGCCAGCCCGCGGCGCGCAGCGGCCGGAAGCCGTAGCCCACGGTGGCGTCCTGGAGCACCCCCCAGAACCTGGCGTGCCGGGGCAGGGTCCGGCGGTGGCGGCGCAGCTTGGCGAGTTGCACGGTCCGGGCGGACGCCTCGTCGCCGACCGTGCGGTAGGCCGAGGTGAGCTGTTCGTAGGCGTACGGGAGGTAGCCCGACTCCTCGCGCTCCAGGGCGGGCAGCCGCTCCTCGGCGGGCAGGTGCGGGGCCAGGGTGCGGTAGGTCAGCCCGTCGATGCGGATCTTCTCCGGCCAGGTCCCGGGCGGCACGAGCAGCATGTCGAACTGGGAGCGGCGCATGCTCACCAGCCCGCGGATCTTGTCGCAGCGGTTCAGCCAGACCTCGCCGATGACGCAGCTGGAGGCGCGCAGGGCTACCCCGCCGGGGTTGTCGAAGACTGAGTGGCCCAGGTAGAGCTGGCCCGGTATGCGGGAGCCCGTCAGGTTGACCAGGCCGCGGGCCTCCATCCGGTGGCCCCGCAGGTCGGTGCCGACCGTCAGGTTCTCGGCGTGCAGGGCGATGCCGCCGGGGGCGAGCAGGCGGGATCCGTTGAGGTTGATCTGGCCGCCGACGGTGGCGCCGTTGATGCGCGTCTGGCCGTGGACGGTGAGGTCCATGGCGATGATGTCGGTGCCGATGTCGGCGTGATTGAGCTGGAGCGGCGGCTCCTGGGCCTCTTCGGCGGGGCCGGGCGCGCCGATGACCGCCCGCTGGAGGAAGAGGCCGCCGGCTATCCGGGCGCCGGAGAGCCGGACGGGCCCGGTGATCTTGCAGCAGGGCATCCGCAGGACGACGTCGATGCTCACGGAGGTCCCGGTCAGTCCGGGCAGCGCCGAGTCGCTCAGGACCAGGGCGCGCAACTGGGCCCCGTAGACGAGGGGTTTGCGCTCGAACCAGCAGCCGCGCAGCCGGATCGCGTGCTCGACGACGGCGTACTTGAGGTCCAGCTTGCCGGTGATCCGGGCGCCCCTGACGTTGAGGCCGGCGACCTGCCCGTCGGCGGAACTCCCGCCCAGCAGAAAGGCCGTGATGACTTCGGCGCGCACCGTCCGCTCGGGGCCCCAGCCGATCCCGTCGGAGGCGTCCTCGTCGGGGTCCTCCCTGAAGTCGACGCGCTCTCCGCGCGGGAAGGCGTCCCGTACGCGGCGTTCTGCCGGGGTCAGATCGGTGATCTCCATCGCCGGGATGGTGTCCCGCGCTTCCACGGACTGTCAACTCCGCACGGGACACCACGGCCTGGCGCGACGTCAGTGCTCGAGGCCGTCCTGGAGCTCCTGGCCCTTGAGGAGGAACCAGGCGGCCGCGGCGGTGGCCAGCAGGACGGCCGCGCCGACGCCGGAGGCCAGCCGCAGGCCGTCCACGAAGGCCTCCTGGGCGGCCCCGACCATCTGCGAGGCGGTCTCCGGGTCGAGCGTCTTGGCCGCTTCGACGGCGCCGCCGAGGGATTCGTGGGCGGCGTCGGCCACCGGGCCGGAGACGGAGGCCGGGGCGGTGAAGCCCTGGTAGACGCCGGTGACGACCGAGCCGAGCAGGGCGATGCCGAGGGCCGCGCCCAGTTCGTACGCGGTTTCGGAGACGGCCGAGGCCGATCCCGCCTGCTCCTTGGGCACGCTGGAGAGGATCACGTCGGCGGTGACGGTGAAGGAGAAGCCGGCGCCGAGGCCCACGATGAGCAGGGCCGCGCCGAGCAGCGGGTAGCCGGTCTCCTTGTGGATGACGGTGAGCGCGGCCAGCGCGACGCCGATGGCGGCGAGGCCTCCCGTCACGATGACCCGTACCCCGTACTTGCGGGCGCAGCGGCCCGCGGCCAGACCGGTGACCACCGCGCCGACGGCGGCGGGCAGCTCGGCGAGGCCGGCTTCCAGCGGCTCGCGGCCCTGGACGAGCTGGAGGAACTGGGAGAGGAAGAAGACCAGTCCGGACAGGCCGAAGACGGTGAGCAGGTCGGCGAGGACCGCGCCGGAGAAGCCGCGGTGCTTGAAGAGCCGCATGTCGAGGAGGGGGGCGGTCAGGGTGAACTGGCGGCGTACGAAGGTGTAGAGCGCGCCCGCTCCGATGACGGCGGCGGCCCACACCTCCCAGCCCATGCCGTGGGTGGCGACCTGCTTGACGGCGTATACGACTCCGATGATGCCTACCAGGGAGAGCCCGACGCTGACCAGGTCCCAGGGACCGGCGACGGGGTTCTTGGACTCGGGCAGCAGCTTGATGCCGACGATGACCAGGACGATCATCACGGGGAGGTTGATGAGGAAGACCGAACCCCACCAGAAGTGCTGGAGCAGGGCTCCGCCGACGACCGGTCCGACGGCCGCGCCCGCGGAGGCTGTGGCGCCCCAGATGCCGATGGCGAGGCTGCGCTCCTTGGGGTCGTGGAAGATGTTGCGGATCAGCGCGAGGGTGGAGGGCATCAGGGTCGCGCCGGCCACGCCGAGCAGGGCCCGGGCGAGGATCATCATCTCGGGGCTGGTCGCGTAGGCGTTGAGGACCGAGACGGCGCCGAAGGCGGCCGCGCCGACGAGGAGGAGCTTCTTGCGACCGATGCGGTCACCGAGGGAGCCCATGGAGACGAGCAGGCCGGCGATGACGAAGGAGTAGATGTCGCCGATCCACAGCAGCTGGGTGCCGGACGGCTTGAGGTCCTCACTGAGGGCGGGCGTGGCGAGACCGAGTACGGTGGCGTCGACCGCGACCAGCAGCACGGCCAGGACGAGCACGGAGAGCGCGATCCAGCGCCCGGAGCCCCTGCCCTCCGCCCCCTTCGCCTGGGTCAGCTGTTCGGTACGGCTCATTTCTCCACACTCCGTCGTGCGCCACCGAGCAGCAACTCGGTGATCATGTACTGGAAGTCCTTGGCCGCGACCCGGCCGTCCATGACGGCCCAGGCGCAGGCGCCGATGAGGCTGTAAAGGGCCTCGGTGAGCCAGGCGGGGCTCAGGTCGATCCGGATGTCGCCCTCCTGCTGGCCGCGCCGGAAGAGCGCGCCGACGCGGGCGTCGAGCCGGGACCAGCCCTCGTTGACCTGGTCGCCCTCGAAGAGCTGGTTCTCGGTGACGAGGAAGGCCAGCAGTTCGGCGTTGGGCTCGGCCTCGGCGATGAGCCGCCCCAGCGCGTCCACCGCCGTGTCCTCCTCGAGGCGGGCGTTGTCGAACGCCACCTCGAACTCCCGGATGCCGAGCTCTTCGAGCGCCCGTACGAGGGCGTCGCGCCCGGCGAAGTGCCGGTGGAGGGTCGCGCGGCCGATTCCGGCGGCGCGGGCGACCTCGTCCATCGTGGCGGTCGATTTGCGGGAGAGCAGGGCGGCCGCGTCGCGGAGCACCTGGTCACGATCCATGGCCATGAGACAAGCATAACCCGAATGAGACGTTGATGTCTCATTGGATCGATAAATGGGCTGCCGATCGGGCTCCCGGAAGGCGATCCTGCCGGGATGGACCCGAAGAAGCCCCTGCTCCTGATCGACGTGGACGGCCCGCTTATCCGTGCGGTTTGATCCCGTCTCGCTGTCTCACTCGGCAGCCTGCCCAAGACCTCTACGTCCTGCGCGTGCGCGTGTCTCACGCTGCCGGAGGGTCGTCAGCGAGTGGCTACCCTCCGGGATCGCCCCGATGATCACCATGGCGAACGGGAAGGCGCCCCGGCCGCGGCCGGGGACGATCCCACTGCCATCCGGCACGATGATGCGCCGGGGCGGTCGCAGCCTCGGCGACGCCTGGACGTTCGAATCGCAGACCAGCCTGGAAACGCAAGCCGCGGGCAACCTCCACCACCGCGCCCGCCAAGCCCGGCGACAGCGGAACTGTCACCCATGAGACACCAACACGGTCGCACTACATCAACAACCGTCACATGGCTGGCAGTTTCGTAGATATCGGGCACATCTGAATACGTCCCAACTACCGTGCAGTGGTGATTCTCTTCTACTTCTCCAAAGCTGGTGGGGAGGATTGGAACCTCTCCGCCCCGCCGCTCAACCGCGACGGCATGCCGGTTCTCGTGGACGATGATCTCCGCTTCGAGGACGAGAACGGTCCCCGACCGGTGACACTCATCAACCGCTGGCTGCGGGAGCTGCCGATCAGCGGAGCCCCCGCCGAGAACTCGTGGAAGACCTACGCCCTACAGCTCAAGCCCTGGGCCGAATTCCTGTCCGCCCATAGCATCGCCTTGTTCTCCGACCGCCAGCGGCTGCGCGACGGCCTGTCCCTGTACTCCGAGCATCGCCTGTCCGGCCCGCTGGAAGTTCGGCTCGGCGCGTCCAGCTGGAACCTTGCGGTCAAGACCATCGCGGCGTTCTACCGGTGGGCCGTGAGCGAGGGGCACTGTCAGGAGGTCCCGTTCTCCTACGCCATGGGTTCCTACCTGCGCCCTGACGGCGTACGAGTGGAGACCGCCCGTAACCTCGCCACCGTCCGGGGTGCCAGACGGCACGCCACCCGCAGGTACCTGGAGCGGCCGTACTCCGAGCTGCTGGTCAACGCTCTCGCGGGCAACGACCCGGACGGCGAACCCGACCACACGTTTCGGGGCCGCGAGACCGGCAGGAACGCCGCCGGTGGCTCGCTTGCGATCTCCACCGGCCTGCGGCTCCGAGAATGGCGGCTCCTCACACCCTGGGAGATCCCTCCCCTGCCCCGCCAGCGCACCACCGTCCCCGTCCCGTTGTCGCTCGCGCCTCCGACCACCAAGGGCAGCAAGGGCCGACAGACCTGGGTGGAGTACGACACCCTGGCCCGCGTCCACGACTACGCGACGCTGGAACGGGCCACCCACGTAAACGGCTCCCGATGGCGCCCCATCCACGCCCTCCACGTAGAAAACCCGACGTACGAGGGCGCCTACCTCAACGGCACCTACCGCCGCTGGCACCTGCTGACTCCGGCCGAACGGCTCCGCCTCGTCGGCCCCCGCGGCGGAAGCGCCCTCCTCGCCGTCCAGTCCGACGGCTCGCCGTTCCTGGACTGGGCGACCACCCTCCGCCGGACCTCCGCCCGCATCCGCGATCGGTGGGAACCCGCGTTTCCGCACGTCCACCCCCACATGACACGCCACACGATGGCTATGGCCACCCTTGAAAAGCTGGTGCGGGGCTACTACCAGCAGGCAGCCCGCCTGGTCCTCGACACCGGCGATGACGACGCCATGGCTCTCTACCTCACCAAGGCCGATCCCCTGCTGATCCTGCGGGACCTCCTCGGCCATGCCAGCGTCGCCACCACCCAGGTGTACCTCCATCTCCTGGACACCCAGCGGATCTTCCGCCAGGCATACGAGGACGCCGACCCCGACCCGGTCGCCCGCCGGGAAGCCGACGCAGAATTCCAGGACACCGATGCCCGCTGAAATCCGACAGCCGCTCGCCGTTCAGTACACGCTCCCGGGTCAGCGGCCTTACCTCGGCACGCTCTACGAGCTGCCCGACTCGGTACTGGCCGGCGACCTCGCTCGAGGACTTACTGCAGCCGCCCATCCCAACGGCCCGATCCGCACCTACCGCGATGCCCGGCACGCTGTCCGCTGTGCCCGGCACCTCGCCCGCTACCTGCACGAGACCGGTTTCACCGGCACTCTCTCCGGTCTCACTGCGACACAACTCACTTCCTACTGGCTGAAGTTCGGATTCACATTCGAGCGGCACAGCCGCATCACTCTCAATGGCTTCCTCACCGACGGCGGCACCCTCCACGCCAGCATCCGAGCCCACCTCGAAGGAAGGCCGATCAACCAGCAGGCCGGGTCCACCCCTCATCGGCCCTACAGCGATGCAGAATGGCGGCGCATCGATCAAGCCGCCCGCACCGCCATCGACACCGCCTGGCAGGATCACCTCAAGGCTCTGGAATCCGCTGAACGCGGGGCCGACCCGATCGCCCACGGCATCACCCGGGACAATCTGGCCTGGCTGATCCGTAGAACTGGCCCCGTGCCGGTTCGCGCGATCCGCGCGATGATCCCCGGAGCTCCTTGGGCGATCACAACCGCGGTCCTGGAGTTTCGCAACGCCCTGTTCCCATCCGGGTATACGGCACTCGTCTACAACCTCCGGCTGGCCATGCTGACCGGCGCCGTGCCCGACGGTATCGACACCCTTTCCGTACCCGACTTCGCGCACACCGGCCCCGCCACGGGCCTGCTGTCCTACCGCAAGGGTCGGACCGCCCGCGAAGCCCTCAACCTGCGCGGCCCCGCCGTACGGCTCCTGGACCAGTGGCTCGCCCACTCCGCGTCTCTGCGCGAGCATGCCGGAGAACTCTCCGACTCCATGTGGATCAACTACAACGGCACGGCGCTGTCCGGGCATCCCCGCACCCCATGGCAGCGGATCAAGTGGGCGAAGACCGTCGGCCTGACCGACGACAACGGCCAGCCCATGGCCCCACACGGCGGCCGGATTCGTACGACCTGCCATCACAGGCGCGACCGCTCCGCCTGGACCGGACGCACCACCATCGACCCCAACCACACCCCGGCGATCGAAGGCGATCACTACCTCCACCACCACACCCCCGCCCAGGTGGAGGCCATCGAGGGAGTCATCGAGGAAGCTCAGCGCGACATCCGCCGCAAGGCCGCGCCGCCGGTCATCGCCACCAGCCAAGACGCCGCCCGGTTTGCTGCCGACTTCCCCCGCCTCGTTGCGGACGCCGGACTCGACGGCGACGCCGTCCAGCGGCTACTGGCCGGCGAACAGGACGTGTTCGTCGCCTCTTGCGCCAGTCTCTACAACAGCCCCCACGCCCCGGCCGGAACCGCCTGCCCAGCCCGTCCCTGGGTGTGCCTGCTATGCCCGCTCGCCGTGTTCACCCCCCGGCACCTGCCCAACCTGCTGCGTCTCCAACGCTATTTCGCCGATCAGGAACGGCACATGACGAATGCCCAGTTCCTGGCCATCTTCGGCCCCTACGCCGACAGGCTCAGTACCGACCTGCTGCCCCGTTTCAGCACGACAGCGATCCGGGCCGCCACCGAAAACGGGTTCGCGGTCCTGCAACCGGAGGAGATCCCGTGACCAGATCCGACGCTCTGACCGCCGGCGCCGGTCACAGTCCCTTCACCGGCTTGGACATCCTCCAGACTGCTGGATACCGCACTCGGCCCGGCGCTCGCCGCCCCCACTTCGACCAGGACATCTGGGACCTGACCTGCGTCGCCGACGCCCCGGCGTCCTGGCCGCGCAGCGAGCAGATCCTGAACTTCACCCAGGTCACCAACCCGACCTGGCGATCGGTCGCACGCACCTACTTGATGGCCCGCCTCGTGCCCACCCACCCGTCCGTCGCCGTCCTCCCGCAGGCATACCGCTCCCCTCTCGCCCTGCAGACGCTCCGACACGAACTCGTCCGCCTCACAGCCTGGTTCAACCACCTCACCGAGGCGGGACTCACCGGCCTCCAACAGATCCACCAGCGGCACTGTGACGCATACCTGCCCGTCGTCTCCGTCGGCCGCACCGACCCCTGCCAGCCGGTCACCCCCGGCACCATCGCAGGTTTCGTTCTCACTGCTCAGGCCCTGGCCGCGTACGCACCGCTGCTGCCCGACGCCTACCCGACGGGCTTCCGCCCATGGGGCGACCGCACCGCCGCCCAGGTGGCCGGATACCAGCGTCCCGACACCAACCAGACCCCCGCCGTCCCAGACGACATCCTGCGGCCCCTCCTCGCCGGCGCCTCCTACCTCGTCGACACGATCAGCCCCCATCTCGTCAAGGAAGCCACCCGCGCCCGGCAGACCATCGCCCGCCGGGGCAGCATCCGGTCGTCCCTCCGCGTCGAACACCACCCGCTCGTCATCGCCGAAATCGAGCGGTGTATCGCAGCCGGAATCCCGGCCCCCCGTGCTGCCCCCTCTGGCATCTCCCGCAGACTTAACTCGGGTTGGGACGTCAGCGATCCCCTCCTCACGCTCGCCCACATGTCCTTCACCAAGGACTTCCTTTCGCTTTCCTCTACCAAACGGGATCTGGACCGGCTCCGGCCCCAGTTGGAGGCATGGGTCGCTGCCTGTGGCACCGAGAACTCGTGGTGCCGTGACACAGCGGCGGTGCCCCGCGCCGATGACGAAGAGCCCGTCCCCTGGGCCCTCCCTATGAATCACTTCACCCTGGACAGCATGGTGTTCGCCGTCACTTCCGCTGCCTACTACCTCACCTCGGCGCTGTCTGGCATGCGGACCTCAGAGCTGGCCGAACTCACGCATGGCTGCCGCCGCAGTGAAGACCGCGCCTACGGCTCCCGCCGCTGGCTGGACTCCCGCCGCGTCAAGGGTGAGAAGTTCGGCGGAGTGCCCGACTCATGGGTGGTCATCGAAGATGTACACCGCGCTGTCGGAGCCGCCGAAGGCCTCGGCGGCACGGACCTCGGGGACCTGATCTTCCCCGTCGCCAACAACTCCGCCAACAGGTACACCGCGCTCCGGGACTGGATCAACGGTCCCCTCGGACAGCATCTCGGCCTCACCCCGATCCCCGATGGTCCGGTCCACCCGCGGGCCCTACGTCGCACCCTCGCTCTGTCGATTGCCCAGCGCCCCCACGGCCTCCTGGCCACAAAGTGGCACCTGAAGCACGTCTCGGTGGCCACCACCGAGGGCTACACCGCCCGACCGGGCGGACACCAGGCCGCGTTCCTCGCCGAGGTCCGGGCCGAAGAGGAAGTCGAACACACCCGGCTCACGCTCGCCGCCTACCACGACTACCAGCAAGGCACCCTCCCCTCCGGCCGAGGCGCACGCGACCTGATCGCCGCCTTCCAAAGCGTCGACCACTCCCTCGCCGGACACGAGCCCGGCCCCGCCACCGTCGCCGACGACCGTCGCGTGGAGAAACTGCTCAAGACCAAGGCGAAGACACTCCACATCGGCGTGGCGAACTACTGCTGGTTCACCGACCCCGCCAAGGCCCTGTGCCTCACTATGGCCGGCACTCCGAACGCCAGCGAGCCTCTTCTCGGCATGTGCGACTCCGCTCGCTGCCCCCAAGCCACCCATCACCCCCAGCACCGGCAAGCATGGGCCGACCACGCCGAGAACACCCGAGCTGTGTTCCTCGGCAACCCCCGGCTGTCCGCGCCGGAGCGTCAACGCGCCCAGCAGACCTACGAGCGATCCATGCGGATCGTGGAATCCATCGACTCCGCCGTGGCCGGTGAGGAGACACCCAGTGCCGAATAACCGCCGCGCCGCCGCGGAAAGTCGTTTGAGGGCCGCCATGGATCAGCTCATGGCCGGGGACATCCCCGAGGGCCTGCGGTGCGACATCAAGTCCCTCAGCATCCTCGCCGCTGTCCCCCGGGCCACGCTGTACCGCACCTACCCCCACATCAAGGAAGAGTTCGAGAACCGGCTGGGCAGGGTCCGAGAGGTGACTGGCGAGCCCGACCCCCGCCTCGCCCAGATCGACCGTCTCAAAGCCGAGGTAGCCAGCTTGAAGGGGCGACTCTCGCGAATGAAGCAGGAAGCGTCCGAAGCGGCCGAGTTCAAGACACTGGCGCTCTCCCGGCTCGTCGAACAGCACGACGAACTCCAGCGTCTCCGCGCAGCCCTCCAAGACGGTGAGAACGTCCGCACGCTTCCGGCACGGGCGCGCACCCATCACGGGCCATAGGAAGAGCATCGCCTGCATCCTCATCTACTACCGCAGACTCGCCAGTGAGTTGGCCTTCCAGCTCGGGTGGTGCGTCAGGCTGTGAATCGAAGATACTGCTGCCGACGTGCCCTTGCATGACCGAGAGCTCGGGGGAAACGGTGGACGCGCTCCTTGGAGGTGACCCGACCAGCATCGGGCCTTACAAGTTGGTCGGCAGGCTAGGCACTGGCGGTATGGGGTGCGTGTATCTGGGACGGTCACCCAGCGGCCGCCCTGTGGCAGTGAAGGTCGTACGTTCCGAGCTCACGGGAGTACCCGGTTTCCGCCGCCGCTTTCGGCGCGAGATTGAGGCGGCCCGGCGCGTGGGCGGGTTCTGGACGGCAGCTGTAGTCGATGCTGATCCGGACGCTGAGGTGCCTTGGGTGGCCAGCGCATATATCGATGCGCCTGACCTGGGGACTCTGATGGGCAGGGACGGACCGTTAGCGGAGCCGCAGGTCCGGAGGCTGGGAGCAGGGCTTGCAGAGGCACTCGTGGACATCCACGGCGTCGGTCTCGTGCATAGGGACCTGAAACCGTCCAACATTCTTATGACCGATGAGGGGCCGCGAGTCCTCGACTTCGGCATCGCAAAGGCGCTTGATGGTGGCACTGCGCTGACGAGCACAGGCAGCGTGGTCGGGACCCCCGCGTTCATGTCACCCGAGCAGGCCGTGGGGGCCACGGTAGACACAGCGAGCGACATCTTCTCCCTGGGGTCAGTTCTGGCTTACGCAGCAACCGGTCGCGGTCCCTTTGGCTTCGATGGCTCAGCCCACGCCCTGCTGTACCGAGTTGTCCATGAGGAGCCTGACCTTGTCGGGACATCAGTAGCTCTCTCCCGACTCCTAACGGACTGCCTGGATAAACGCCCCGCAGATCGCCCCACTGCACAGCAGCTCCTCGAACTGCTGACCACGCCCGCGCTGACCGAGGTACAGCTGCCAGCCGGCCGTACGGGGATCCGTACTGCCATGGATCTGCCCATCTGGCAGCAAGACACCCATACTTCGATGCAAACATCGTCTGCCGAAGACAAGGCAGTCGGTAGAGAGCGGGAAGACGCCGGCACCCCGAGCAGCGAAAAGCGACCGTCCGTCAACTGGTGGTCTCTCGGCCCTTCTTTCCAGCCGCCAGAAACGGACGGCGACCCTGATGGCCAAGAACTTCGGTTCTTGGGCAGGGCTCCCTCGCCGCGCGTGCCAGCCGTGTCAAGCACTGTGGACATCGGCGACCGAGTCAAGCACAAAATCTTTGGCATCGGAACGGTGGTCGGTGTGAGTGGAACCGGAGCGGAGACCCAAGCAGTCGTCGACTTCGACAGACGTGGCCGGAAGAGGCTCCTGCTGAGCTTCGCGCCGATGTGGGTCCTGTAGCTACCACTGGATAGACCACTGTGCGAAGCGCCTTTTCCTCGACCGCGCCGTTAGCTCCGACAGGATCTCGCGTGAGCGACGACAACTTCCCGTAGGCCGGCGGCGTCCAGGTATCTGGTTCAGGCCCGTTCGTGCCATAGCGGTCTGGGACGTCTCTTGCCCATGCACTCAGCGTCCGCGGGAATTGGCCGGACGTGTCTCATGCCTGCATAAGCCCGCTGAACCCCTACGCGGCCAAGCCCCAGCGCCGCCCGGAGGGGTACGCCACCCACCGGATGCGCCCGACGGGCTGGACGGAGGCGGAGCGCGCGAAGCCCCTGCGGGTCTGGCTGAATCCGGACCACGGGACGGAGCTGCTCGCGCTCACGGACGCGTACGAGCTCGTCTGGGCCACGACGTGGAAGGACGAGGCGAACGGCTGGATAGGCCCGCACCTGGGCCTGCCCCGGCTCCCGTTCATCGACTGGCCGACGATGCACGGCCGGGCGCCGGAGGGCACCTTCTGGAAGACGCAGTACGTCCTGGAGTACGCGGCAGGGCGGCCCTTCGCCTGGATCGACGACGACATCACGGACGCGGACCGCGCGTACGCGGACCGGCACCACCCCGCGGACACCCTGCTGCTGCGCATCGACGAGCGGATCGGCCTGGTCCGGGCGGACTTCGAAGCCCTCACGGACTGGACGGGGACGGGGACGATTGGCAACTGACCGTCATTCGATGACCGCCCCCGGACATGCCGGAGGGGCGGTCGGGCCCGAAGGCTCCGGCCGCCCCTCCGGTCACCGCACTAGTTCTTGTGCGCCGCCCAGGCGTGCTGGATGACCAGGTCCGCCTTCAGCTCGGTGAGCTGGATCGCGACGGCCGACGGGGCGGTGCCGCCCCGGCCGTTGCGGGAGGCCAGCGCGCCCTTCACGTTGAGGACCGTGCGGACCTCCGGCGTCAGGTGCTCGGAGATCTTCGCGAACTGCTCGTCCGTGAGCTCGTCGAGCTCGATCCCGAGCGCCTCGCACTCCTTGACGCACCCGCCGGCCACCTCGTGCGCGACCCGGAAGGGCACGCCCTGCTTGACCAGCCACTCCGCGATGTCGGTGGCGAGCGAGAAGCCCGCCGGCGCCAGCTCCTCCATCCGCTCCCGGTTGACCGTGAGGGTGGCCATCATCCCGGTGAAGGCGGGCAGCAGGACTTCCAGGGTGTCGCAGGAGTCGAAGACCGGCTCCTTGTCCTCCTGGAGGTCGCGGTTGTAGGCCAGCGGCAGCGCCTTCAGGGTGGCGAGCAGGCCGGTCAGGTTGCCGATGAGGCGGCCCGACTTGCCGCGCGCCAGCTCGGCGATGTCCGGGTTCTTCTTCTGCGGCATGATCGACGACCCGGTCGAGAAGGCGTCGTGCAGGGTCACGAAGGAGAACTCCTTCGTGTTCCAGATGATGATCTCCTCCGCGATCCGGGACAGGTTGATCCCGATCATCGCGGTGACGAAGGCGAACTCGGCGACGAAGTCCCGCGAGGCCGTGCCGTCGATGGAGTTGCCGACCGAGCCGCGCTCGAAGCCCAGGTCGGCGGCGACCTGCTCCGGGTCCAGACCCAGCGAGGAACCGGCCAGGGCCCCCGAGCCGTACGGGGAGACCGCGGTCCGGGTGTCCCACTGGCGCAGCCGCTCCGCGTCCCGGGACAGGGCCTGCACGTGGGCCAGTACGTGGTGGGCGAAGAGCACCGGCTGCGCGTGCTGCAGGTGGGTGCGGCCCGGCATGGCCACCTCGGCGTGCGCCTCGGCCAGGCCGACCAGCGCGTCCTGGAGCTCGGCGACCAGGCCGCCGATGATCCTGGCGTGGTCGCGCAGGTACATCCGGAAGAGGGTGGCGATCTGGTCGTTGCGCGACCGGCCGGCGCGCAGCTTGCCGCCGAGGTCGGCGCCGAGCCGTTCCAGCAGGCCCCGCTCCAGGGCGGTGTGGACGTCCTCGTCGGCGATGGTGCCGGTGAAGGAGCCGTCCGCCACGTCGACCGCGAGCTGATCCAGGCCCGCGATCATGCGGCCGAGCTCGTCGGCCGTGAGCAGGCCCGCCTTGGCGAGCGCGCGGGCGTGGGCCTTGGAGCCCGCGATGTCGTACGGGGCCAGGCGCCAGTCGAAGTGGACCGACGCGGAGAGCTTCGCGAGGGCCTCGGCGGGACCGTCGGCGAACCGGGCGCCCCAGAGCCGGACGTCACCACCGTTGTTGCTGCTCACAGCTACTGCTCCTCAAATAAGGCTTTGGATGTGCAACCGCCTCCCCGTCGCGGAGGTAACGGGGAGACGGTGGGTGCCGCGTTCGGATCAGGCGAGGTCGCGGCGGGCGGCGATCTTCGAGGACAGGCCGAAGATCTCGATGAATCCCTGGGCCTTCGACTGGTCGAAGGTGTCGCCCGAGTCGTAGGTCGCGAGGTTGAAGTCGTACAGCGACTCGTCGGACTTGCGGCCGGTGACGACGGCGCGGCCGCCGTGGAGGGTCATCCGGATGTCGCCGCTGACGTGCTGGTTGGCCTCGTTGACGAAACCGTCCAGCGCCCGCTTGAGCGGGGAGAACCACAGGCCGTCGTAGACCATCTCGCCCCAGCGCTGCTCGACCTGCCGCTTGTAGCGGGCCAGCTCGCGCTCGACGGTGACGTTCTCGAGCTCCTGATGGGCGGTGATCAGGGCGATCGCGCCGGGAGCCTCGTACACCTCGCGGGATTTGATGCCGACGAGGCGGTCCTCGACGATGTCGATCCGGCCGACTCCCTGGGCGCCGGCGCGGGCGTTGAGCTGCTGGATGGCCTGGAGCACGGTGACGGGCTTGCCGTCGATGGCAACCGGGACGCCCTCCTTGAAGGAGATGACGACCTCGTCGGCCTCGCGGGGCAGCGCCGGGTTCGCGGTGTACTCGTAGATGTCCTCGATCGGCGCGTTCCAGATGTCCTCCAGGAACCCCGTCTCGACGGCGCGTCCGAAGACGTTCTGGTCGATGGAGTACGGGGACTTCTTGGTGGTGGCGATCGGCAGGTCGGCCTTCTCGGCGAAGGCGATGGCCTTGTCGCGGGTCATCGCGTAGTCGCGGACCGGGGCGATGCACTTGAGGTCGGGGCCGAGTGCGGCGATGCCGGCCTCGAAGCGGACCTGGTCGTTGCCCTTGCCGGTGCAGCCGTGGGCGACGACCGATGCGCCGTGCTTGCGGGCGGCGGCGACGAGGTGCTTGACGATGGCCGGCCGCGACAGGGCGGAGACCAGCGGGTAGCGGTCCATGTAGAGGGCGTTCGCCTTGATCGCCGGAAGGCAGTACTCGTCGGCGAACTCGTCCTTGGCGTCCGCGACCTCGGCCTCGACCGCGCCGCAGGCGAGCGCCCGCTTGCGGATGACGTCCAGGTCCTCGCCGCCCTGGCCGACGTCCACCGCGACGGCGATGACCTCGGCGCCCGTCTCCTCGGCGATCCAGCCGATGGCGACGGAGGTGTCCAGACCGCCTGAATAGGCGAGTACGACGCGCTCGGCCACGGGGTTCCTCCTCACAGGGTGCATCCAACAGGCATAACTATGCAGTACTCCGTATGTTTCGTCAATCGACCTCCGCCGCAATGCCCTGACCTGCCCGAATATCAGGGGCGAGGAGACCGGCACCCGCATAGGCTCGGTGATCCGCACACCACCAGGGAGGGCCCATGAGCACCGGACGGCCGCACGACACGCAGGAGGGGCACGCGGCGGCGGACGCGCTGCTGCGCGACGAGGCCGTCCCGCGACCGCTGCTCCCCGGGGCCGGGCCCGACGCGTGGCTGGCCTTCGAGCAGCGGATCCGGCACGCGGGCCGGATGCCGCTGCTGCCCGACCCCGAGGTACGGCTCTGCCACCCCTCCGGATACGTCCGCGAGGAAGCGCTCGGCGAGGCGGCCCTCGGCGGGGCTCCGGCGCCGCCGGAGCTCATCGCGATCCGGACCGCCGACTGGGTGTGGCCCGTGCGCGAACGCGCCCGGCGGCTGCTGGACCGGGCGCTGGCCGCCGACCCCGTGGGCACGCTGACCGCGCTGACCCCACTCGTCCTGCGGCTCGGCCGGCGCGAGCAGGGCGCCTGGGTGCTGAAGCGGTTCGAGACCGCGCTGCGCACGGAACCCGGCTCGGCTTCCGTCGTCCTCGCCGCCCACACCGCACTGCACGACAGCGCCGACCCGCCGACCCGCCGGTTCGCCGCACGGCTGACCGTCGCCGCCGGGGGGACCGGCGTACGGGAGCTCGCGCGGCGGGCCGCCGGTGAGCCCGACCCGGCCACGGCGAGGCTGTGGACCGACGCCGCACTGCGGGCGCTGGCCACCGACGGGCCGGACCACGAGGCGATCGACACCCTGCTCGACGGACACGGCCCGATGGTCCGGGCCGCCGGGGTCACCGCCCTGCGCGGCGCCGGGCGGGCCGGGGAGGCCGGGCGGCACCTCACCGACCGCTCCGGACTCGTACGGGCCTGCGCGCGCTGGCTCGTTTCCCAGGGCGGCGGGGACCCGTCCGCTCGCTACCTCGCGCTGGTCACGGCTCCCGGGCCGCTCTCCCCGTACGCGGTGACCGGCTTCTCCGAGTGCGCGAAGCGGGCGGACACCCCGCTGCTGCGCTCCCTGCTCGACCACCCCCACGGCGCGGTGCGGGCCGCCGCCGTGGCCGGGCTGCGCCGACTCGACGACGCCACCGACGACACGCTCCTGCTCCCCCTGCTGGACGACCCGTCGGCATCGGTGGCCCGCGAGGCCGCGCTGAGCCTGCTCCCGGTGGCGCGGCGGCTGGACCACGGCCACCTCAGCGAGCGCCTCGGGCACGAACGGCCCCCGCACGTGCGGCGGTCCGCCTTCCGGCTGCTGCGCGCGCGGGACGGGATCGACGGACTGCGGGCCGCGGTGACCGTGGCGACGGACCCCGACCCGGCGCTGCGCACCATGGCCCGGGCGGTCGTCGTCGGCTGGAACTGGCAGGCCACGCTGCGCCTGGGGGACGCGGACCTGCCCGAACTGGCCGGCCTGCTCGAGCGGTCCGCGCACCTGTTCGGCGACCACGAGCTGGGGGTGCGCCGGTCCCGCCTCGGGCTCACCGACTGAGCCCCTCCGGGTGGACCAGGGACCTGGGGCGATAATCCTGTCATGGGAAAGCTCTACGAACGCATAGACGGCCGACTTCGCACGTTCATCGAGGAGCAGCCGATCTTCTTCACCGCCACCGCCCCGCTGGCCGGTGACGGCCACGTCAACCTCTCCCCCAAGGGCCGCGCCGGGACCCTCGTCGTCATCGACGAAACGACCCTCGCCTATCTGGACTTCGGCGGCAGCGGCGCCGAGACCATCGCCCACGTCCGCGAGAACGGCCGCATCACGCTGATGTGGTGCGCGTTCAGCGGGCCGCCGAACATCGTGCGCATCCACGGGGACGGCGAGGCGGTCTTCCGCGACGACCCGCGCTGGGACGGGCTCGTCGAGCTGTTCGGGGAGGCCGACGGGCCCGCCGCGCGGGCGGTCATCGTCGTCAAGGCCACGCGGATCGCCGACGTGTGCGGCTACGCCATCCCCTTCATGGAGTACCAGGGCGAGCGCACCCTCCACGCGGAGTACTTCGGCCGCAAGACGGACGAGGAGTTCAACGCGTACTGCGAGAAGAAGGAGTTCATCGGGGTGAGCGTCGACGGCCTGCCTGCGCTGCCGCTGCCCCTTCCGCCCCGTACCGTCTGACATGTGCTGCGTACCGCTGTCGCCCTCGCCTCACTGATCGTCACCAGCCTGCTGCCCCAAGGCGATCCGCCGCTGCCCGCCCGTCTCGCCGACACCGGCGGCGGCAGCCAGCTGATCACCGCGGTCGCCCCCGCCCCCGGGTCCACGACGGGCCGCCTGACGTGGTGGGACCTGCGGGCGGGGCGCTGGTACGAGGCCGGCGGCGCGCCCGCCCGCTTCGGCGCGAACGGCCTGACCGCGGGCGGGTCCCGGGTCCAGGGCACGAACACCACGCCGGCGGGCCTGTACGCGCTCCCCTACGCCTTCGGCATCGCGCACGCCCCGGCCGGGACGGAGTACGGCTACCGGCGGGTGACTCCCGCCTCCTGGTGGTGCCAGGACAACGCCTCGGGCAGCTACAACCGCTGGGTGGAGCCGCTGCCCGCGGACTGCGCGCCGGGCGAGGCCGAGCACCTGGTCTCGTACACGAAGCAGTACGCGCACGCGCTGGTCATCGCCTTCAACTACGACCGCCCCGTACGGGGCCGGGGCGCGGGCATCTTCCTGCACGTCGACGGCAAGGGCGCGACGGCCGGCTGCGTCTCGGTCCCCGAGGGGGCCATGCGCGCGATCCTGCGCTGGGCGAACCCGCGCCGCCACCCGCACATCGCGATCGGCACGGAGTCGGGCGCACTGGCGGTCACCCGGTACTGATCCGCGCGGGCGGGCCGCCGGGCTCAGCTCTCCTTCTGGGCCAGCCTCAGCAGGTGGTCGGCCAGGGCCTGGCCGCCCGCGGGGTCGCGGCTGATCAGCATCAGGGTGTCGTCGCCCGCGATCGTGCCGAGGATCGCCTGGAGCTCGGCCTGGTCGATCGCCGAGGCGAGGAACTGGGCCGCACCGGGCGGGGTGCGCAGGACCACGAGGTTCGCGGAGGCCTCCGCCGAGATCAGCAGTTCGCCGGAGAGGCGCCGCATGCGCTCCTCCTTCGCCGACTCGCCGAGCGGCGCCTGCGGGGTGCGGAAGCCGCCCTCGCTGGGCACCGCGTAGATCAGCTCGCCGCCGGTGTTGCGGATCTTCACCGCGCCGAGCTCGTCGAGGTCGCGGCTGAGCGTCGCCTGGGTGACGCTCAGCCCGTCGTCGGCGAGCAGCTTGGCCAGCTGGCTCTGGGAGCGGACCGGCTGCCGGTTGAGGATGTCCACGATCCGGCGGTGGCGGGCGGTGCGGGTCTGCGGAACGGACTGGCTGTTCTGCTCGTGTTCCTGCGCCTGACTCATCGTCGTCCCATTCCCCGGTTCATCATCCGTCCACGTCCGCGGCGGACTTCGCCGCGTCCAGCACGCCGGGCAGGGCCCGCAGGAACGCGTCCACCTCGGCCTCGGACAGTACGAACGGCGGCATCAGCCGTACGACGTCGGGGGCGGGCGCGTTGACCAGGAAGCCGGCGTCCTGAGCCGCGCGCTGCACCTGCGGCGCGAGCGGCTCGGTCAGCACGATACCCAGCAGGAGGCCGGCGCCGCGGACGTGGGAGACGAGAGGGTGTGCGGATCCTTCGATTCCGCCGCGCAGCCGCTCGCCCCGCTCCTTGACCCGGTCGAGGAGGCCTTCGGCGGCGATGGTCTCGATGACGGCGAGGCCTGCGGCACACGCGACGGGGTTGCCCCCGAAGGTGGTGCCGTGCTGGCCCGGCTGGAGCAGGTCGGCCACGGGGCCGAAGGCGGCCACGGCGCCGATCGGCAGACCGCCGCCGAGGCCCTTCGCGAGTGTGACGAGATCGGGCTCGACACTTTCGTGGGCCTGGTGTTCGAACCACTGGCCGCAGCGTCCGATGCCGGTCTGCACCTCGTCGAGGACGAGCAGGGTGCCGGTGGCCCGGGTGATCTCGCGGGCGGCCGTCAGATAGCCGGCCGGCGGCACGACGACGCCGTTCTCGCCCTGGATCGGCTCGATGACCACGAGCGCGGTCTCTTCGGTGACGGCGGCCCGCAGGGCCTCCACGTCGCCGTACGGGACGTGGGTGACGTCTCCGGGCAGGGGCAGGAAGGGGGCTTGCTTCTTGGGCTGGCCGGTGAGCGCGAGGGCGCCCATGGTGCGGCCGTGGAAGCCGCCGTCGGTGGCGACCATGTGGGTCCGCCCGGTCAGCCGGCCGATCTTGAAGGCGGCTTCGACGGCCTCGGCACCGGAGTTGCAGAAGAAAATCTTGCCGGTGCGCCCGAAGAGCTGGAGCAGCCGTTCGCCGAGCGCGAGGACCGGCTCGGAGGCGTAGAGGTTGGAGACGTGGCCGAGGGTGGAGACCTGGGCCGTGACGGCCTCGACGATCGCCGGGTGGGCGTGGCCGAGGGCGTTGACCGCGATGCCGCCGACGAAGTCGGTGTACTGCTTGCCGTCCGCGTCCCAGACCTGTGCGCCCTCACCGCGTACGAGGGCCAGCGCGGGGGTGCCGTAGTTGTTGGTCAGCGCGCCCTGCCAGCGGGCGGCGAAGTGCTGGTTGCTGGTGGCCTGGTTTCCGGTCATGCGGGTTCCCCTCCCTGTGCGTCGGGCACGACCATCGTGCCGATTCCCTCGTCGGTGAAGATCTCGAGCAGGATCGAGTGCTGGACCCGGCCGTCGATCACTCGGGCGGTGGTCACCCCGTTGCGGACGGCGTGCAGGCAGCCCTCCATCTTCGGGACCATGCCGCTGGACAGCTCGGGCAGCAGCTTCTCCAGCTGGCTGACGGTGAGCCGGCTGATGACCTCGTCGCTGTTCGGCCAGTCCGCGTACAGCCCCTCCACGTCGGTGAGGACCATCAGCGTCTCGGCGCCGAGCGCCGCCGCGAGGGCCGCGGCCGCCGTGTCGGCGTTCACGTTGTAGACGTGGTGGTCGTCGGCGCTGCGCGCGATGGAGGAGATGACCGGGATCCGGCCGTCCGCCAGCAGGGCCTCGATCGCGCCCGTGTCGATGGCGGTGATCTCGCCGACCCGCCCGATGTCGACGCTCTCGCCGTCGATCTCGGGGGTGTGCTTGGTGGCGGTGATGGTGTGGGCGTCCTCGCCGGTCATGCCGACGGCGAGCGGCCCGTGCTGGTTGAGCAGCCCGACCAGCTCGCGCTGGACCTGCCCGGCCAGCACCATGCGCACGACGTCCATCGCCTCCGGCGTGGTGACCCGCAGGCCCGCCTTGAACTCGCTGACCAGGCCCTGCTTGTCCAGCTGGGCGTTGATCTGCGGACCGCCGCCGTGCACGACGACGGGCTTGAGGCCGGCCTGGCGCAGGAAGACGACGTCCTGGGCGAAGGCCGCCTTCAGGTCCTCGTCGATCATGGCGTTCCCGCCGAACTTGATGACGACGACCTTGCCGTTGTGGCGGGTCAGCCAGGGCAGGGCCTCGATGAGGATCTCGGCCTTGGGCAGCGCGGTGTGCCTGCGTGCGGTACTCATGAGGAGTACGCGCTGTTCTCGTGGACGTACTCGGCGGTCAGGTCGTTGGCCCAGATGACCGCGGACTCGGACCCGGTGGCCAGGTCGGCGGTGATGCGGACCTCGCGGTCCTTCATCGAGACCAGGTCGCGGTCCTCGCCGACGGAGCCGTTCTTGCAGACCCAGACGCCGTTGATGGCCACGTTCAGCCGGTCCGGGTCGAAGGCCGCCTTCGTGGTGCCGATCGCGGACAGGACGCGGCCCCAGTTCGGGTCCTCGCCGTGGATGGCGCACTTGAGCAGGTTGTTGCGGGCGATGGACCGGCCGACCTCGACCGCGTCGTCCTCGGTGGCCGCGCCGACGACCTCGATGCGGATGTCCTTGCTGGCGCCCTCGGCGTCGCCGATCAGCTGGCGGGCCAGGTCGTCGCAGACCGTGCGCACGGCTTCCGCGAACTCCTCGTACGCCGGCACCCGGCCGGACGCGCCCGAGGCGAGCAGCAGCACCGTGTCGTTGGTGGACATGCAGCCGTCGGAGTCGACCCGGTCGAAGGTGGTGCGGGTCGCGGAGCGCAGCGCCTTGTCGAGGGTGGCGCTGTCCAGGTCGGCGTCGGTGGTGAGGACGACGAGCATGGTGGCCAGGCCGGGGGCGAGCATGCCCGCGCCCTTGGCCATGCCGCCGACGGTCCAGCCGTCCTTGGTCGCCACGGCCGTCTTGTGCACGGTGTCCGTGGTCTTGATGGCGATGGCGGCGGCCTCGCCGCCGTCGGCGGAGAGCGCGGCGACCGCGGTCCCGATGCCGGGCAGCAGCTTGTCCATGGGCAGCAGGACGCCGATCAGGCCGGTGGACGCGACGGCGACCTCGCCGGCGTTGACCTCTCCGCCGAGGGCCTCGGCGACCTTCTCGGCGGTGGCGTGGGTGTCCTGGAAGCCCCTGGGTCCGGTGCACGCGTTGGCGCCGCCGGAGTTGAGGACCACCGCGCTGACGGCGGCGCCCCGCAGGACCTGCTCGGACCAGTGGACCGGAGCGGCCTTGACGCGGTTGGAGGTGAAGACGCCCGCGGCGGCCAGACGCGGCCCGTTGTTGACCACGAGGGCCAGGTCCGGATTGCCGTTTGCCTTGATCCCGGCGGCGATGCCTGCCGCCGTGAACCCCTGTGCTGCCGTGACGCTCACTGCATCTCCTCGTTCGCTTCTCCGCCCGCGCAGCGCGCCCGTGCGGCCGTCGTCCTCGTCCGCAGCCCGGTGGCTGCCCGTTCGTCGCTCACGGAGCGACTCCGATCGTGGAAAGACCCAGTGCCTCGGGGAGCCCGAGGGCGATGTTCATGCTCTGCACCGCGCCGCCGGCGGTGCCCTTGGTGAGGTTGTCGATGGCGCTGATCGCGATGATCCGCTGTGCCGCCCCGTCGTACGCGACCTGCACCTGAACGGCGTTGGAACCGTAGACGGACGCCGTCGCCGGCCACTGGCCCTCGGGCAGCAGGTGCACGAAGGGCTCGTCCGCGTAGGCTTTCTCGTACGCGGCGCGGACCGCGTCGGCGGTGGTGCCGGGCAGCGCCTTGGCGGAGCACGTGGCGAGGATGCCGCGGGGCATGGGCGCCAGCGTCGGCGTGAAGGACACCGAGACCCGGGTACCGGCGACGGGGCTGAGGTTCTGCACCATCTCGGGGGTGTGGCGGTGGCCGCCGCCGACCCCGTACGGGCTCATGGAGCCCATGACCTCGGAGCCCAGCAGGTTCGGCTTGAGGGCCTTGCCGGCGCCGGAGGTGCCGGAGGCGGCGACGATCACCGCCTCGGGCTCGGCGAGCTGCGCGGCGTAGGCCGGGAAGAGCGCGAGGGAGACGGCGGTCGGGTAGCACCCGGGCACGGCGATGCGCTTGGAGCCGGCCAGCGCGGCGCGGGCTCCGGGCAGCTCGGGCAGGCCGTAGGGCCAGGTGCCGGCGTGCGGGGCGCCGTAGAACTCGTCCCAGTCGGCGGAGTCCCGGAGCCGGTGGTCCGCGCCCATGTCGACGACGAGGACGTCCTCGCCGAGCCGGGCCGCGACGGCGGCGGACTGCCCGTGCGGCAGGGCCAGGAAGACGACGTCATGCCGACGGCCCTGACCGGCGAGCACCTCGGGCGTGGTCGCCTCCAGGGTGCGTCCGGCGAGCGGCACCAGGTGCGGCTGGAGCGAGCCGAGCAGCTGCCCGGCGTTGGAGTTCCCGGTCAGCGCGCCGATCTCGACCTCGGGGTGGGACAGCAGCAGGCGCAGCACTTCCCCGCCCGCGTATCCGCTCGCACCGGCCACCGCTACACGTACCACCATCGGAAACCCTCCTCCTCGATGGCATGACTATACGTACCTACGCACGTTTATGCAAAGAGGCCCGGAGGGCCCGGAAACAGGACAACGCCCGCCGGCTCGCGGCCCCGGCGGTACGGGGACTGCGGGTGATCCGGTCGGGCGTCGAAGGGCGGGGCCCCGGGGTGGTCCGGGCAGCGGGCCTGGAAGGTCAGGAGCGCGCCCGCTTCTCGGCCTTCTCGGCCTGCATCTGCTTGATGCGGACGGTCTCCTTGCGGACCTCGGCCTGGGTGGAGCGCTCCTTGACGAGCCACTCGGGCATGTCCTGCTTCAGGGCCTCGATCTGCTCGGTCGTGAGCGCGTCGGCGATGCCGCCGCGCGCCAGGCCGGCGATGGAGATGCCGAGCTTCGCCGCGACCACCGGACGGGGGTGCGGGCCGTTGCTCCGCAGGTCCTGCAGCCACTGGGGCGGCTCGGCCTGGAGGGCGGCCAGCTCGGTGCGCGAGACGACACCCTCCTGGAACTCGGCGGGGGTGGCCTCGAGGTACACACCCAGCTTCTTCGCCGCGGTCGCGGGCTTCATGGTCTGGGCGCTCTGGTGCGACGTCATGGGGTCAAGGGTATCGAGCGTGTGCACCACCTCCGACCACGGCCGGTAATCTGGCCGGGTGACAGACTCCGTGGCGCCCCCGTCGTTCCAGCTCGCTTACGTCCCCGGGGTGACTCCCACCAAGTGGGTGCGGATCTGGAAGGAACGCCTGCCCGACGTCCCGCTGACCCTCGTGCCGGTCACCCCCGCCGAGGCTCCGGCCCTGCTGCGCGCCAAGGGCGCCGACGCCGGTTTCGTGCGGCTGCCGATCGACCGGACGGACCTCAGCGCGATCCCGCTGTACACGGAGACCACGGTCGTGGTGATCCCGAAGGACCACGTCGCGGCGGCGGCCGAGGAGCTGTCCCTCGCGGACCTCGCGGACGAGATCGTGCTCCACCCGCTCGACGACACCCTCGACTGGGAGCAGCTGCCGGGCAAGCCCGCGCGGGAGCGGCCCGAGACGACGGCCGACGCGATCGAGCTGGTGGCGGCGGGCATCGGAGTCCTCGCGGTCCCGCAGTCGCTCGCGCGCCTGCACCACCGCAAGGACCTCACCTACCGGACGCTCCTGGACGCGCCGGAGTCGCGCGTCGCACTGTCCTGGCCCGAGGCGGAGGACACCCCCGAGCTGGTCGAGGAGTTCATCGGCATCGTGCGCGGCCGGACCGTCAACAGCTCGCGCGGCCGCGGGCGCACCCAGCCCGAGCCCGAGCAGAAGAAGGACAAGGACAAGGCCAAGGCGAAGCCGCAGCGCCAGCCGGCCCCCCGCGGGGGCGGCAAGCCGGCCGCCAAGAACCCGCGGGCGGGCGGCCCCAAGAGCGGCAAGGCCGTGGCCAAGTCCACCGGCAAGCGCGGCAAGCCCCGCGGCCGCTGATCCCGGTCGCCGTGGAGCGTGCGGACGCCGGGATCGGGGCCCTCGTGCGGCTGCTGGACTCGGACACGGGCGAAGAGGCCGAGGACGCCCAGCACGCGCTGATCCGCCTCGGTCCGCGCGTCCTTGACCAGGTGATCGCGGCCGTGCCGGGCCTGGGCGCCTTCGGGCAGCTCTGCGCCGTCGACGTCTTCAACGCGCTGAAGGACCCCCGGCCGGGCGAGGTCCTGACCGGCCTGCTGGACAGCACGGACTCCACCGTCCGGCAGTGGGCCGCCGAGTCCCTCGGCGAGCTCGGGATCCGGGCGGCCGTGCCGCGCCTGCTGGCCCTGTACGCGTCCCTCCTCGGCACCGGGGTCGATCCCTTGGAGTGCGAGGGCGAGGCGGTGCGCTGGGCGCTCACCGAGCTCGGCGGCCGCCGGGAGGTGCTGCCGCCCCGCGCCGGCGCCCTGGCCCGACGGTACGAGGCCTTGCAGGGCGGCCGGGCCTGGCCGGTGGCCGACCTGGCCGAGGCGGTCTCGGACCTGGCCGGTCACGGTCAGGCGGTGTACGGCTTCGGCCTCTTGCGGATCGGAGCCGAGCGGCGGGCCTCCCACGCGGGCGGGGGCATCGACTGGGCGTCCGAGGTCGACTGGGGCGCGCCGTGGCCCGAGCTCGTGGCGGCCTGCCGCGAGTGGGCCCTGCTGGCCGCCGAGGCCGCCGGCCCCGGGCCCGGGTCCGGCTCCGCGCCCGGCTCCGCGCCCGGCTCCGCGCCCGGCTCCGCGCCCGGCTCCGGACTCGTCGCGCGGATCGACTGGGTCGACGCCTCGGACGTGCGCGCTCCGTAGGAACTCATCGGGCGAGGACCACCACGACGCACCCGTGGATCAGCGCCGACACCGCGATCAGCAGGCACGCGACACCCGTCGCGAACGATGCGCCGATCCGGTGGCGGGTGGGGTCCGCGAAGACGGCGAGCGGCAGGACCAGGGCCGGGAACAGGAAGATGAAGAACCCGTCGTAGAAGCCGAAGAAGGCGGTCGGCAGGAGCAGGCACCCGGCGATCGCGCAGGCCGCCCCGAAGGCCGCCCGGTGGCCCCGGAAGGCCAGCGGGGCGGCGGCCAGCAGGGCGGCGGCGAAGAAGGCGAGGGCCGGCAGGCCGTGCGCGAGCATCAGCAGCCCGGGCACCGGCGGCAGCGCGCACGCGGCCGCCGCGATCTTGGTCTGCCACGCATGGGCCGCCCCTGCCGTCCGAACCCCTGCCGTCCGAACCTCCGCCGCCTCGACGTGCGCCATGACCGTTCCCCCGAACCCGAAGCCATATTGAACGCGTTCAACATAGCGGCATTCGCACTCACGAGCGGCGCCCGGGGGTCATTGCGTCCGTCACACACCCATCCCTATAGTCACTTCGTATTCATTTCGTCACACTGAGTGAACAACTGAACTGGGGGCAAGGGTGTTGTTGCGCATCGGCAAGGGACTCGCCGCACTGGCCGCGGGGGCGGTCGTCGCCCTCGGCACGGGGGCGGGGCCCGCCACCGCCGCCGAGGGCTCGTGCGCCGGCGGCGCCACCGGGCGGCTGCCGAGGGTGCAGGACCAGCGGTTCTACGTGCAGTGCGGAGGCGGGATCGCCACGGTGACGGCCTGTCCCCCGGGGCAGGTCTACGCCCCGGCGCTCCAGGTCTGCGACCTGCCCGGGCAGGTCCGGCCCGCCGTGGCCACCCTCGCGACGGCCGGTCCGGCGAAGCTGAACGGGCTGCTGTTCGGCGTCAAGAACCTCAGCACCACCGTGCGGATCGCGGACGCCCCGGCCGGGCTGGACGGCGTACCGGTCACCTTCACCACCCTCGGCGGCCGGATCCTGTGCACCGCCGTCACCGACCAGTTCGGTGCCGCCCGCTGCGACACCCCGGCCCGGCTGACGATCCCGCTCGACGAGATCCTGCGCGGCTACCGGGCGAACTACGCGGGCATCGCGGGGATCTACCTCCCCTCCGCCGCGACCGCCCCCGTCTCGCTCCTCTGAGCCGGCCTCGGCCCCGCCCGCCGCGTCCAAGACCAGCGGGTGCCGGACCGGGGTCTGAGGGCCCCTCAACGGGTTTACGCCGGCGCCTGGAGGGAGAGGTGCCAGCGGCGCGGCCAGCCCGCCAGGGTGACCGTGGACAGGGGGCGGACGTCCACGTTCCAGTAGGTCAGCGGCGGCACGTTCAGGGCGTACACGAGTGCCGCGCGGACCACCGAAGGCTCCGCCACCGCCACGATCGCTCCCCCGTCGTCCGCCGGCCGGGTGTCCAGCCAGCCGCCGATCCGGGCGATGAACGCCAGCAGCGACTCCCCGCCGTGCGGCGCGGCGCGGGGATCGGCGAGCCAGAGGTCCACGGCCGCCGGCTCGCGGGCCGCCACCTCCGCCAGGGTCAGCCCGCGCCAGCGGCCCATGTCGCACTCCCGCAGCGCGGGCTGGGCCATCGGCGCGTAGCCGAGGGCCGCGCCGGTGGCCCGGCTGCGCGAGGTCGGCGAACAGTAGCGGAGCTCGGCCGAGCCCAGGGGCACGAGCCCGCGCGCGGCGGACTCCACCGCGCGCCAGCCGTCCACGTCGATGGGGCGGTCGTCGTCGAAGCGCTCGGCGAGCAGCGAGGTACTACGGGCTGCTGCGACTAGCGAAACCCGAACATGCATGCGGCGATGGTGATCCGCGTGTCGCACGGGGTCAAGCGTCTGAACGAAGCCCGCCGTCGGCCGCGCCCCCCGAGGCGGCCCGCAGCCGCCGGACGGCCTCGGTCAGCTCGCCCGCGCCGCCGACCCCGGCAAAGCTCAGCCGGACGAACGGACCGGGCGGTTCCGCGCAGAAGTACGGCCGCCCGGGCGCGACGGCGACCCCGGCGCGCAGGGCGGCCGCCACGAAGGCCACGTCGTCCCCGCCCCCGCCGGGCCGGGCCCACAGCTGGTATCCGCCGCGCGGAAGGTGCGGCACCTCCAGTGAGGGCAGCTCCCGCCGCAGCGCCCCCGCGAGGACGTCGCGGCGGTGGCGCAGCTCGGCGGCGACGGTCTTCAGGTGGCGCGGCCAGGCGGGTGCGCCGACCAGTTCGAGGGCCGCCTCCTGGAGCGGCCGCGGCACGAAGAAGCTGTCCACGACCTGGATGGCGCGCAGCCGGTCCAGGACCGGCCCGCGGGCGGCCAGCGCGCCCACCCGCAGGCTGGGCGAGGTGACCTTGGTCAGCGACCGCACGTGCACGACCACCCCGTCGCGGTCCTCGGAGGCGAGCGTCGCGGGCAGCGGGCCGGCGTCCTCGTGGGCGAGGGCGCGCGCGTAGTCGTCCTCCACCACGAACGCCCCGGCGGCGCGCGCGATCCGCAGCACCTCGGCGCGGCGCTCGTCGGACAGCACCGACCCGGTCGGGTTCTGGAACAGCGGCTGGCATACGAACACCCGCGCCCCGGTGGCTTCGAAGGCCTCGGCCAGCAGCTCCGGTCGGACCCCGTCCGCGTCGACCGGGACGGGGACGGGCCGGCACCCGGAGGCGCGGGCGATGGCCAGCAGCCCGGGGTAGGTCGGGGATTCGACGAGGATCGGCGCCCCGGGCGGGGCGAGCGCCCGCAGGGCGGTGGTGAGCGCGCTCTGGCCGCCGGCGGTGACCATGACGTCGGCGGCCCCGACTGCTCCGCCGATCTCCCGGGCGAACCAGTCCCGCAGCTCCGGCAGCCCCTCCACGGGCGGGCGCCCCCACACCCCGGGCCGCCGCCCGGCGCGGGCGAGGGCGGCGGCCATGGCCCGCTCCGGCTGGAGCACGGGGTGCAGGTAGCCGCTGTGGAGTTCGATGACCCCGGCCGGCGGGGCCGCGAGGGTGACCAGCACCCCGGAGGCGTCGACGGAGCGCGGGACGATGTCGCCGGCCCCCTCCGCACTGAGGGCGACGGCCTGCCAGGAGGTGTCGCCCGGCTCGGGGGCCTGCGCACGGGGCCGCGCGCGGAAGACGCCCGCTCCGGGGCGGGTGAGTACGAGCCCCTCGGCGGCCAGCTGGGCGAGGGCCCGGGAGACGGTGACGGGGCTGACGCGGAAGCGTTCGACCAAGGCCCGACTGGACGGCAGCTTTCCACCCATCGGGTAGCGGTTGAGCTCGGACCTCAGGGATTCCGCCAGTTCCGCCACACTGCTACGCTCGTACATGACAGCAAAGAATAGCGCTACCCTCCCCGCCGCGATAGCAGTTCGGGACACGGAGCAGGGCCCGGCGCGAGGCGCCGCGCGCGTGCGGCGGTTCGGCGGGGGCACCGCCCTCGCCTCCACCGGTGTCGTCGCCTTCTCGCTGACCTTCCCCGCCACCGCCTGGGGCCTGGAGAGCTTCGGCCCCTGGTCGCTCTTCGCCCTGCGCTGCGTCCTCGCGGGCCTGACCGCGGGCACCTGCTTGCTCGCCGGGCGCGTACCGCTCCCCGACCGCGCGCACTGGCCGGGCCTGCTCGTCGTCGCGGGCGGTGTCGTCATCGGCTTCCCGCTGCTGACCACCCTGGCGCTGCGGACCTCCACCACCTCCCACGCCGCCGTCGTGGTCGGCCTGCTGCCGCTGACCACCGCCGTCGTGTCATCGCTGCGCACCGGCGCCCGGCCGCCGCGCCGGTTCTGGGCGGCGGCCGTCGCCGGGGCCGTCATCGTCCTCGGCTTCACCCTGGCCCAGAGCGGCGGCGCCCTCTCCTTCGGCGACGCCCTGCTGTTCGCCGCCCTGCTGGTGTGCGCGGCCGGGTATACCGAGGGCGGGCGCCTGGCCCGGGTGCTGCCCGGCTGGCAGGTGATCGGCTGGGCCCTGGTGCTGTGCCTGCCGATCGGCCTGGCCGGCTCCGCGATCGGGCTCGCGCACGAGCCCGTCCACCTCACCGCGCACGGGCTGGCCGGGCTGGTCTGGGTGGCCGTCGGCTCCACCTTCCTCGGCCTCTACGTCTGGTACCGGGGCATGGCGGAGATCGGGGCGGCCCGCGCGAGCCAGCTCCAGCTCGCGCAGCCGCTGCTGACCCTGGTGTGGTCGGTGGCGCTGCTCGGCGAGCACCTGTCCCCCGCCGCGCCCGTCGCCGCCGGCGCGGTCCTCGTCTGCATCGCCGTGACCCAACGGGTCAAACAGTGAGGGAACGACCTAAACTGCTAGCACCGGATCGGACCGCCACCGAGGAGGTCAGCTATGCGCGCGACCGAGGGCGACCAGCTGGTTCAGCACGGGAGGATCGTGGGCCAGCACGACAAGGTCGGTGAGATCACCCAGGTGCTCGGAGAGAACGGCACCCCTCCCTACCGGGTCCGCTTCAACGACGGACACGAGGCCGTCATGTCCCCCGGGCCCGACTGCGTGGTCAAGCACCCGGACGGACACGAGCAGTGAACCGGCGCGGCCCGTCGGCTCAACGCGGCGGAGCCGCGGCCGGGTAGTGGTCGGCCACCACCCTGGCCATCGCCCCGTTGGGGTCCGCGGCCACCTGCTTCGCCGAGAAGTAGACGTGGCCGCGGACCTCCGGGTATCCGCGGGCGAAGCGCACGTGCCGCGACAGCTCCCGGGGATCGCGCCACGCGGCGGTCGGGCTTTGCCCGTCGCAACGGTAGAGCGCCTCCCCCACGTAGAGCCGTACGCCGGTGCCCGCGACGGTCCGGGCCCACCAGGGGACGATGTCGGCGTAGTCCGCGGTCGGATGGCCCAGCTGCCAGTAGGCCTGCGGCGCGATGTAGTCGATCCAGCCCTCGCGCACCCACTTGCGGGTGTCCGCGTACAGGTCGTCGTACGTGGCGACGCCCGCCTGCGTCGGCGAACCGAGCGGGTCCCGGTCGGAGTTTCGCCACACCGCGAAGGGGCTGATGCCGAAGCGGACCGCCGGGCGCAGCGCCCGCAGCCGCCCGGACATCTCGTGGACCAGGGTGTCGGTGTTGTGGCGGCGCCAGTCCGCGCGGGTCGCGAAGGAGCCGCCGTACTCCTCGTAGGCGTCGTCGTCGTCGAAGTCCTCGCCCTCGACGGGGTACGGGTAGAAGTAGTCGTCCCAGTGGACCCCGTCGAGGGGATAGCGGGCGACGGCGTCGAGCATGGCCTCCTGCACGAAGCGCCGCACCTCCGGCAGCCCGGGGTTGTAGTACAGCTTGCCGCCGTACGCGACGGTCCAGCCCCGGTTCCGGCGGGCCGGGTGCTCGGGGACGAGCAGGCTCCGGTCGGTGTGGTTGGCCACCCGGTACGGGTTGAACCAGGCGTGCAGCTCCAGCCCCCGGGCGTGCGCTTCGGCGACGGCCGTGCCGAGCGGGTCCCAGCCGGGGTCGACGCCCTGCTCCCCGGTGAGCCACTGGGACCACGGCTCGCGCGCCGAGGGCCACATCACGTCGGCGGTGGGCCGGACCTGGAGGATCACCGCGTTGAGGCGCCGGGCGACGGCGGTGTCGAGGAGCCCGATCAGCTCGGCGCGCTGCTCGGCGGCGGACAGCCCGCTCTCCGAGGGCCAGTCCACGTTCTGCACGGAGGCGACCCACATTCCGCGGAAGTCCGCGGCGACCGCCTTCGGCGCCCGGGGCTCCCGCCCCGGCCGGACCGCCTTCGCGGGGGCCGCCGTCGCCGCGGCGGCCAGCACCCCCGCCGCCGCGGCCAGCACTCCGCGCCTGCCGATGTACGCCATGCGACGACTCCGTTCCGCTCCGTGACATTGCCGCGTGTCCGCCCAGCATGCCCGCCCCGGCCCGACACGCCGGGCAAGGACGGGGGTAACGTCGGGGGGCGTGGCGGGCGCCGGAACGCAGTTACCACTGCACGAGTACGGGGGACCCGCGATGGAGAGCAGCGAAAGGCACGATGTGACGGACCTCCCAGACGACATCGCACGCGTCGGCGTAGTGGGCTGTGGCCAGATGGGCGCGGGCATCGCGGAGGTGTTCGCCCGCAGCGGTCTCGAGGTGATGGTCGCCGAGACCACCGGCGAGGCCCTCGAACTCGGGCGGACCCGCCTGCACACCTCGCTGACGCGAGCCGCCGAACGCGGCAAGATCAGCGAGGAGGAGCGGGACGCGACCCTGGCCCGCCTGTCGTTCACCACCGACCTGGGCGAGTTCGCCGACCGCGACCTGGTCATCGAGGCCGTCGTCGAGAACGAGCAGGTCAAGACGGAGATCTTCCAGGTCCTCGACCAGGTGATCACCCGCCCGGACGCGATCCTCGCCTCCAACACCTCCTCGATCCCGCTGGTCAAGCTGGCCGTCGCCACCTCGCGGCCCGACCAGGTCATCGGCATCCACTTCTTCAACCCGGCCCCGGTGCAGCAGCTCGTCGAGCTGATCCCGGCGCTGACCACCAGCGACGAGACGATCAAGCGGGCCGAGGCCCTGGTCGGGGGCGCGCTGGGCAAGCACGCGATCCGCGCCCAGGACCGTTCCGGCTTCGTCGTGAACGCGCTCCTCATCCCGTACCTGCTGTCCGCGATCCGGATGTTCGAGTCGGGCATCGCGAGCCGCGAGGACATCGACAACGGCATGGAGCTGGGCTGCGCCCACCCGATGGGCCCGCTGAAGCTCGCGGACCTCATCGGTCTGGACACGGTGGCCTCGGTGGCCGACTCGATGTACGCGGAGTTCAAGGAGCCCCTGTACGCGGCTCCCCCGCTGCTCCAGCGGATGGTCGACGCCGGCCGCCTCGGCCGCAAGACCGGCTCGGGCTTCTACCCGTACGCCTGACCGCCCGCGGGCTCAGCCGAGCCGCAGGTGGTGCAACAGCAGCAGCCCGGCCGCCATGTTGGCGGCCGGGACCTCGCCGCGCGCGATCATGTCGGGCACCAGCTTGAGCGGTACCCACTCGCGGCGCGAGGACTCGAAATCGTCCTCGGGGTGGCCGGTGTAGGTGGCCCCGTCCGCCCAGTAGAGGTGGTGGCGGGCGTCGGTCAGCCCGTTGGACGGCTCGACGGTCATCAGATGGTGCAGGGGTCCGGGCCGCCAGCCCGACTCCTCCTCCATCTCCCGGGCGGCGGCGGCCTCCAGCGACTCGCCGTCCTCGACGACCCCGGCGGGCAGCTCCCAGCCCCAGCTGTCGGTGATGAAGCGGTGGCGCCACAGCAGCAGCACCTCATTGGCCCCGTTGACGGCCGTGGCGACGGCCACCGGGCGCAGCCGGATCACGAAGTGGTCCAGGTGCCGGCCGTCGGGGAGCTCCACGTCGGCGAGATTCACGTCGAACCAACGGTTCGCGTACACAGTCTGCTCACTCAAGTTCGTCCACTGCACGGTTGTGCCACCTTCCGATCGAGTAGGTGGCAAACATGGCAGCAGTTCAAGCCGTCACAGGGGAACGCGCAGCGCCCCGTCGATGAGCTCCGCGGTCTCCTCCGCGCCCGAACAACCGCTGGTCAGCAGTTGTTCGCGGACCGTCCGGAGCCGGTCGCGCAACCGCAGCGACTCCATCCCCCTGGCCCGCTCGGCCATTTCGGCCGCCGCCGCCACCGCCTGGTCGGCCTGGCCCTGGCGCAGCTGGATCTCGCACAGCATCGCGAGGCGGTGCACCCGGCCCCGGTCGTGCGCGGGGGTGCCGACGGCGGCCGCGGCCTGTTCGTGGGCCGCCCGCAGGTCCCCCAGACCGAGCAGCGCCTCGGCCACCTGTACGTTCACCAGCCCGGGCTGTACGTACCCCGTCTCGTCCGGCTCCGTGCCGGGCCGGATCCGGTCGGCGGCCGCCTCGGCCTTGCGGATGCAGGCCAACGCGGCCCGGGTGTCGCCGAGTTGGGCGTAGGCCTTGGCCTGCATGGCGTACAGGTCGGCGGCCAGCGCCGGGGTCGTGTGGCGGCCCGCGGCGCGCAGGGCCGCCTCGGCGAAGGCCACGGCCTGGCGGAACTCCCGCAGGTGCAGGCACTGGTTGACGATCAGCGCGATCACGTAGGCCCCCAGCCCCCGGTCCCCGCTCGCCTTGGCCAGGCGCAGGGCCTGGTGGAAGTAGCGCTGGGCCAGCCCGTGCGCGTCCGAGTCGTACGCGCAGATCCCCGCCACCGCCACCAGGGAGCCGCCGGCCCGGTACAGGCTGCGGCCGAGTCCGTCGGAGTAGCTCCCGCGCAGCATCGGGGCGGTCTCGGTGCCGAGGAAGCGCACGATCCGGTCGCGGGTGGCCACGCCGCCGGCCCGCCGGTACATCAGCTCGTAGTGCGCGCGGGCGGCCCGCAGGATCTCGATGTGCTCGGGGCCGACACGGGTCGGGCCGTCGCGGGAGACGTCCGCGTCCTCCGGCGGGTTCTCCCACTCCCACACCGGGATCACGGCCGGCGTGCCGGTCAGGGCGTCGGCGGCGAGGCACTGGCGGCCGTGGTCGTCGGAGCGCCACAGGGCGGCGGCGCGGTCGACGAAGCCGCTGAGCGGGACCGTGCCGCCACAACGACCCGGGTCGGTGCTCTGCCCCGGCAGCCCGAAGCCCGCGTCGTCGAGGGACAGCGAGCGCCGCAGCCGGCCACCGATCACCTCGCAGATCAGGTCCGGGACCTGGCCGCGGGGGCGCTGGCCCTTCAACCACCGGGCCACGGCGGTGTGTTCGTAGCGCAGGGCGAGTCCGCGGGTACGGCCCGCCTGGTTCACGTGTGCGGCGAGTCCTGCGTGGGACATGCCCGCCTCGGCGAGGAGGGCATCGAGCAGGGCATTGGGCTGCATGGGCCGCTCCAAGGGCTCGTCGGACTCAGGCTAGTGGGTGCGGGGTTCACACGGGGTGTGAACGCCGTACGCGCATAAATGCGATACGCACCCTGCCGCCGGGGGCCCCGCGAGCGCTTCACTTAAGGGCCTCGCCAAGAGGTGACAAGGGTCGTCGGCTCCCCCTCGTACAGTGCGACGACCCGTCAACCGCGCCGCCCGTCCTGTTGTCTGCCCGACACTCCACGGCAGGCGGGCGGCGCGCTTCGGCTCCGCCGGGGCCTGGTTGGTCGCCGGGTCCCGGCCGAGCCGGACCGAACGCGCGCCGGGCCCACCCACCGGGCCCGGCCCGCGTGGTCCCCCTTCCCGAAACGCGTCAAGCGCCGGCGGAGCTGGATTTTCCAGCCCGCCGGCGCTTGACGCGCGGGTCCGGGCAGAGCCCGGGGAACGCGGGGTTACGCTCCGCGCAGCACCGCGCCGGTGCGCTCTCCGGCCAGGGCGACGGCCGCGTCGCGGGCCGCCGTCGACTCCTCGGCCGTCAGCGTGCGGTCCGCCGCACGGAAGCGCAGCGCGTACGCCAGGGACTTCTTGCCCTCGCCCACCTGCTCGCCCTCGAAGACGTCGAACAGCCTCAGCGACTCCAGCAGTTCGCCCGCGCCCTTGCGCAGCGCGTCCTCCACCGAAGACGCCGGGACCGACGCGTCGACGATCAGCGCCACGTCCTGGGTCGCCACCGGGAAGGAGGAGATCCGGGGCGCCTGGAGCGCCTCGCCGCCGGCCGCCGCGAGGCGGTCGAGGTCGATCTCCATCGCGCTGGTGCGGGCCGGCAGGCCCATCGCCTTGACCACGCGCGGGTGCAGCTCACCGGCGTGGCCGATGACCGTCTCCACCCCGTCGAGGGTGACGAGCAGCTCGGCGCAGCGGCCCGGGTGCCAGGGGCCGTACTGGCCCTGGCGCACCACGAGGTCCGCACCGGCCTCGACGGCCAGCGAGCGCGCGGCCTGCACCGCGTCCGCCCAGTCGGCCGGGCGGCCCTTGCCCCACCAGCCGGCCTGCTCGCGGGCTCCGGCCAGCACGACCGCGGCGTAGCGCGGCTGTGCGGGCAGGGCCGCGTTCAGGGTGGCGATCTCCTCGTTCGTGGGACGCCGGTCGACGGGCAGCCGTACGGCGACACCCGGCTGCGCGGCGGCCCGGAACACCGAGCCGGTCTCGAAGAGCGCGAGGTCGTGGCTGCCCCGGCTGTCGTTGCGGCGCAGCGCGCCGAGCAGACCCGGCAGCAGCGTGGTGCGCAGCGCCGGCTCCTCGTCGGAGATCGGGTTGACCAGCTTGACGACCTGGCGGGAGGCGTCGTGCGCGGGCAGCTGGAGCTGGTCGAAGACGCCCTCGCCCAGGAACGGGTAGCTGAGCGCCTCGACGTAGCCCGCACCGGCCAGCGCGCGGCCGACCCGGCGGTGCAGCTGCTGCCGGGCGGTCAGACCGCGGCCGGACGGCACCTGCGGGAGGGTGGAGGGAAGGTTTCCGTAGCCCTCCAGCCGGATGACCTCTTCGGCGAGATCGTTGGGCTCGGCGAGGTCGGGCCGCCACGAGGGGACGGTGACGACGAGCTCGTCCTGGCCGTAGACGTCGCAGCCGACCTCCTGGAGGCGGCGTACGACGGTCTCGCGGCCGTAGTCCATGCCCGCGACCTTGTCGGGGTGGTCCGCACTCATCGCGATGGTGCGCGGGGCACCGGGGGCGGTGAGCTCGGTGACGCCGGCCTCGGCGGTGCCGCCGGCGAGCAGCACCAGCAGGTCCACGGTCCGCTGCGCGGCCGCGGCCGCGGCCTGCGGGTCGACGCCGCGCTCGAAGCGCTTGGACGCCTCGGAGGACAGCTTCAGGCGGCGGGCGGTGCGCGAGATCGACACGGAGTCGAAGTGCGCGGCCTCGACGACCACGTCGGTGGTGCCGGTGACCGCGCCGGTCGCCCCGGAAGGATCGAAAGGCGTCGTGACGGAGTCGGCGATCTCGGTGTCGGCGCCGCCCATGACACCGGCGAGCCCGATCGGGCCGCTGTTGTCGGTGATCACCAGATCCTCGGAGTCGAGCGTGCGCTTGACCCCGTCGAGGGTGGTGAGCTTCTCGCCCTGCTCGGCGCGGCGGACGCCGATGGCGCCGTCGATCCGCGAGCGGTCGTAGGCGTGCAGCGGCTGGCCGAGTTCGAGCATCACGTAGTTGGTGATGTCGACGGCGAGCGAGATCGGGCGCATGCCCGCCTTCTGCAGGCGCCGGGTGAGCCAGATCGGGGAGCGCGCCTCGGGGTCGAGGCCGGTCACCGTGCGGGCGGTGAAGCGGTCGCAGCCCTGCGGGTCGTCGATCTTGACGGCGTAGCCGTACGAGTTCGGCGCGGGTACGTCGAGCAGCGCCGGGTCGCGCAGCGGCAGGCCGTACGCGGTGGCGGCCTCGCGGGCCACACCGCGCATGGACATGCAGTAGCCGCGGTCCGGGGTGATGTCGATGTCGAGGACCTCGTCGACGAGCTCCAGGAGCTTGATCGCGTCGGTGCCGACCTCGTGCTCGTGCGGCAGCACGATGATGCCGTGCGTGCCGTCGTCGCCCATGCCCAGCTCGTCGCCGGAGCAGATCATGCCGTGCGAGGTGCGGCCGTACGTCTCGCGCGCGGCGATCGCGAAGTCGCCGGGCAGCACCGCGCCGGGCAGGACCACGACGACCTTGTCGCCGACGGAGAAGTTCCGGGCGCCGCAGACGATCTCCTGCGGCTCACCGGTGCCGTTGGCGGCGCCGACGTCCACGGTGCAGAAGCGGATCGGCTTGCGGAAGCCTTCGAGCTCCTCGATGGTTCGCACCTGGCCGACGACGAGCGGGCCCTTGAGGCCGCCGCCGAGCTGCTCGACGGTCTCGACCTCGAGGCCGGCGTCGACGAGCTTGGCCGCGACGTCGCGACCGGTTTCACCGGCGGGGAGGTCGACGTACTCCCGCAGCCAAGAAAGCGGGACCCGCATCAGATCTCCATCCCGAACGGCCGGGTGAAACGGACGTCACCCTCGACCATGTCTCGCATGTCTTCTACGTTGTGGCGGAACATCAGCATCCGCTCGATGCCGAAGCCGAAGGCGAACCCGCTGTACTTCTCCGGGTCCACGCCGCAGGCGGTCAGCACCTTGGGGTTGACCATGCCGCAGCCGCCGAGCTCGATCCAGCCCTCGCTGGAGCAGGTGCGGCACGGGCGGTCGGGGTTGCCCACCGACTCGCCGCGGCACACGTAGCACTGCATGTCCATCTCGGCGGACGGCTCGGTGAAGGGGAAGAAGTGCGGGCGCAGGCGCGTGGTGGTGCCCTCGCCGAACAGCTCCTGGACCATGTGGTCCATGGTGCCCTTGAGGTCCGCCATGGTCAGGCCCTCGTCCACGGCGAGCAGCTCGACCTGGTGGAAGACCGGGGTGTGCGTCGCGTCGAGCTCGTCGGTGCGGTAGACCCGCCCCGGGCACACGATGTAGACGGGGGGCTTGCGCTCCAGCAGTGAGCGCGCCTGCACCGGTGAGGTGTGGGTGCGCAGCACGACGCCGGACTCGTCGCCCTCGGTGCCTGCCGGCCCCCGGACGAAGAAGGTGTCCTGCATCTGGCGCGCCGGGTGGTCGGGCGTGAAGTTGAGGGCGTCGAAGTTGAACCACTCCGCCTCGACCTCGGGGCCCTCCGCGACCTCGTACCCCATGGCCACGAAGATGTCCGCGATGCGGTCCATCAGCGTGGTCAGGGGGTGCCGGGCGCCGGCGGGCACGCGGTCGTGGAGCAGCGTGACGTCCACCGCCTCCTCGACCAGCACGCGCTCGTCGCGCTCGGCTTCGAGGGCGACCGTGCGGGCCCCGAAGGCCTTGTTCACGGCGCCGCGGGCCTGACCCACGAGCTTGCCCGCCGTGGCCTTGGCCTGGGGGGGCAGCGCGCCGATCTCGCGGTTGGCGAGCGCCAGGGGCGAGCGGTCGCCCATGTGCGCGGTCTTCGCCTCGCGAAGTTCGTCGAGGTCGCCGGCGGCGGCGAAGGCGGCGAGCGCCTCGTCCCGCATGCGCTCGATCTCATCCGGTTTCAGTGCCTCGACCTCAACAGGGTCGTACGACTTGTTCGGTGCCGACATCTCTTCCCGTACTTCCGATGGCTGGCTGGTGGGTCCCCCGCGCGACGCGCAGGACGCGCTCGGCACAAGGACACAAGGGTGCCAAAGGTCGAGTCTAAAGGTCGCCGGGGGTGAAGGAGCCCGTGGCCGCCTGGCGAGACGCTCCGCAGGACTACTGCGTGAGGTACGCCGGGGCTGCGACGGGCAGGATAAATCGGAACTCGGCGCCGCCTCCGGGGCCGCGGCCGACCGCGATGGTGCCGCCGTGGGCTTCCACGATTCCCTTGACGATGTACAGGCCGAGGCCGGTGCCGCCGCGCTTGCTGCCCCGCCAGAAGCGGGTGAAGACGCGGCCCATCGACTCTTCGGGGATTCCGGGGCCCTCGTCGGTCACGGTGACGGCGGTTCCCTTCTCGGTCTTCCCCGCTGCGTTCGCGAAGCTGGTCGGCGTTACGTCGATGGTGACCGTTCCCTCGCCGTGCCGCACCGCATTTTCGAGCAGGTTGCCGAGGATCTGGTCAATTTTGTCCGGGTCCGCCCACAGATCGGGCAGCGGCCGGCTCACGCTGACGAGGAAGCGCTCGGGGGCCTGCCCGTTCGCGGTCAGCGCCTGCACGTGGCGGCCCACGGCGGTGGCCATGTCGACCGGCTGGCGGCGCACCTCGAGGCGGCCCGAGTCGATGCGCGAGATGTCCAGGAGCTCAGTGATGAGCCGGGTGACGCGGTTGGCGTCGGCGTCGACGGTCTCCAGCATCAGGCGCTTCTGGTCGTCGGTGAACCGCTCCCACTTGGCGAGCAGGGTCGCCGTGAACCCCTTGACGGAGGTCAGCGGGGAGCGCAGCTCGTGCGCGACGGTGGCGATCAGCTCGGCGTGGCTGCGTTCGGTGCGCCGGCGGGCCTCGGTGCCCCGCAGGGTGACCACGAGGCGGCGCAGCGGGCCGGTGGGGTGGGTGCGCACGTAGCGGGCGGAGACGAGCACCTCGCGGCCGCCGGGGAGCAGGAGGTTGCGCTCGGGCTGTCCGCGCCGGGTGGCGAGGCCGCCGTAGGGGTCGGTCAGCGCCCACCAGCGGCGCCCCTCGAGGTCCTCCAGCGGCAGCGCGCGCTCGATCCCCTCGCCGAGCGCCTCGCACGCCACGCGGGCGGTGATCCGGGCGGCGGCGGAGTTGAAGCAGATGACCCGGCCGGTGGCGTCGGCGATCACGAGCCCGTCGGGCAGGTCGTCGGGGTCGATCCCGAGGCCGGCGAACTCCGTGTGCGGATCGGCCGGGGTCCCGGGTCCTACGGGGCTCACGTGCGCGGGCCGGGCGTGGATGGCAGCGGTGGTGGCGGTTGCGGCCTGGACGGCGGCGGCCCGGGCGGACGCGGGCTGCGCGGGCACCTTGCCGGTCCCGGCCCGCTGGGGCGCGGTCGCCGGGATGGGTGCGCCGGCCGCCTCGGCGGCTGCCGGCGAGCTGTTCGTACCGACGGTCATGTCCCCGTACCCCACATCTCCGAGTAGCGCAGTGGGCCCCCGGGCGGCCACATTACTAGCTGGGGGTCACGGAGCGGCACCCTCCGGGCGCCCGCTGTGCACGCGCGGAGGCGTAGAGGCACACGGCGGCGGCCGTCGCGAGGTTCAGGCTCTCGGCCTTTCCGTGGATCGGGACCCGGACCACGGCGTCGGCGAGCGCCCTCGTCTCCTCGGGCAGGCCCCAGGCCTCGTTGCCGAAGATCCAGGCCGAGGGGGTGCCCATGGTGCCCGCGTCCAGCTCGGCGTCGAGGTCGTCCTCGCCGGCCCCGTCGGCGGCCAGGATCCGCACGCCGGCCGCGCGCAGCCCCTCGACGGCCTGCTCGACGGGCACGCCGACGGCCACCGGGAGGTGGAAGAGGGAGCCCACGGAGGCCCGTACCGACTTGGGGTTGTAGAGGTCCACCGAGGCGTCGGTCAGCACCACGGCGTCGGCTCCGGCGGCGTCCGCGCAGCGCAGCACCGTACCGGCGTTGCCGGGGTCGCGGACGTGCGCGAGGACGGCGACGAGCTTGGGCCGGGCCGCCAGGATCTCCTCGAAGGGGGAGTCGAGGAAGTGGCAGACGCCGACCAGGCCCTGCGGGGTGACCGTCTGCGAGACCTCGGCGAGCACCTCGTCGGAGGCGTAGTGGACACGGACGCCGGCGGTGTAGGCGGCGTCGACGATGTCGGCGTAGCGCTCGGCCGCGTCGACGCTCGCGAAGAGCTCGATCAGGGTCGGTTCGCCGCCGGCGCCGCGGTGCTCCACGGCCTCGCGCACGGCCTGCGGGCCCTCGGCGAGGAAGCGGCGCTCCTTGGTGCGGAAGTTGCGCCGCGCCAGTCGCCTGGCGGCGGCCACCCGCGTGGATCGGGGGGAGATCAGCTCGGCGGGGGTGCCCATGGCGGTCGGCTCGCTTCCGTACGTACAGCGGGTGGAACTCGTTGGTGAACGCACCGGACCCGCAGGCGCGTGGCCTGCGGGTCCGGGCAAGATACTGCAGCCTTGAGGGCGTGCTGCTTAGGCAGCGACCTTCGGGGCGTTGACGTCGGCCGGGAGGGCCTTCTGCGCGACCTCGACCAGCGCGGCGAACGCGTTGGGGTCGTTGACGGCCAGCTCGGCGAGGATCTTGCGGTCCACCTCGATGTTGGCGGCGTTCAGACCCTGGATGAGGCGGTTGTACGTCATGCCGTTCTGGCGGGCAGCGGCGTTGATGCGCTGGATCCAGAGGCGGCGGAAGTCGCCCTTGCGCTTCTTGCGGTCGTTGAAGTTGTAGACCAGGGAGTGGGTGACCTGCTCCTTGGCCTTGCGGTACAGGCGCGAACGCTGACCGCGGTAACCCTTCGCAGCCTCGAGGATTGCCCGACGCTTCTTGTGCGCGTTTACTGCCCGCTTGACGCGTGCCACTGTGTACTCCTTGTAGCGGGGCCGTGGAAGTCCTCACACGGCCCGAATTCGATGGGGTCCCGGTCTTGACGTGCTCCCGCTCCCGGAAGGGGAGCGGAGGACGTCACTTGCCGAGAAGCTTCTTGATCTTCTTGGCGTCGCCGGGGGCCATCTCCGCGGTGCCGGTCAGGCGGCGGGTGACACGGGACGACTTGTGCTCGAGCAGGTGGCGCTTGCCGGCGCGCTCACGGAGCACCTTGCCGGTGCCGGTGATCTTGAAGCGCTTCTTGGTCCCGGAGTGCGTCTTGTTCTTCGGCATGGCGCCGTTATCTCCTCGTCGGTGGCGCCCCCACCGGCCCTGGTGGGGGCCGGCTCGCGGGAGCGTCATGTTGTGTGGTGACCCGAGGCGGGCTGCCTCGGGATCAGGCCTGGGTAGGAGCCTCGGGAGAGGCCTCTGCCTCTTCGGGGGCAGCCTCGGCCGCTTCGGTCGCCTCGCCGGAAGCGTCCTCCGCGACCTCGGTGACCTCGGTGGCCGCGATGTCGGCGTCCTCGGCCTCGAACTCGGCGTCCTCGATGAGGGCCTCGTCGTCGGTCAGGGAGTAGCCCTGGCGCTCGGCCTTGCGGGCGGCCTGCGCCTCGCGGGCTTCGGCCATCGCCTCGGTCTTCTTCTTGTGCGGACCGAGAACCATGATCATGTTTCGGCCGTCCTGCTTCGGGTTCGACTCGATGAACCCCAGGTCCTCGACGTCGGCCGCGAGGCGCTGGAGCAGTCGGAAGCCGAGCTCCGGACGGGACTGCTCACGACCACGGAACATGATCGTGATCTTGACCTTGTCGCCCTGCTTGAGGAACCGAACGACGTGACCCTTCTTGGTGTCATAGTCGTGCGGGTCGATCTTCGGCCGGAGCTTCATTTCCTTGATGACCGTGTGCGCCTGGTTCTTGCGCGCCTCACGGGCCTTCATGGCCGACTCGTACTTGAACTTGCCGTAGTCCATGAGCTTGCAGACCGGCGGGCGTGCGGACGCCGCGACCTCGACCAGGTCGAGGTCGTACTCCTGCGCGAGCTCAAGCGCCTTCGCAAGCGGCACGATGCCGACCTGCTCGCCGCTCGGGCCGACGAGTCGTACCTCGGGAACGCGAATCCGGTCGTTGATGCGGGGCTCGGTGCTGATGGATCCTCCTAGGTAGCACCACACGGCTGCCTGGAGGACAGCCGCTGACGTTGTTTCCGTCAGACCGACCGCGGCGGAGAATGAAAAAAGCCCCGCCGGGCACAGGCGGGGGCTCCAATACAACCGGAGCACCGTCGCGTGCGAACCGCGGGGCGCAAAATCGGGCGGCTTTCCATCGTCCGTACGGAACGATGGATACCGCCTGACCGGTGACCCGCCTCCCGTGAGGGCGGCTGGGTGGGAGAATCGGAGCCTCCACTTGTGGCCGGGCACATAGGTGTCCGGCCGGTCGAAGTACATACTAGCACCCGCGTTGCAAGCCCGCCGCACGGCATATCGTGGGGCACATGACTGACGCGACGCCCCCCGGTTCCACTCCCGCTTCCCCGGCCGCTCCCGACTACGACGACATGACCCGCGACATCGCGGACGTGCCCGCCGTCGAGGTCATCACCACGGTGGCCGTCCACCTGCTGAGCGCGGCGGCGGTCAACCTGGGCCTGGACAAGCCCGATTCCGAGTACAAGGACCTCGACGAGGCCCGCAAGCTGATCACCGCCCTCGCCGGCCTGGTCACCGCGAGCGCCACCGAGATCAGCTCCTTCCACGCGGCCCCGCTGCGCGACGGCCTGAAGTCCCTCCAGCTCGCCTTCCGCGAGGCCTCGCTGGTGCAGGACGAGCCGGGCCAGGGCCCGGGCGAGAAGTTCACCGGCCCCGTGTACGCGTAGCCGCGACGGCGGAACGAGGAGAGGACCCGACCGGAACGTGCCGGTCGGGTCCTCTTTTCCGTTTCTGCGTCGCGTTCCGCGTCGCGTGCTCCGTCGCCTTCTGCGTCGCGGGGCGGGGTTCAGCGCGTGAAGAGGGGCTCGCCGGGCGGCGCCGGGGCCCCTTCCGGGAGCAGCGCCAGGTCCAGTCCGCCCACGAGGCGTGCGCGCAGGGTCTCGTCGGCCGCGAGGGCCTCGGCCACCCGCCGGGCCGCCGCCTGGGCCTGCGGGCCGACGGCCAGCACGATCGCCAGGGTGCCGTCCGCGTCCGCGCCGCCCGGGCCCAGGTGGGCCGCGAGCACCGCGGGCTCGGCGGCCACGACGGCCCGTACCGCCTCGCGCACGGCTGGGTCCGCGAGCGGCCCGGCGTCCGTGCGGCCTTCGGCGAGCGCGCGCAGGGCGGGGCCGGTGAGCTGGTAGGTGACCGGACCGGACAGGTCCAGGACGAGCGTGTCGGCCTTCTCGTGGGCGGCTGCGGCCAGGGCCTGGTGCAGCGGGACCGCCACCGGGCGGGCGGCCGGGTCCCAGAGGGCCAGCGAGGCGATCGAGGTGAAGGCGGGCAGTGCCCGCCGGTCCCCCGCCCGCAGGGTGGGGACGGCCATGTCGCTGGTCTTCTCGCGCTTGAGGCCGGTCTCGGGGTCGGTCTCGACCTCGCCGAGGACGGCGACGACGGGCACCAGCAGGCGGGCGTCCTTGAGGGCGGCCAGCACCTGGGGCTCCTTGCCTCTGTCCTCGGCCCAGGCGGCCAGGGCCGCGCTCAGCCGGGGATCGGCGGAGCCGTCGTCGTCGGAGAAACCGGGGTCGGGAATGTTCTTGTTCGCCACAGTTACCCGACCCTATCGGGCCGCGCGGCCCGGGGCCGCCGCGCCAGTACGCCGGCCAGTACGAGGAGCGCCAGTCCGGCGGCCGCGCCGGCCGGGGCGCCGAGGCGGGCCCCGCGCTCGGGGCGGCGCACCGGCTCGGGGCCGGGGCCGAAGTAGGTGCTCCCGGCGGCCGCCGGCGAGGGCCGCGGGGGCTCGGCGGTCATCGCGTCGGCGACCTGCAGGGCGGCGACCGGATCGACGAGGCCGAAGCCGCGGGCGTCGTCGCGGCCGCCCGCGGGCGCGTCGGAGGCGGTGTCCTCCAGCAGCTTCTTGATCTGCGCCGGGGACAGGTCGGGGTGGGCGGACTTGACCAGGGCGACCGCGCCGGAGACGAAGGCGGAGGCCGCGCTCGTGCCCCAGCCCTCGTAGTAGGAGCGGTCCGGGTCGGCGATGACGATGTCGACGCCGGGGGCGCTGACGGTGGCGTACCAGTTGCGGGTGGAGAAGGCGGCCTTCCTGCCCTTGCGGTCGACGGCCGTGACGGCGATGACTCCGGGGTAGGCGGCCGGGTAGGAGGCGCGGTCGCCCTGTTCGCCCCCGTTGCCCGCGGAGGCCACGACGACGACGCCCTTGGCGAGGGCGTACTGGACGGCCTCGTCCTCGGCGGCCTCGTGGTGCGCGGAGCTGCTGTCGTCGCCCAGCGAGAGGTTGATCACGTCGGCGCCGTTGTCGGCGGCCCAGCGGATGCCCTCGGCCAGCGCGCCGCCCTTGCTGTCGCGGGCCTTGCTCCGGCCGGGGTCGCCCTCCTCCAGGATCACCCGGACCGGGAGGATCTCCGCCTGCGGCGCGAGGCCGAGGACACCCTGGCGGCGGTCCGGGCCGTGGCCGTGCCCGGCGATGATCCCGGCCATGGCGGTGCCGTGCCGGGCCCAGGCGCGGTCGCCCCGGCCGGCGCCCATGCCGACGAGGTCCGTGCCCTCCAGGACGTGGCCGGCCAGGTCGGGGTGGGCCGAGTCGACCCCGGTGTCCAGGACGGCGACGGTGACGCCGTCACCGCGGGTGGTGCCCCAGGCCTCGTCGGCGCGCAGGGCCGCCAGCCCCCACTGGCGGTCGCGCACGGCGTCGGCGGCCACCACGGTCGCCATGGACTTCGGCCGCATCACCCTGGACCAGGACCTGATCCTGTACCTCTTCGGTACCCCCGGTCAGGACCGCTTCTGGTTCATGTGGGACGACCTGGTGCGCGGCGCGATCGGGGCGATCGTCCTGGTCGACACGCGGCGCCTGGCCGACTGCTTCCCCGCCGTCGACTACTTCGAGAACAGCGGCCTGCCGTTCGTCGTGGCGCTCAACGGCTTCGAGGGGCACCAGCCGTACACCCCGGAGGAAGTCCGCGAGGCCCTGCAGATCGGCCCCGACGCCCCCATCATCACCACCGACGCCCGCCACCGCGGAGACGCCAAGAGCGCGCTCATCACGCTCGTCGAGCACGCCCTCATGGCGCGGCTCAAGTAATACTCCGCGCAAAAAGAGTTCCACCGGCTGATTTTGGGGGGCGGGCTGTGTCATACGACACGGCCCGCCCCCTTCGTTCATAACGTTTCGAAGGAGAATTCCCGGAAGTTGGCGACACGGTGCGTTCGTCCGGTCTCGCTGCGCTCACAACTGGCCCCACTTTTGCCGCAGGACGCTCTTTATGTCCGTTTTATGTGGGGCATAAGGCTCTAGGAACGGCCGATTTCAACTGTTTGGAACACGGCCGTTAACCGTGCTGGAATTCAACGAACTAGCTAGTAGCACCGCCGAGAGGTTGTTGGTCGAGTGAGGCGAAGCAACTCGAGCCCCGCGGATGAACCCGCGCGCGGCAACTTCACCCCGCCGCCGCGCGCGGCCGCGTCCCCCATCGACGTACCCGTGGACGCGCCCACGAGCGGCGGCAGCACCAGCAGGTTCTCGCCGCGCAACTGGCGCGTGCCGACCCGTCTGAACGCCATCCTGCTCGTGCCCGTCCTCGTCGGACTGGTCATGGGCGGCTTCCAGGTGAAGGGGTCCATCGACACCTGGGACGAGGCCAAGAACGCCGAGAAGACGGCCCGCATCGTCCAGGCCGCCGCCGAGTACGGCCAGGCCCTCCTCAACGAGCGCGACCTGACGGCCGACCCGCTGCTGCGGGGCCAGCGGGAGTCCGACCCGGTCATGAAGGCGTACGCCGCCACCGACTCGGCCAAGGCGAAGTTCGCCCAGGCCGTCAAGGACATGCCCGAGGGCCAGGGCATGGAGCGCCGCCTCGAACTCTTCCGCCAGGAGGAGCCCAAGCTGGAGCAGGTCCGCAAGACGGCCTACCTCCCGCAGATCGAGACGGCGAAGAAGGCCCTGCCCAAGGCGGCCGGCCCGATCCCGACCGAAGAGGGGTACGTGCTGGTCCAGCACTACCTCATGCAGTTCTCCAACGAGCTGGGCCTCGGCACCGGCAACGTGACCTCGTACGGCCGCATGGTCTACGCGCTCGAGCTGTCCAAGGCCGCGAACTCGCTGCAGCGCTCGGTCGGCACGCACCTGCTGGTGCGGCCCAACACGAACGAGGAAATCCGCAAGGCACAGCTGGTCGCCTTCTCCTCGTACGCGTACCTCGAGGAGATAGCCATCGGCGAGTACGTCGCCGCCGGCACCGAAGAGGACGTGCAGCGCCTCAAGGACGTCATGGGCAAGCAGTCCGCGGCGGGCGCCACCAAGCTCGCGGCCGCCAAGCAGGCGGCGGAGCAGGCCGGCACCCCCTTCAAGGCCCCGCCCGTGGTCAACGACTCCGCGCTCACCGGCATGACCGAGGCGATCGCCAGCGGCGAGCGCAAGGAAGTCCTCGCCGCGAACGGCACCACCGCCGTGGCCTGGCAGGCCGCCGCGACCGCCAAGTTCGACGGCTACGCCGAGGTCGAGAGGGAACTCCTCGACAAGGCCGTCAAGGACGCCGTCACCGTCTCCGACGAGGCCCGCAACGACGCGATCATCACCGGCGCCATCGTGGTCGTCGCCCTGCTCGCCGCCTTCATCCTGGCCGGCATGATGGCCCGCCAGATGGGCCGCGCGATGCGCAAGCTGCGCAGTGCCGCCTTCGACGTCGCCGAGCAGCGGCTGCCGATGCTGGTCGACCAGCTCTCGCGCACCGACCCGGGCAAGGTCGACACCCGCGTGGTGCCGATCCCGATCGACTCCCAGGACGAGATCGGCGAGGTCGCCCGCGCCTTCGACCAGGTCCACCGGGAGGCCGTCCGGCTCGCCGCCGAGCAGGCGCTCCTGCGGGGCAACGTCAACGCGATCTTCACGAACCTCTCCATGCGCAACCAGTCGCTGATCGAGGGCCAGCTGACCCTCATCACCGAGCTGGAGAACAACGAGGCCGACCCGGACCAGCTGGAGAACCTCTTCCGCCTGGACCACCTGGCCACCCGTATGCGCCGCAACGGCGAGAACCTCCTCATCCTCGCGGGTGAGGAACCGGGCCGCCGCTGGGACCAGCCCGTCCCCCTCGTCGACGTCCTGCGCGCCGCCTCCTCCGAGGTGGAGCAGTACGAGCGCGTCGAGCTGTCGGGCGTCTCCGAGGCCGAGATCCACGGCCAGGCCGTGACCGACCTCGTGCACCTGCTCGCCGAGCTGCTGGAGAACGCCACCACGTTCTCCTCCCCGCAGACCAAGGTCCGGGTCAACGCGACGCGTCTGCCCGACGGCCGCGTGATGGTCGAGATCCACGACAAGGGAATCGGCCTCACCGCCGAGGACTTCGCGGACATCAACCACAAGCTGGCCAACCCGCCGACCGTGGACGCCGCGATCTCGCAGCGCATGGGCCTGTTCGTGGTCGGCCGGCTGGCCGACCGGCACGGCATCCGCGTCCAGCTGCGCCCCTCGGGCGAGGCGGCCGGCACCACCTCGCTGGTCATGCTCCCCGACGCGATCACCCACGGTGGCGGTGGCGAGGGCATCCCGGACGACGACTTCACGGTCTCCTCGATGATCCCGCAGCAGCAGGCCCAGCATGCCTCGCCGCAGCGCACGGCGGCCGAGCTCGGCTTCGACGACTCGCGCTACGAGGTCCACCGGGCCGACCGCCCGGGCCCCGACGAGTCCGCGCCCGACCCCCTGGGCCGCTCGCTGGGCCGCGAGGAGCGCCGCGCGGCTCTGGAGGCCCAGGTCGGCTACCCGCAGGCGCAGCCGGAGTACGGCGAGCCCGCGGCCGAGTATCCGGAACCCCAGCCGGAGCACGCGTACCAGCCGTACCAGGGCTACGAGCAGCAGCCCGCGCAGGGCTACGACCCCGGTTACGAGCCCGTCCAGAACGGGCAGGGATACGAGGCGTACCCCCAGCAGGAGTACGCCTATCCGGAAGCCGATTACACGGATCAGCGACAGGACCTCCCGGCGTACGACGGTGGGTACGCTTCCCCGTCCCCGCAGGCGGAGTGGCCCGAGCAGAACCCCTACTCGGGCTCCTACCAGCAGGATTACGGGACCGAATCGGAATCACCCGCCGCTCCCGAACCGCCCCGGGAACGCGTAGGCTTCGACAGTCCGGGCGCCGCTGCCGACGCCGGTCACCAGGTGACCGGAGCGGGCCTGCCGCGACGCGGCGGCCAGCAGCAGCAGCGGCCCGGGCAGCAGGAAGCGGAGTCCACCGGATCCCTCTTCGAACAGCGGCCGCAGCGTCAGCAGCGGCCCGTTGAACCGGAGCGGGCCCCGGAGGTACCGGAAGGTCCTGCCGACTGGCGCTCGAACAACGACGAGCGCTGGCAGCAGGCCTCCAAACTCCGCGAGCCGAAGGCGGGCGGGGTCACCCCGTCCGGTCTCCCTCGGCGAGTGCCCAAGGCCAACCTGGTCGAGGGTGCTGCGGAGACGACCCCGCAGGGCGGCCCCCAGGTCTCCCGGGCCCCCGAGGACGTCCGCGGCAGGTTGAGCAACCTGCGGCGCGGTGTCCAGCAGGGCCGCAACGCGGGATCCGAGCAGTCAAGTAACAGCTATGACCAGGAGCGTTAGTGTGAGCGCGATGAGCCAGGCGGCGCAAAACCTGAACTGGTTGATCACCAACTTCGTGGACAACACCCCTGGGGTGTCCCACACGGTGGTGGTCTCCGCCGACGGCCTCCTGTTGGCGATGTCCGACGGATTCCCGCGCGACCGCGCCGACCAGCTGGCGGCCGTGGCCTCCGGACTGACGTCGCTGACCGCAGGGGCCTCCCGCATCTTCGAGGGCGGCGCCGTCAACCAGACCGTGGTCGAGATGGACCGCGGCTTCCTCTTCCTGATGTCCGTCTCCGACGGATCCTCGCTCGCGGTGCTCGCGCACCCCGAGTGCGACATCGGCCTCGTGGGCTACGAGATGGCCCTCCTGGTGGATCGCGCGGGCACGGTCCTCACCCCGGACCTGCGCGCGGAACTGCAGGGAAGCCTTCTCAACTAGCAGACAGGCAGTGCGTTTCGCGCCATCGCACCATAGGGTGCGGTGGCGCGGTTCCACAGGGAGTACTGCGTTCTTGGAGTCGGAGGAGGAAACGTGACAACACCCGGAGGACATCCTTATGGCGGCGCGCAGCAGCCGCAGGGTGGGCACGACCAGAACCGCTTCAACTTCCCCTCCACTCCCAGCAATCGGCCCTCGCCGGAGCACAATCCGGGCGGGCAGCCCTACCAGCGGCAGCCCTACCAGCAGCAGCCGTACGGACAGCAGCCCCAAGACCCGTACGGACAGCCCCAGCAGCCTTACCGGCCCTCGCAGCAGCCGCAGCGCTCCTCGCGTCCGCAGGCCCCGCAGGCGCACAACCCGCTGGTGCGCCCGTACGCGATGACGGGCGGCCGTACCCGGCCGCGCTACCAGCTCGCCATCGAGGCGCTGGTCAGCACCACGGCCGATCCCGCGCGTCTGCAAGGGCAGTTGCCCGAGCACCAGCGCATCTGCCGTCTGTGCCAGGAGATCAAATCCGTCGCGGAGATCTCGGCACTTCTCTCCATTCCCCTTGGCGTCGCCCGGATCCTCGTCGCCGACCTGGCGGAGGCGGGCCTTGTCGCCATCCACCAGCCCGGCGGCGACGAGTCCGCCGGCGGCCAGCCAGATGTGACACTGCTCGAAAGGGTGCTCAGTGGACTTCGCAAGCTCTAACGGCGGAGCGGCTCCTGCTCGCTCCACCACCTCCGCGAAGATCGTGGTGGCCGGCGGCTTCGGCGTGGGCAAGACCACGTTCGTCGGCGCGGTCTCCGAGATCAACCCGCTGCGCACCGAAGCCGTGATGACCAGCGCCTCCGCCGGCATCGACGACCTGACCCACACCGGGGACAAGACGACCACCACGGTCGCCATGGACTTCGGCCGCATCACCCTGGACCAGGACCTGATCCTGTACCTCTTCGGTACCCCCGGTCAGGACCGCTTCTGGTTCATGTGGGACGACCTGGTGCGCGGCGCGATCGGCGCCGTCGTCCTCGTCGACACCCGCCGTCTCGCCGACTGCTTCCCCGCCGTCGACTACTTCGAGAACAGCGGCCTGCCGTTCGTCATCGCCCTCAACGGCTTCGACGGGCACCAGCCGTACACCCCGGAGGAAGTCCGCGAGGCCCTGCAGATCGGCCCCGACGCCCCCATCATCACCACCGACGCCCGCCACCGCGGAGACGCCAAGAGCGCGCTCATCACCCTGGTCGAGCACGCCCTCATGGCCCGCCTGCGGTAGCGCACGCGCACGCGCGCGCGAAGGCCCCCGTGTCCGAGGACGCGGGGGCCTTCGCCGTGGCCGCCCCGGCCGGGCGGATCCGGATGCGCGAGAGGCCCCGCACCCTGAACGGGTGCGGGGCCTCTCGCCGTGCTCGGGGCTCAGCCCTGCCAGCTGCGGGGGCCGCGGAAGCCGGGGGTGCGCTCGAGGCGGCGCCAGCCGGCCTGGGAGCGGACGGTGGCCGTGACGCCCTCGGGGGTGGCGGCGGCGCGGGCGAGCAGGATCGCGGTGATCGCGGCCAGCTCCTCGGGCTCGGCGTGGCCCTTCTCGACCTTCAGCAGGGTGCCGGTGGCGGTGCTCATCGGTGGCGTTTCTCCTTCGACGTCTACTGCGGCGGGTTGCCGTGCTTGCGGGACGGCAGATCGGCGTGCTTGTTGCGGAGCATCGAGAGGGCGGCGACGAGCACCTCTCGGGTCTCGGCGGGGTCGATGACGTCGTCGACGAGGCCGCGCTCGGCCGCGTAGTACGGGTGCATCAGCTCGGCCTTGTACTCCTTGACCATGCGCGCGCGCATGGCCTCGGGGTCCTCGGCGTCCGCGATCTGCTTGCGGAAGATGACGTTGGCGGCACCCTCGGCGCCCATCACGGCGATCTCGTTGGTGGGCCAGGCGTAGGTGAGGTCGGCGCCGATGGACTGGGAGTCCATGACGATGTAGGCGCCGCCGTAGGCCTTGCGCAGGATCAGCGAGATCCGCGGGACCGTCGCGTTGCAGTACGCGTACAGCAGCTTGGCGCCGTGCCGGATGATGCCGCCGTGCTCCTGGTCGACGCCCGGCAGGAAGCCGGGGACGTCCAGGAGGGTGATGATCGGGATGTTGAAGGCGTCGCAGAGCTGGACGAAGCGCGCCGCCTTCTCGGAGGCGTGGATGTCCAGGACCCCGGCGAGGTGCCCGGGCTGGTTGGCGACGATGCCCACGACCTGGCCGTCCATCCGCGCGAGCGCGCAGATGATGTTGCGGGCCCAGCGCTCGTGGATCTCCAGGACGTCGCCTTCGTCGACGAGCTCCTCGATCACCTTGAGCATGTCGTACGGGCGGTTGCCGTCGGCCGGCACGAGGTCGAGCAGGACCTCCGAGCGACGGTCGGCCGGGTCGCTGGTCTCGTGGACCGGGGGGTTCTCGCGGTTGTTGGAGGGGAGCATCGTGATGAGGTAGCGGACCTCGGAGATGCAGGTCTCCTCGTCGTCGTACGCGAAGTGCGCGACGCCCGAGGTCTCGGCGTGCACGTCCGCGCCGCCGAGGCCGTTCTGGGTGATCTCCTCGCCGGTCACCGCGCGGACCACGTCCGGGCCGGTGATGAACATCTGCGAGGTCTCGCGGACCATGAACACGAAGTCCGTGAGCGCCGGGGAGTACGCGGCGCCGCCGGCGCAGGGGCCCAGCATGACCGAGATCTGCGGGATGACGCCCGAGGCCTTGGTGTTGCGCTGGAAGATGCCGCCGTAGCCGGCGAGGGCGGAGACACCCTCCTGGATGCGGGCGCCGGCGCCGTCGTTGAGCGAGACCAGCGGGGCACCGGCCGCGATGGCCATGTCCATGATCTTGTGGATCTTCGTGGCGTGGGCCTCGCCCAGGGCGCCGCCGAAGATGCGGAAGTCGTGCGCGTAGACGAAGACCGTGCGGCCCTCGACCGTGCCCCAGCCGGTGATGACACCGTCGGTGTACGGCTTCTTGGCCTCGAGGCCGAAGCCCGTCGCGCGGTGGCGGCGGAGCTGCTCGACCTCCTTGAATGAACCTTCGTCGAGCAGCAGCGCGATGCGCTCACGGGCGGTGAGCTTGCCCTTGGCGTGCTGGGCTTCGGTCGCCCGGTCGCTCGGTCCGCGACGCGCCTGCTCGCGCAGGTCGTGCAGCTCGGCCACGCGCCCTCGGGCGTCCGTCGGCTCGCTCGGAATCTGGTCCACAACGGTCATGTACCGACCTTACGAAGCGGGACCGCCAAAACCCTCCGTCGAATCCACACAGTGTCGCGTGTGTTCCGCTGTCCGGGCCGGACAGAACCACGAAGGGATGAGCGGACACCGCCAGACGGGACCTTCGTCCTTTGTGCGGATCCAACAAAGACCCCCTCTGCGCCCGCCGAACCGGCGACACGCACCCTAGAAGTTGAAATTTGAACGGAATGGGTCTAGCGTCATTCTTGTTGAAAGTTCAACAGCACCGACCGGGTGCCGAACCGAGGAGCAAGTCATGGGTCTCTTCACCCGCCGCAACCAGACCGCGCAGTCCCAGGAAGGCGGCGCCGTCGCCACGCTCGACGTGGACCCGGCCCTCGCGGCCGTCACCGGCGACTACGTCATCGACGCCGCGCACAGCAGCATCGGCTTCACCGTCCGCCACGCGATGGTCACCAACGTCCGCGGCACCTTCGCCGGCCACGAGGGCGCCCTGCACCTCGACGGAGCCGACCCGTCCCGCTCCACCGCCTCCATCGACGTGAAGATCGCCTCCGTCGACACCGGCATCGGCGACCGCGACGGCCACCTGCGCTCCGCCGACTTCTTCGACGCCGAGACCTTCCCGCTGATGACCTTCCGCTCGACGCGGGCGGCCCAGCTCGGCGGCGACAAGTACCGCATCACCGGCGAGCTGACCATCAAGGACGTGACCCGCCCGCTCTCCATCGACCTGGAGTTCAACGGCTCCGCCACCGACGTCTACGGCAACGAGCGCGTCGGCTTCGAGGGCTCCGCCGAGATCCTGCGCTCCGACTGGGGCCTGACCTGGAACGCGGCCCTGGAGACCGGCGGTGTGATGGTCAGCGACAAGGTGAAGCTGACCTTCGACATCTCCGCGATCAAGCAGGCCTGACCCTCCGGGACCGGGGGCGGCTCAGAAGTCGCCCCCGTCGAAACCGCCTCCGCCGCCGAAGTCCCCGCCGCCGAAGTCGGACGGGTTGAAGTCGGCGCCGGAGACGTCCCCGCCCCCGAAGCCGCCGTCGTAGCCGTTGCCGCCGCCGAAGTCGGAGGCGTAGGCCGGGCTGGACATCATCGAACCGAGCATCGTGCCCATGAGCAGGCCCGGCAGGATGCCGCCGCCGAAGTAGCCGCCGGCCCAGGGGCCGTACGCCGGGCCGGCGTCGTAGTAGGGGCGCGGCCCGTGCTCCGTGTCGACGGTGCGGACCGCCGGGTCCTGGCCGTCGCGCAGCCGTACGGCGTCGGCCGCGCAGACCGGCACGGTACGGGCGGCCCCGCCCGCCGGGGCCCAGTCGGCGTCCTCGGCGCTCGGCCCGTGGCGCGGGTCGAAGAAGCAGGGGGAACGGCGCTCGGGCAGCGGCCGGCCCTGGCGGCGCGCGTCGAGGCGGGCCAGTGCGTACCGGCCGTCCTCCAGTGCCTGGGTGACCCCCTTGACCTCCTCGGGGTACCGCACCGAGGCCATGATCTGCTTGGCCTTCTCGTACGAGTCGAGGCCCTGCCCGTAGTCGGCCCGCATGGCGTCGTCCGCGCCGGGTTCGCCGGGGTGGAAGTCGAGGCGGTCCAGTTCCTCGCCGAAGGCCGTGATGTCCTCGTCGACGACGACGCCCAGCCGGGCGACGGCCTCGCGGCGCAGCTCTTCCTTCTTCTTTCGGTTGCGCTTGACCAACGCGTACGCACCGCCGCCGCCGACCGCGGCCACGACGCCGAGGCCGATCAGTGCGCCGACGGGGGCGCCGCTGTCGGCCGCCGCGCCGCCCGCCCCGCTCCAGGAGGCGGGGGCCTTGCCCTTCGCCTGGGCCAGGGCCTGGTCGACGAAGGTGTTGAGCTCGGTGCTCGCGTCCACCGGGGCGCCCGCCTTGACGGCGTCGACCAGGTTGCGGACCGCGTTGTTCGGCATGACCGCCTTGTCCGCGCCGGCGTTGAAGCCGTCCCCGAGCCGGATCGCGTAGAGCCCGGTGATGCCGGTCTCGGTGCGGACCGTCTTGAGCACGGTGGCCGCGGGGAACTCGGCGGTGGCCGGCAGCACGGCCACGAACACCGGCTTCCCGGCGTCCTTGATCTTCTTGGCGAGCGCCTCGGCCTGCGCCGGCGGCAGCTGCGCCTCGGCGCGGGGGTCCACGTAGACCGGGCCCTTCTTGAGGGCCTCCGCCACGGCCGTGGTCCCGGTGGCCGCGGATGCCTGCGGGGCGACCAGGAGGGCGGTCGCGGACAGGGACAGCAGCAGACCGGCCAGCAGCGATCCCATACGTATGGACATAAGCCTGGTCCTCATACTCACGACGCTACCCGAACGGGTGTAATCCTGTGTGAGCGGGACATAAGGGCCATCGACCCCCGCCCCGAGGACCTCGCCGGACCGCGGTCCGGCGAGGTGGGGGGCGGCTGGGCGAAGCCCGGAAGGCGCCGGCCTACTCCGCCGGCTCCACGCCCGCGTGGAGGAGGCCGAAGGTGAAGGCGTCCTCCAGGGCCTGCCAGGACGCCGCGATCACGTTCGGCGCGACGCCGACCGTGTTCCACTCGCGGGAGCCGTCCGTCGTGGTGACCAGCACGCGCGTCGTGGACTCGGTGCCGTGCTTGCCCTCCAGGATGCGGACCTTGTAGTCGATCAGCTCGAACTTCGCCAGCTGGGGGTAGAAGCGCTCCAGCGCCACCCGCAGCGCGCGGTCCAGCGCGTTGACCGGGCCGTTGCCCTCCGCCGTCGCCACGATCCGCTCGCCCTTGGCCCACAGCTTCACCGTGGCCTCGTTGGCGTGCGTGCCGTCGGGGCGGTCCTCGATGATGGCCCGCCAGGACTCGATGCGGAAGTACTTGCGCGCCCGGCCCTCCGCCTCGGCCCGCAGCAGCAGTTCGAAGGAGGCGTCGGCGGCCTCGTAGGTGTAGCCCTGGAGCTCGCGCTCCTTGACCCGCTCGACGACGCGGGAGATCAGCGCGCGGTCCCCGCCGAGTTCGACGCCGAGCTCCTTGCCCTTGAGCTCGATGGAGGCCCGGCCGGCCATGTCGGAGACCAGCATCCGCATGGTGTTGCCGACCCGCTCCGGGTCGATGTGCTGGTACAGGTCCGGGTCGACCTTGATGGCCGAGGCGTGCAGGCCCGCCTTGTGCGCGAAGGCGGAGACGCCGACGTACGGCTGGTGCGTGGAGGGGGTGAGGTTGACGACCTCCGCGATGGCGTGCGAGATCCGGGTCATCTCGGCGAGGGCGCCCACCGGGAGGACCGTGCGGCCGTACTTGATCTCCAGCGCGGCGACGACCGGGAAGAGGTTGGCGTTGCCGACCCGCTCGCCGTAGCCGTTCGCGGTGCACTGGACGTGGGTGGCGCCGGCGTCGACGGCGGCCAGCGTGTTGGCCACGGCGCAGCCGGTGTCGTCCTGGGCGTGGATGCCCAGGCGGGCGCCGGTGTCGGCGAGGACGGTCGCGACGGTCGCGGTGATCTGCGCGGGCAGCATGCCGCCGTTGGTGTCGCACAGGACGACGACGTCGGCGCCGGCCTCGTGGGCGACGCGGACGACCGACTTGGCGTACTCGGCGTTGGCGCGGTAGCCGTCGAAGAAGTGCTCGCAGTCGACGAAGACCCGGCGGCCCTGGGCGACCAGGTGGGAGACGGTGTCGCGGACCATCTCGAGGTTCTCGTCGAGGGTGGTGCGCAGGGCGAGCTCGACGTGCCGGTCGTGGGACTTGGCCACCAGCGTGATCACCGGGGCGCCCGATTCGAGCAGCGCGCGGACCTGCGGGTCGGTGGCGGCGGAGCCGCCCGCCCGGCGGGTCGCGCCGAAGGCGACGAGCTGGGCGTGCTTGAAGTCGATCTCCGCGCGGGCCCGGGAGAAGAACTCGGTGTCGCGGGGGTTGGCGCCGGGCCAGCCGCCCTCGATGAACCCCACCCCGAAGTCGTCCAGGTGCCGGGCGATCGTCAGCTTGTCGGCGACCGTGAGGTTGATGCCCTCACGCTGGGCGCCGTCGCGCAGGGTCGTGTCGAAGACGTGAAACCCGTCATCGAGGAGGCCGGGGCCCGTAGCCGGCGCAGTCGACTCAGTCGCCTCTGTCGTCGTCATGCTGATCTGACTCCTGTCGGATGTGTGGTTTCCGGATGCCCGCCCCAGGGCAGGCCGCCTCCACTGCCCCCATCATCGCGCGCTGCCCGCTCCCGGCATGTTTGGGGCCGGAAAACGAAAAGACCTCTCGCGGGTGCGAGAGGTCTGCGCGCGGGTCTGAGGCACGATGGCCGCTTCCGCGAAGTTCTTTCACGGTTCAGCGGTCACTGCGGACCGGCGCGCTGCTGTCCATAATCATGAGCTGAGCAGGCACGTCGGCAGTGTGCCATACCGCCTGCCGCGGGTGGACGGGGATCTCACAATGCGGGCACGCCGATCGCCGCGCCAGGCCGGGACCCGGCTCAGATCTGGGCCTGCCGCGGGGTCAGCGCCTCGCTCAGGAACTCGCGGACGTGGTCCAGGATGCCCTCTCGGGAGAGCCCCGGCAGGCCGACGGCGACCTGGATGCTGAAGCCGTCGAGCAGGGCCCGCAGCCGGGCCGCGAAGCGGTCCGGGTCGACCGGACGGAACTCCCCGCGCGAGATGCCCTCGGCGAGCAGGGCCACCAGGTCGCGGTGCCAGGCGCCCTCGATGGCCCCCTGGCGCTCCCGCTCCCCCGGTCCGGCGTTCTGCGAGCGGTTCCAGACTTCCAGCCACAGCGTCCAGTGCGGGTCCCGGGCGGCCTGGGGCACGTACAGGTCGACGTACGCCTGCAGGCGCTCGCGCGCGGGGCCGCGGCGGGACAGCAGGGCGCGGCGCTCGGTGCCCAGCGCCGCCTCGCTCCACTCCAGGGTCTGCAGCAGGAGCTCGTCCTTGGTGCGGAAGTAGTAGAGGAGGTGGCCGCTGCTCATGCCGACCTGGCGGCCCAGGCCGGCCATGGTCAGCCCGTCCAGGCCGCGCTCGGCGATGGTGGCCATGGCGGCGACCAGGACGTCCTCGCGCGGCGGCGCGTTCTTGCGCGCGGCACGTACCTCACCCGCCACCATGGCCCACTCCTCGTTCTGGTCCGCCCGTCCCGTCCCTCGGACGGGTCAGACCTTCGGCTGCTGCTGGGTGATGCAGTGGATTCCGCCACCCCCGGCGAAAATCGTACGTGCGTCGACGAGCGTCACGGTCCGCTCCGGGAACAGACCGCGGAAGATCTCCGCCGCCTCCTCGTCGCGCGGGTCGTCGAAGGCGCACAGGACCACGCCGCCGTTGCACAGGTAGTGGTTGATGTAGGAGTAGTCGACCCACTCGCCGTCCTCCTCCAGCACGGTCGGCGCCGGGATCTCCACGACCTCCAGCCGCCGGCCCCGCGCGTCGGTGGAGGCGCGCAGGATGGCGGCGATGGTCTTGCCGCGCTCGTGGTCCGGGTGGGCCGGGTCGGGCTGGCTGTGGACCATGACCACGCCGGGGCGGGCGAAGGCGGCGACGATGTCCACGTGGCCCTGGGTGCCGTAGGTGCCGTAGTCGCCGGCCAGGCCGTACGGGAGCCAGATCGCCTTGGTGGTGCCCAGGTGGGCGTGGATCTCGGCCTCGACCTGCTCGCGGCTCCAGTCGGGGTTGCGGCCCTTGCCCAGCTGCACGGTGTCGGTGAGGAGCACGGTGCCCTCGCCGTCCACGTGGATGGCGCCGCCCTCGTTGACGAGGGCGGTGCTGTAGGTGCGGGTCCCGGCGATGCCGGAGACCTCCCGGGCGATCTTCGAGTCGTGGTCCCAGCGGGCCCACTCCTGGGCGCCCCAGCCGTTGAAGGTCCAGTCGACGGCGGCCAGCTCGCCGGCGTCGTTGGTGACGAAGGTCGGACCGATGTCGCGCATCCAGGCGTCGTCGAGCTCGCGCTCGACCAGCTCGACCCCGTCGCCGACGACCGCGCGGGCGCTCTCGGCGTCACCGGGCGAGACGACGAGGGTCACGGGCTCGTACGCGAGCACCGCGCGGGCGACGGCGCCCCAGGCCTCGCGGGCCTCGGCGAGCTCCCGCTCGTTGGTGAAGGTGGGGTTGGGGCTGGGCCAGGCCATCCAGGTGCGCTCGTGGGGCATCCACTCGGCGGGCATCCGGAAACCGTCGTTCGCGGGCTGTGCGGTCATGGCAGGAGGTCCTTACGGGCTGTGCTGACTTACAGGAAGTACAGGCGGTTGAGGGAGACCGAATCGGCGGCTTCGGAGCGCAGCGGTTCCCCGTCCAGGGAGACGAGTCCGCTGCGCGCGTCCACATCGACCGCGCCCACCCGGGAGTTGAGGAGCAGGTCGCCGGGGCCGATGCCGCGGGTGCCGCGGACGGCGACGCGGCGCCTGCGGGTGGGCATCTCGTCGCTGCCGAGGGCCGCGGCGGCGGCCGACACGAAGGCGACGGAGATGTCGGCGGCCGTGGCCCCGTACGAGCCGAACTGCGGCCCGAGGACCAGCGGTTCGCAGGTGTCGGTGGCGGCGTTGGGGTCGCCGGTGACCCCGTACGCCGGGAAGCCCGACTTGAGGACCAGCTGCGGCTTGGCGCCGAAGAACTGGGGGCGCCACAGCACGATGTCGGCGAGCTTGCCGATCTCGATGGAGCCGATCTCGTGGGCCAGACCGTGGGCGATGGCCGGGTTGATCGTCAGCTTGGCCATGTAGCGCAGGACGCGGGCGTTGTCGTCGCCCTCGCCGTCGCCGGCCAGCGGACCCAGCTCGCCCTTCATCTTCGCGGCCATGGCGAAGGTGCGGCGGATCGTCTCGCCGGCCCGGCCCATGCCCTGGGCGTCGGAGGAGGTGATGCCGATCGCGCCCAGGTCGTGCAGCACGTCCTCGGCGCCCATGGTGCCCGCGCGGATCCGGTCGCGGGCCATGGCGGCGTCACCGGGGAGGTCCGGCTTGAGGTCGTGGACGGAGACGATCATGCCGTAGTGCTCGGCGACCGCGTCCCGGCCGAAGGGCAGGGTGGGGTTGGTGGAGGAGCCGATCACGTTCGGCACGCCGGCCATCTTCAGGACGTTGGGGACGTGTCCGCCGCCGCAGCCCTCGATGTGGAAGGCGTGGATGGTGCGGCCGTCCAGCACCCGCAGGGTGTCCTCGACGGACAGGCACTCGTTGAGGCCGTCGCTGTGCAGGGCGACCTGTACGTCGTACTCCTCCGCGACCCGCAGGGCAGTGTCCAGGGCGCGGGTGTGGGCGCCCATGTCCTCGTGGACCTTGAAGCCGCTCGCACCGCCCTCGGCCAGCGCCTCGATCAGCGGGGCCGGGTCGGAGGAGGAGCCGCGGGCGAGGAAGCCGATGTTGACGGGCCAGGCGTCGAAGGCGTTGAAGGCGTGCTTGAGCGCCCACGGGGAGTTGACTCCGACGCCCCAGACCGGGCCGAACTCCTGGCCGATGATCGTGGTGACGCCCGCCGCGAGCGAGGCCTCCATGATGCGCGGGGACAGCAGGTGCACGTGGGTGTCGACGGCTCCGGCGGTGGCGATCATGCCCTCGCCGGAGACGATGCTCGTGCCCGTGCCGACCACGACGTCCACCCCGTCCAGGGTGTCCGGGTTTCCGGCGCGGCCGATCGCGTGGATGCGGCCCTCGCGGATGCCGATGGAGACCTTGCGGATGCCGAGGACGGCGTCGATGACCAGCACGTTGCTGATCACCACGTCGCAGGTGTCGCGGACGGCGGCGGCCTTCAGGTGCAGTCCGTCGCGGGCGGTCTTGCCGAAGCCGGCGAGGAACTCGTCGCCGGGCTTCTGGGAATCGGACTCGACGCAGACGGTCAGCCCGGAGTCGCCGAGCCGGACCCGGTCCCCGGCGCGGGGGCCGAAGACGGAGGCGTACTCGTGCGGGTCGATGTGCCGACTGCCGGGGGCGCAGTGGTCGCTGTGCCGGGTCTGCTTGCTCACGCCTGGTCTCCGTCCGTGGCGTCGGTGGTGTCGGTGACATCGGTGACATCGGTGGCATCGGTGGCATCCGTGCCGAGGTAGCCGCAGGCGGCCGCGCGGCGCAGGGCCTCGGCCTTGGCGCCCGGGGCGTCGAGGGGGCCGTCGACCAGTCCGGCGAAGCCGATGGCGATGCGCTCGCCGCCGATGGGGACCAGGCCGACCTCGGCCTCGCCGCCCGGGTCGAAGCGGACCGAGGAGCCCGCCGGCACGCACAGCCGCATGCCGTAGGCGGCGGCGCGGTCGAAGTGAAGGCGCGGGTTCGCCTCGAAGAAGTGGAAGTGCGAGGTGACGCTGACCGGCACGGAGGCGGTGTTGCGCACGTGCAGGTGGACGGCGGGCTCCGGCTGGGGGGCGCCGGGGCCGGGCACGACCGCGCCGGGGGCGTGCTCGCCGAGGCCGACGGCGCCCCGGATCGGGGACGAGACCACCGCGAGGCGGGATCCGTCGTCGAAGACGGCCTCCACGTGCACCTCCGTGACCACGTCGCTGACGCCGGGCAGGACGTCGCCGGGGCCCAGCACCGAGCGGGCCTCCTCGATGGCCTCGGCGAGCCGCTTGCCGTCGCGCGCGGCCTCGCAGACCGTGTCCGCGATGAGCGCGGTGGCCTCGGGGACGTTGAGTTTCAGCCCGCGGGCCCGCCGGGCCCTGGCCAGTTCCGCAGCGCTGCGCAGCAGCAGCCTGTCGCGCTCCGTTGGGGTCAGCCGCACGCCGATCCACCACCCTTTGAGTCGATGGGTTAGAGCATCACTCTAACTCTTCATTTCTCCGCAATGAAGCATTGACCTGGGACCTGGGCTTAGGTCACATTGAGTGGCGCTCAAATATTGCGTTGCCACCCCCCGCCCTTCCAAGGGAGTCCCCCCATGCCCATCGAACAGCGCGGAGTCGACACCATCCCGGAAGAGGAGCGGACGAGCGGTCCCCGTGACCTGATTTCGATCCTCCTCGGCTCCAATCTCTGCCTCGGTGTGATCGTCTTCGGCTGGCTGCCCCCGTCCTTCGGGCTGGGTCTGTGGCCGTCGGTCACCGCCATCGTGACCGGCACCCTCGTCGGCATCGCCTTCACCGCGCCGCTCGCGCTCGTCTCCCTGCGCACGGGGACCAACCTCTCCACCTCCAGCGGAGCCCAGTTCGGCGTCCGCGGCCGGCTCGTCGGCTCGGTGGTCGGCCTGCTGCTCTCGCTCGGCTACACCGCACTGACCCTGTGGATCGGCGGCGACGTGATGGTCGGCGCCCTGTCCCGGCTCACCGGGCTGCCGGACACCGGCGCCTCCCGGGCCGTGATGTACGGCGTGCTCGCCGTGTGCACGGTCGTCGGAGCCGTCTTCGGCTACCGGCTGCTGCTGCGCATGAGCAAGGTCCTGTCCATCGGCATGGTGGTCCTGCTGGCCGTCGGCGTCTTCGCCTACGCCCCGGACTTCACCTCCGCCGCCCCGCCGGAGACCCCGTACCTGCTCGGCTCGTTCTGGCCGACCTGGCTGCTCGCCGCCGTCGCCGCCGGGCTCAGCGGGCCCGTCGCCTTCATCACCCTGCTCGGCGACTACACCCGCTACATCTCCCCGCGCAGGCACAGCTCCCGCAAGGTGCTCTGGTCCACCGGGCTCGGCCTGCTCGCCGGACTGCTGATCCCGCAGCTCTTCGGCACCTACACGGCGCTCGCCGCCCGGGCCGGCGCCGAGTACGCCGGTCCGCTGGTCGACGCCGCGCCGTTCTGGTACCTGGTTCCGCTGCTGGTCGCCGCGGCGGCCGGATCGGTCGGCAACGCCGGGCTGATGCTCTACTCCATGGGCCTCGACCTCGACGCCATCGTCCCCAAGGCCAGCCGGACCACGACCACCGTGATCGCCGCGGCCGTGGCCACCGCGTTCGTGTTCGTCGGCTCCTTCGAGTGGGACGTACAGGCCGCGATGACCTCGTTCGTGCTGCTGCTGACCGCGATCGGCACCCCGTGGGCCGTGATCACCCTCATCGGCCACGTGCGCTGCCGCGGCCACTACGACGCCGAGGCCCTCCAGGTCTTCAACCGCCGCGCCAAGGGCGGGGTCTACTGGTTCCGCGCCGGCTGGAACGTCCCGGCCACCCTCTCCTGGGCGATCGGCGCGGGCGTCGGCCTGCTCGCCGTGACCACCCCGTTCTACGAGGGTCCGCTGCTGGCCCTGACCGGTGGCGTGGACTGCTCCTTCGTCCTGTCCGGCCTGGCCGGCGGGCTGGTCCACACGGCCCTGACGGCCCGCACCGCCCCCGCCGCGGCCCCGGCCGAAGCCGCCGAGGAGCCGGTCGCCGCGTAGGACTTTCCCCGTACGTACGAAGGCCCGCGCCCCCCTGTGGTCAGGAGGGCGCGGGCCTTCGTACGTACGGGCTCGCCGGCTCTAGCCGAGCGGGTGCATCCAGCCGTGGGTGTCGGCGGTGTGGCCGGTCTGGAGGTCCAGCAGCGCCTTGCGGAGCTTCATGGTGACCTCGCCGGGCTCGCCGTCGCCCTGGGTCCAGTTGGCGCGCTCGGACTTGACCGAGCCGACCGGGGTGATCACGGCGGCGGTGCCGCAGGCGAAGACCTCGGTCAGGGTGCCGTTCTCGTTGTCGCGCTTCCAGTCCTCGGTGGTGATCCGGCCCTCTTCGGCGGTGTAGCCGAGGTCGCGGGCGATGGTGAGGAGGGAGTCGCGGGTGATGCCGGGAAGGAGCGAGCCGGTGAGCTCGGGGGTGACGATCCGATGTGCTCCGTCCTCCTGCCCGTACACGAAGTACAGGTTCATCCCGCCCATCTCCTCGATCCAGCGGTGCTCGACGGCGTCGAGCCAGACCACCTGGTCGCAGCCGTGCTCGGCGGCCTGGGCCTGCGCGACGAGCGAGGCCGCGTAGTTGCCGCCGGTCTTCGCGGCGCCGGTGCCGCCCTTGGCCGCGCGCACGTACTCCTCGGAGAGCCAGACGGAGACGGGCTTGACGCCGCCGGGGAAGTAGGCGCCGGCGGGCGAGGCGATGACGATGAAGAGGAACTCGTTGGCCGGGCGGACGCCGAGCCCGACCTCGGAGGCGAACATGAACGGCCGCAGGTACAGCGAGGCCTCGCCGGAGTCCGGCACCCAGGCGCGGTCCTGCTTGATCAGCGCGTCGCAGGCCGCGATGAACAGCTCGGTCGGCAGCTCCGGCATCGCCATGCGGCGGGCCGAGGACTGGAACCGCTCGGCGTTCGCCAGCGGGCGGAAGGTGGCAACGGTGCCGTCGGGCTGCTTGTAGGCCTTGAGGCCCTCGAAGATCGTCTGCGCGTAGTGCAGGGTCATGTTCGCCGGGTCCATCGACAGCGGCGCGTACGGGACCAGCTCGGCGTCGTGCCAGCCGCGGCCCTCGGTCCACTTGATCGTCACCATGTTGTCGGTGAAGTGGCGGCCGAAGCCGGGGCTCGCCAGGATCGCCTCGCGCTCCGCGGCGGACAGGGGGTTCGAGGAGGGCTTCAGCTCGATCGTGGGCGTCGTCATGAGTGCTTGTCCTTCACCGGTTGTGTATGGCGGACCGCGCTCACGGCGTACTAGGACGTCCGAGCTTCCCCGTAGTCCGCGGCCTCGCGTTCGATTATCGCGCGGGAGGAGGCTTCGGTGAAACGGGGTGTTTGCGGCCCAGGGGAGATGGTGACACCCGGGGCCGCACAGGAAAAGCCGCCGGGTGCGGTGATCGCGACCCGGCGGCTTCCTGGAGGTGGGGCTACCGGGTCAGCCGGCTACTCGAGCGGCGAGGGCGTCGCCGATCTCGTCGGTGGTGCGGAAGGTGCCGTCGCGCTCCGCCAGGTCCGCGGAGACCGCGTCCTCGATGCGGGCGGCCTGGGCCTCGTAGCCCAGGTGGCGCAGGAGGAGGGCGACCGACAGGATCGTCGCGGTCGGGTCGGCCTTGCCGGTGCCGGCGATGTCCGGGGCCGAGCCGTGGACGGGCTCGAACATGGACGGGAAGGCGCCGGTCGGGTTGATGTTCCCGGAGGCGGCCAGGCCGATTCCGCCGGTCACGGCGGCGGCCAGGTCGGTGAGGATGTCACCGAAGAGGTTGTCCGTGACGATGACGTCGAAGCGCTCGGGCTGCGTGACGAAGAAGATCGTCGCGGCGTCGACGTGCAGGTAGTCGGTGGTGACCCCGGGGTACTCCTGGCCGACCTTGTCGAAGATGTTCTTCCACAGGTGGCCGGCGTACACGAGGACGTTGTTCTTGTGGACCAGGGTCAGCTTCTTGCGCGGGCGGGCGTTGGCCCGCTCGTACGCGTCGCGGACCACGCGCTCGACGCCGTACGCCGTGTTGATGCTGACCTCGGTGGCCACCTCGGCCGGGGTCCCGGTGCGCAGGCTGCCGCCGTTGCCGGTGTACGGGCCCTCGGTGCCCTCGCGGACCACGACGAAGTCGATCTCCGGACGGCCTGCCAGCGGCGTGGCCGTGTTGGGGAAGAGCTTCGACGGGCGCAGGTTGATGAAGTGGTCGAAGGCGAAGCGGAGCTTCAGCAGCAGACCGCGCTCCAGGACGCCCGACGGGACCGAGGGGTCGCCGATGGCGCCCAGCAGGATCGCGTCATGGTGCTTGAGGGCCTCGAGCTCCGCCTCCGGGAGGGTTTCACCGGTGCGGTGCCAGCGCTGGGCGCCGAGGTCGTATTCCTTGGTCTCCAGCTTCACATCCTGGGGCAGGACCGCGGTAAGGACCTTGAGGCCCTGAGCCACGACTTCCTGGCCGATGCCATCACCGGGGATCACTGCGAGATTGATGCTGGTCGACATGGTGGAACCGTACTCCTTGTCCCACCCCTCAGACATATTGCGTCCATCATGTGGACGCAATATGTGCGGGGCCGGGCTCGTGCTCAGTGGCCGGTCGAGCCGCCGTTGTCACGGCGGTCCAGGGCGCGCTGGAGGGCGGCGGCGGCGTTCTTGCGGTCGGCATCGGCGGCGGCGGAGCGCCGGGCGCGGCGGACGGCGACGGGGTTCTGCGTCATGGTGATCGACTCCTTGAGATCACGGCGTGGCGGGGCCACGGATGAGGGGTTCCTTCAAGGCGCCGGAAGAGGCGGGGAGCGGTGCGCGGCAGGGGTTGCCTGCGACGGGGCGCGCGCTCTCGACCGCCATTCGCCGGATCGGCGAGACGTTCGGCTTCTACAACGTAAGCCAGCTCCCGCTGTATGTCTCCGCAATTACTCGGACTTCCTACTATCTGAGACGCGAAACCCCTCGGAAGGACCTCGACCGCGGCTCCGCTTCAGGCCTTGGCGGAGCGGAGTTCCCTGATCAGAGCCCTGACGGCGAGCGTCCTCGCCAGTTCCGGCGTGGTGACGTATCCCACCTGTCTCACGGGCCCCGAGGGGCCCAGACCGGTGATCTCGACGGCCTCACCCGCCTCCCGCAACGACAGCTCCGGCAGGACCGCCATGCCGAGCCCGCGCCCGACCATCGTGAGGACCATCCCGTCGTCCTCCGCCTTGACGGTGGCCCGCGGGATCCAGTCCTGGGCCTGCCACCAAGCCCGGGTGTAGGTCACCCTGGGCGCCGACGGCACCCGCAAGCTGCGCGGCCACGAGGGCGTCCCGCTGGAGGCGTACCTCTCGGTCCTCGGCGGCACCGGCCTGACCGCGTACGCCGCCCTGACCCGCACCGCGGCCCTGCGCGAGTACGGGCGGATCGCGTGGGTCGGCGGGATCTCGATGTACAACGGCGACCGCTCCCCCGCCGCGCCCCGCAACCCCTTCGAAGTCGTACACAAGTCGCTGCGCCTGGAAGGGGTATTGGTTCGCAATCACACCAATCTGCAGGACGAGCTGGAGGACTTTCTGGTCCCTCATCTGCGCAGTGACCTGATCTCCACCGACACCACCGTTGTCCAGGGATTCGATCACAAGGTGGACGACTTCCGGGGCATGCTCAGAGGGGAGAATCTGGGAAAAATGCTCGTGCGGCTCGATGTCTGAATCCGGCCATCCGGATGTTCACCGAGTTCTTACCGCACGGATGTAGACCTTTGGCGCGGCTGCCGCCACTCTTGCCGTCAATGTGCCAGCGGGGCACTTGAGTTGGAGGCGAGTAGCCAGTGACACCGATCAGCCGCAGAGGGTTCGTGGGAATCGGCGCCGGGCTGATGGCGGGGGCGGCCATCCCGGCGATCGCGCCGACCTCGGCGGCGGCCGCCGCCTCCGGCACCATCACCGACGTGAAGCACGTGGTGATCCTGATGCAGGAGAACCGCAGCTTCGACCACTACTTCGGCAAGCTGAAGGGTGTCCGCGGTTTCGGCGACCGCGCCGCAGGCAACATCCCGGGCGGCTGGGGCATGTTCAACCAGCCCAACTGGGGCGGCCGCCAGTACCCGTGGAAGCTCAGCTCCACCCCGCCGGCCGGCGGGGTCGACGGCGAGACCCTCGCCCAGTGCAACGGCGACCTCCCGCACAGCTGGAACTCGCAGCACGCGGCCTGGAACAAGGGCCGCATGGACAACTTCGTCACCGGCGTCGGCAACACCCGCACCCTCGGCTACCTCGACCGCGGCGACATCCCCTTCCACTACGGCCTCGCCGACAACTACACCATCTGCGACGCCTACTTCTGCTCGACCCTGAGCGCGACCGGCCCCAACCGCACCTTCCTGTGGAGCGGCAAGGTCGACGCGGGCAGCAAGGACGGCGGCGACGAGTCCGGGCTGACCTGGGAGACGTACGCGGAGGCCCTGCAGCGCGCCGGGATGAGCTGGAAGGTCTACCAGAACGCCCAGGACAACTACGGGGACAACGGGCTCGCCTACTTCAAGAAGTTCACGGACGCGGCCCCCGGCAATCCGCTGTGGGACCGGGGCATGGGCTCCGTGCCCAAGGTCACCGGCTCCACCCCGGACGACATCGCCGCCGCCATCCGCGCGGACGTCGTCGCCGGCACCCTCCCCCAGGTCTCCTGGGTCGTGGCGAACGAGGCCTTCTCCGAGCACCCGTACGCCCCGCCCGGCGACGGCGCGCACTTCGTGGACCTGGTCTACCGCGCGCTCTCGGCGAACCCGGAGGTCTTCGACTCCACCGTCCTCTTCCTCAACTACGACGAGAACGACGGCTTCTTCGACCACGTCCCGCCGCCGGTCGCCCCGCCCGGCACGGCCGGCGAGTACATCGACGGCACCCCGATCGGGCTCGGCTTCCGCGTCCCCATGATCGTGATGTCTCCGTGGACGCGCGGCGGCTGGGTGAGCTCCGAGGTCTTCGACCACACCTCCGTGCTGCGCTTCATGGAGACGTGGACGGCCGCGCTGGGCACCCCGGCCGCCTGTCCCAACATCAGCGCGTGGCGCCGCAAGGTGGTCGGCGACCTCACGGGCGTCTTCGACTTCGCACACCCGGTCTACGGGGTCCCCGCAGGCCTGCCGTCCACCGCCAAGGTCATCGGCCAGGCGACCTGCGGCCCGCTCCCCAACCCGGTGCCGCAGGACAACGCACAGCCGGTGCAGGAGGCCGGGACGCGGCCCGCGCGGGCACTTCCGTACCAGGTCAACGGGAACCTGGACCGTTTCGAGTTCGGTGCCGCCGGCAAGATCCTGGCCTGGTTCTCGATGACGAACGCGGGCACGGAGGCGAAGCGGCCGGCGCACTTCTCGATCCACCCGCACCAGTACCGGGACACGGCGGCCTGGCAGTACACGGTGGACGCCGGCGCGACCTCGACGGACTACTTCAACATCGGCACCGGCAGCGGCTCCGGCAAGTACGACATCTCGATGTACGGGCCGAACCGCTTCCTGCGGCGCTTCATCGGCGACGCGTCGAAGGCGGGCAAGTCGATCGAGGTCGCGGCGCGCTTCGCGGTGGAGGCGAGCACCGGCAAGACGGCGGTCTACTTCAAGATGACCAACTCCTCGGCCTCGCCGGTCACCTTCACGATCCGCTCGAACGCCTACCGCACGGACGGCCCGTGGACGTACACCGTCCCGGCGAACTCCTCGCGCGAGGACTACTTCAACGCCGTGGCCTACAGCAGCGGCTGGTACGACTTCACGGTCCTCGCCGACTCCGACGGCACCTGGTCGCGGCGCTACACGGGCCACATCGAGTCGGGCGCACCGAGCATCAGCGGCTAGCCCCTCGGCCAGGCCGTCCAGCCGGTGCCGTGGCCGGAAGGGCCCACCGGGTCGCGGCGCGGGTCGCGGCGCCAGGCACGGCACGGCACGGCACTAGAGCACGTCGCCGTCCCGCCAGTCGAAGCGGAGCGGCCCGGCGGCGGGGTCCGGCAGGACCCCGCCGTCCGGCGCCCACACGTACGTCGACCCCTCCTCCTCGGGGAGCCGCTCGGGCCCGTCCGGCCCGAGCACCCCGATCTCCCCGCCCCATACCCGCCAGCCCCGCGCGGCGTACAGCGCGGCGCCGACGTCGGACGCGCTGAGCGCCCCGAGCGGGTAGGCCCGCGCGAGGACCCCCTCCAGCGACTGCATCACCACCCCGCCGAGCCCGCTCCGCCGCCGGTCGGCGCGGACGGCCACGGCCTCGACGTACCCGGTGCGCAGCGCCCGCCCCGCGTGCAGGACCCGCCGCTGGACGACGCTCCCGTGCGCGACGAGCTCCTCGCCCTCGTACACCAGCACGTGCATCCCGCCGAGCGCGTGCTCGAAGTCCTCTTCCCCGAAGTCCCCTTCGAAGGCGGAGTCGAGCAGCTCCCGCACCCGCCGCAGCTCCCCTTCGCCGACCTGCGAGGTGTGCCGAAGGAACACGGCCCGCCCGCCGGCGCCGTCGCGCGTGGAGTCCGGGTCCCGTGCCGCCGTCCGCCGCAGTCCCGCCCGTGCCGCCCCCGCGTCCCAGTCGTCCATGCCGGGACGGTACCAAGCGGGCTCCGCCGCCCCGGGATCCGGAATGCGGACACGAAATATCGCCCACCGGCCGGATTCGTCCGACGCGGGTCTGGCGGTCTGGACCACTGCCTCGGCAGACTCTGCCCATGTCGCCCGATACCCAGCAGTGGACCCCGATCCACGGCCAGCCCTACCGCGCCGCCCCCTACCGCCCCGAGCGGATGCCGAGCGCGGAATCCCTCGCGCGCGCCGCCGAGTTGCGGACGCGGATGGACGAGCGCAGGACCGTACGCCACTTCTCCCCCGACCCCGTGCCCGAGCAGGTCGTCCGGGACGCCGTCGCGTGCGCCGCGACCGCGCCCTCCGGCGCGCACCAGCAGCCGTGGACGTTCGTCCTGGTCAAGGACCCCGCCGTGCGGCGGCAGATCCGCGCCGCCGCGGAGCAGGAGGAGCAGCTGTCCTACGACGGCCGGCTCGGCGACGAATGGCTCGCGGCCCTGCGCCCCATCGGCACGGACGCCGTGAAGACCCACCTCACCGACGCCCCGGCCCTGATCGTGGTCTTCCAGCAGCGCTACTGGCTCGGCGAGGACGGCACGAAGCACAAGCACTACTACGTCGACGAGTCGGTCGGCATCGCGGTCGGCATGCTGCTGTCCGCCCTCCACCTCTCCGGCCTGGCCGCCCTGATCCACACGCCGAGCCCGATGCGGTTCCTCTCCCACGTCCTGGACCGCCCGGAGAACGAGAAGGCCTTCGCGGTCATCCCGGTCGGCTACCCCTCCCCCGACTGCGAGGTCCCGGACCTGGTCCGCAAGTCCCTGGACCAGGTCATCGTGGAGGTCTAGGCGGACCTCCGGACATGAAACCGCCCCCGCTCCGGACTTGGGGGTACCGGAACGGGGGCGGGGTTCAGCGGGGCCTGGATCAGCCCATGTGGGGGTAGCCGTACTCGGTCGGCGCGACCAGGGTCTCCTTGATGGAGCGGGTCGAGGTCCAGCGCTGCAGGTTGGTCGCCGCGCCCGCCTTGTCGTTGGTGCCCGAGGCGCGGCCGCCGCCGAAGGGCTGCTGGCCGACGACGGCGCCGGTCGACTTGTCGTTGATGTAGAAGTTGCCCGCCGCGAAGCGGAGCTTCTCCATCGCGTCCGCGGCCGCGTAGCGGTCGCCGGCGATGATCGAGCCGGTCAGCGCGTACGCCGAGACGGACTCCATCTGCGCGAGCATCGTGTCGAACCCGTCGGCGGCAGCGTCGTCGTAGACGTGGATCGCCAGGATCGGGCCGAAGTACTCGGTCGTGAAGACCTCGTTCTCGGGGTCGGTGCACGCGATGACGGTCGGGCGGACGAAGTAGCCCTTCGAGTCGTCGTACGTGCCGCCCGCGACGATCTCGCAGGTCGGGTCGGCGGCGGCCCGGTCGATGGCGGCCTTGTTCTTGGCAAAGGACCGCTCGTCGATGACGGCGCCGATGAAGTTCGCCAGGTCGCGGACGTCGCCCATCGCGATGCCGTCGACCTCGGCCGCGAAGGCCTCCTTGAAGCCGTCGTTCCAGATCGAGGCCGGAACGTAGGCGCGGGAGGACGCCGAGCACTTCTGGCCCTGGTACTCGAAGGAGCCGCGGGTCAGGGCGGTCTTGAGGGTCGCGCGGTCCGCGGACGGGTGCGCGACGACGAAGTCCTTGCCGCCGGTCTCGCCGACCAGGCGCGGGTAGGACTTGTACGTCTCGATGTTGTTGCCGACCGTCTTCCACAGGTACTGGAAGGTCTTCGTCGAGCCGGTGAAGTGGATGCCCGCCAGCTCGGGATGGTTCAGTGCCACCTCCGACACCGCGATGCCGTCGCCCGTCACCAGGTTGATGACGCCCTTCGGCAGGCCGGCCTCCTCCAGCAGCTCCATGAGGAGGACCGCGGAGTGGGTCTGCGTCGGGGACGGCTTCCACACGACCACGTTGCCCATGAGGGCGGGGGCGGTCGGCAGGTTGCCGGCGATGGCCGTGAAGTTGAACGGCGTGATCGCGTAGACGAAGCCCTCGAGCGGGCGGTGGTCGCTGCGGTTCCACACGCCGGCGGAGTTCGCGGCCGGCTGCTCGGCCAGGATCTGGCGGGCGAAGTGGACGTTGAAGCGCCAGAAGTCGACGAGCTCGCACGGGGTGTCGATCTCGGCCTGCTGCGCGGTCTTGGACTGGCCCAGCATCGTGGAGGCGGCCAGCTTCTCGCGCCACGGGCCGGACAGCAGCTCGGCGGCGCGCAGGATGATCGCGGCGCGGTCGTCGAAGGACATCGAGCGCCAGGCCGGGGCTGCGGCCAGGGCGGCGTCGACGGCCTCCTGCGCGTCGGCCTGGGTGGCGTTCGCGTACGTGCCGAGCACCGACGCGTGGTCGTGCGGCTGCACGACGTCGAAGCGCTCGCCGCCGCCCATCCGCTTGACGCCGTTGATCGTCATCGGGAGGTCGATCGGGTTCTCGGACAGCTGCTTCAGCTGCGTTTCGAGGCGCGCGCGCTCCGGGGTGCCGGGGGCGTACGAGTGGATCGGCTCGTTGACGGGAACGGGGACCTGGGTCACAGCGTCCATATGACTGGTAACTCCTTGAGCTAGTGGGAGGGCCTAGTTCAGGGCCAGGACCTAGTTCTTGGTGATCATCGAGCGGAGGAAGAAGAGGAGGTTCGCCGGCTTCTCCGCGAGGCGCCGCATGAAGTAGCCGTACCAGTCGGTCCCGTACGCCGTGTAGACGCGCATCCGGTGGCCCTCGGCGGCCAGCCGCAGGTGCTCCTCGCCGCGGATGCCGTAGAGCATCTGGAACTCGTACTCGTCGAGCTTGCGGCCCGCCGTGCGGGCGAGCTCCTGGGCGATGGCGATCAGGCGCGGGTCGTGGGACCCGATCATCGGGTAGCCGTCGCCCTCCATCAGGATCCGCATGATGCGGACGTAGGCCAGGTCGATCTCGGCCTTGTCCTGGTAGGCGACCTCGGCGGGCTCCTTGTAGGCGCCCTTGACGATCCGTACGCGGCTGCCGGCGTCGGCCAGCCGGCGGGCGTCGGCCTCGGTGCGGAAGAGGTACGCCTGGATCACGCAGCCGGTCTGCGGGAAGTCGCGGCGCAGCTCCTCGTGGATGGCGAACATCGAGTCGAGGGTGGTGTGGTCCTCGGCGTCCAGGGTGACGGTGGTGCCGATGGCGGCGGCGGCCTCGACGACCGGGCGGACGTTGGCGAGGGCGAGCTCGTGGCCGCCCGCGAGCGCCTGGCCGAACATCGACAGCTTCACGGACATCTCGACGGTCTCGCCGAGGCCCAGGTGGGCGAGCTGCTCGATGAGCTGGAGGTACGCGTCGCGCGCGGCGTGGGACTGCTCCACGGTGGTGATGTCCTCGCCGACGACGTCGAGGGTCACCTCCAGGCCCTTGGCCGTGAGGTCCTCGACGATCGGGATGACCTGGTCGACCGTCTCACCGGGGATGAACCGGTTCACCACGGGCTTGGTCACCGGGGCGGCAGAGACGATTCGGCGCATCTTGTCGCTGCGCGAGGCGGCGAGGATCGCGGGACCCAGCACGGGGCACCTCCAACGGGGTGGCAGAAGCAGACATACGGCCTGCGCCGGGATGACGTGGGCCATAAGGAAAATGCAAGTGAAACCACCGTGAAACCTAGGGATCTCCACGATCCTCTGCCATCGACAGCTGTCACGCATCCGTGGCCCGGATCTCATACATCTGTCTGAAGGCCCGGTCCGGGGGTGGGAGAATGTGCGGGTGAAGGGCGATTACCAGGACCTGGTGGATGAGATCTCGGCGCTGCTCGGCGCTCCGGCGACGCTGGAGAACCGGGACTTCCGCCTCATCGCCTTCGGCGCGCACGACAGCGATGACGACCTCGCGATGGACCCCGTACGGACCCGCTCGATCCTCACCCGCCAGTCGACGGCCGCCGTCCGCTCCTGGTTCGAGGGCTTCGGCATCGCCCGCGCCACCGGGCCCGTACGGATCCCCGCGGCCCCGGACGCCGGGGTCTTCCGGGGCCGGATCTGCCTGCCGGTGCGCTACCGCGGCATCGTCCAGGGCTACGTGTGGCTCCTCGACCGGGACCCCGGCCCCGACGCGGAGGCGCTGGCCGCGGCCATGGAGGTGGCCCAGCGGATCGGACTGCTCCTCGCGGAGGAGGCCAGGGCGGGGGCCGACCTGTCGCGGGGGTTCCGCGCGGTGCTCACCGCCGGGCGGGGCTGGCAGCAGGACATGGCCGTGGCGGCGCTGCGGGTGGCGCTCGGTCCGGGCGGAGACGGACCGCACGCGGCCGTCTGTGTGAGCCCGTGGCCCGGCGAGGCCCCGGCTTCGGTCCCGGGGGCGGCGGCGGTGTGCGTGGTCCCCTGGCGGCGGGCCGGCGAGGAGGAGCCCGGCCCGGGGGCGCGCGGGCAGGACGGCACGGCCGCCCCGGGGCGCCAGGTCCTGGCCGTCCTGGTCCGGCTGCGCGGCGCGGACCCGCTGGCTCCGGCGATGACGGCGATCTCGCGGCTGATGCCCCGCGCGGCCGGAGCGGGCGGAGCGGCCGGAGCTGGCAGCCCGAGTGGCCCGGGCTCCGCCGACCCCGGCAAGGGCGCCGCAGGGGTGCCCGCCGTAGGGGTGTCCGCAGCCGGGGCGCCCCCCGGCGGGATGACCGCCGGGGTGTCCGATCCCGTGCGGGCCCTCCCGGGGCTCCCCGCGGCGTGGCGCCAGGCCGAGTCCGCCGCCCGGGCCGCCGCCGCCCGGCCGCGGCTCGGGGCGGTCGCGCAGTGGTCGGCGATCGGGCCGTACCGGATGCTGGCGGCCGTCGCCGAGGAGGCGCTCGACGATCCGGCGACCCGGGCCCTGCTCGGCCCCGCGCACCCCGAACTGGCCCGGACGGCCGAGGTGTTCCTGGACTGCGCCGGCCAGGCGGGCCGGGCGGCGGCCGCCCTGGGCATCCACCGCCAGACCCTGTACTACCGCCTCGCCCGGGTGGAGCAGCTGACCGGCCTGGACCTGGACGAGGGCGAGGACCGCCTGCTCCTGCACATGTCCCTCAAGGCGGCCCGCCTGCACGGCTGACCGGGCTCCCGCCTCCGACGCCTGCCGCGGCGGCGGCCCGCCTTCCGCGACTCCGGTCAGCGGACGGCGCCGCCCGAGTGGCCGAGTGCCTCACCGGACACCGCGTCGACCAGGACCCGGCCTCCGAGCGGCCGGGAGAGCGTCACGGGGACCGTCGCCCCGAGCAGGACCGCGGGGCACCCCTCGCCCTCGGGGAGCTCCCGCCCGGGCAGGATCCGGCCGCCGAGGACCACCGTGTCGGCGCCCTCCAGCACCTCGACGGCGACCCCGCCGTCGCAGGCCCCGTGTCCGGCGTCCACGGTGAAGGCCGTGGCGCCGGGGTCCGCGGCTCCGTGGCCCGTCAGCGCCGTGGTGGAGCCGGACGGTTCCATCGGCTCGACCGGCGGCTCGGCCGGCTCGGCGCGGGCCAGGGCGACTCGGGCGAGCGGCTCCCCGTACCCCTCCAGGTCGAAGAACCAGACCGGGACCAGGGCGGGTCCGCGGCTGGTCTTCACGGTCAGCTCGCCGAACCGGGCGCCGGTCACGGTCAGCGGGTGCTCGCGGGTGGGCGCCCCGCCGGTGAGCGCCCCGTACGCGGCGCTCGCACCCAGTGCCGTGACGTCGAGGGTGGCACCGTCGGACCAGCGGATCCGGGCGGATCGGCCGCCCCCCACGGGCAGTTCGCCGCGCAGGGCGAAGTTCCGCTCCGCGTAGGCGGTCTTGTCGCGCCCGTCGTGGAAGGCGTCCGCCGGCAGCCGCACCGGGTCCTCCAGGAGGTGGAACCCCGCGCGCCACTCCTTCAGTTCGGCCGAGCCCTCCCAGGCGCGCGCCACCTCCTCCATGCGGGGCCGGAGTTCGGGCGCGGCAGCCGCCCGCGGGGGTCCCGCCTCCCCGCATCCGGCCGCCACGAGCACCCCGAGGAACACCGCCACCACCGTCACCGCACGTCTCACGACTCCCCCTCAGATCGGACCGGTTAGGGGGTGGGACGCGGGCACCGCGGCGGGGGTTCCGGCTCCGCTCAGGCCCCGCTCAGGCCCCTCTCAGGCCCCGCTCGCGGCCTCGCCCCCGGCCGCCGGTCCGTCCGCCGGGGCCGCCTTCGCCATCGCCTCCACGGCCCGCCGCATGCCCTCGGTCAGGTCCGCCGGCGTCGCGGCCGAGGCGGGGTCGAAGAGCCACTGGAGCATGAAGCCGTTCAGCAGGGCCTGGTAGAACGCGCCGGTGGTCCGCAGGTCCTCCTCGCCGAGGTCCTCCTCCGCGACACCGGTGAACATCGAGACGAGCCCCTTGCGCCCCTCCCCCTGCGAGGCCGCGAGCATCGTCCGCAGCTCGGGCAGCCGGTCCGGGGTCAGCGCGACCTCCATGCTCGCCGCCCAGATCGGGCCGGACTCCGCACGCCCGGAGTGCACCCCGTCCCAGACCGAGCGGAAGCGCTCGAGCGAGCCGCCCTCCCCCCGCACCCCGGCCGTGAACTGGTCGCCCCAGTCCTGGATGACGGCGATGAACGCCTCCGTCATGAGGGCGTCCTTGGAGCCGTAGTGGTAGCCGATCGAGGCCAGGTTCGCACCGGAGGCCTTGACGATGTCGCGTGCGGTCGTGCGCACGAAACCCTTCTCGACCAGGCACTTCTTGGCGCCTTCCAGCAAGTCTTCGCGATGTCCCATGCCGTCACGGTAACCAAGACGCCCGTCCAAGACAAACGTTCCATACGACCGTCCTACACATCCGTACTAGACAGTCGTTTATGACACTTGTACATTGCTGCTCATGACGAACCCCGCAGCGCGTCCGGCCGGTCGCCGGGAATGGATCGCCTTCACCGTTCTCCTGCTCCCCCTGCTCCTGGTCTCGATGGACGTCTCCGTCCTCTACTTCGCCATCCCGGCCATCACCCGGGAGCTCGACCCCAGCGCCACCCAACAGCTCTGGATCTTCGACAGCTACGCCTTCGCCCTGGCCGGCCTGCTGATCACGATGGGCTCCCTGGGCGACCGGATCGGGCGCCGCAAGCTGCTGCTGGCCGGCGCGGCCGCCTTCGGACTCGCCTCCGTCGGCGCCGCCTACGCCACCAGCGCCGAGATGCTCATCGCGGCCCGCGTCCTGCTCGGCATCGGCGGCGCGACCCTGATGCCGTCCACCCTCGCCCTCATCCGCAACCTCTTCCAGGACGACCGGCAGCGCGGCAAGGCCATCGCGATCTGGTCCGGTGCCATGACCGGCGGCATCGCACTGGGATCGGTGATGAGCGGGGTGATGCTGAACCACTTCTGGTGGGGCTCCGTCTTCCTGGTCAACGTGCCCGCGATGCTGCTCCTGCTCGCCCTGGTCCCCGTGCTGGTCCCCGAGTTCAAGGACCCCGCCCCCGGCCGCTTCGACCTGCTGAGCGTGCCGCTGTCCATGGCCGCGGTACTGCCGGTGGTCTACGCCCTCAAGGAGATCGCCGCCGAGGGCCCCACCCCGCTCCGCGCCGGCTGCCTCGCCGTCGGCCTGGCCTTCGGGTACGCCTTCGTCCGCCGCCAGCGCACCCGTGACGACGCCATGGTCTCCCGGGCCCTCTTCCAGGGCCGGGGCTTCGGCGCCGGCATCGGCCTGAACACGATCGCCGCCTTCGCCATGATGGGCTCGGCCTACTTCACCACCCAGTACCTGCAGTCGGTGCTCGGCATGGGCACCCTGGAAGCCGCCCTCTGGAGCCTGGCCCCCTCGGTCGCCATCGGCGCCGCCGCCCCGGTCAGCGCCGTCCTCGCCCACAAGACCGACCGGGCGTACGTCATCGCCGGCGGCTTCGTCCTCGCCGCCGCCGGGTTCGCCCTGATCGGCCTCGTCTCCACCGACTCGCTGTGGCTGCTGCTGACCGGCGCGGGGGTCCTCGCCTGCGGCATCGTCACCGTGATGTCGCTGGTCTCCGACATGGCGCTCGGCGCCGCCCCCGCCGAGAAGGCCGGCTCGGCCGCCTCCCTGCTGGAGACGGGCCAGGAGTTCGGCGGCGCCCTCGGCATGGCCGTCCTGGGCAGCCTCGGCACCGCCGTCTACCGCTCCGACCTGGCCGGCTCCGAGCCCGCCGTCCGGGAAACGCTCGGCGGAGCGGTGGCCGCCGCCCGGCAGCTCGGCGGCGAAGCCGGCGGACAGGTCCTGACCCTGGCCCGGGAGGCCTTCGTCCACGGAATGCAGTACGCGGCCTGGGGCGGTACGGTCCTGCTGCTCGCGGCGGCGGTGCTCGCCGCGGCCCTGCTCCGGGGCCGCGGAGCCCAGGCCCCGGCCGCGGCCGCGGCGGAGCCGGCCCGGGCCGGCGAAGCCCTCGCGCACTGAGCGACGTAAGAAGGTCGCGGGGCGCGGCACGCGAAAGGGCCCGGGGGAATCCCCCGGGCCCTTCGGCTTTAGCTTTGGCTTCGGCTTCGGCTTCGGCTTCAGCCGAGGCTGACCGTGCGGGCCGAGACCGCGCCGATCTCGGTGGCGATGTCCGCGAGGACGTTCACCGGGGCCTCGGCGTCGACCGTGAGGACGGCGAGCGCCTCGCCGCCCTCCTCGGCGCGGGCGACCTGCATGCCCGCGATGTTCAGGCCGGCCTCGCCGAGGATGCGGCCGACGGCGCCGACCACGCCGGGGCGGTCGGCGTAACGCAGGACGATCATGTGGTCGGCGAGCGCCAGGTCCACGTCGTACTCGCCGATGCCGACGATCTTCTGCAGGTGCTTGGGACCCACGAGCGTGCCGGAGACCGAGACCTCCTGGCCGTCCGACAGGGTGCCGCGCACGGTCACCACGTTGCGGTGGTCCGGGGACTCCGACGAGGTGGTCAGGCGGACCTCGACACCGCGCTCCTGCGCGAACAGCGGGGCGTTGACGTAGGAGACCGTCTCGTCGACGACGTCCTCGAAGACACCCTTGAGCGCGGAGAGTTCGAGCACCTTGACGTCGTGCTGGGTGATCTCGCCGCAGACCTCGACATCGAGGCGGACCGCGACCTCGCCCGCGAGGGCGGTGAAGATGCGGCCGAGCTTCTCGGCGAGCGGCAGGCCCGGCCGGACGTCCTCGGCGATGACGCCGCCCTGGACGTTGACCGCGTCCGGCACGAGCTCGCCGGCGAGCGCGAGGCGCACCGACTTGGCGACCGAGACGCCGGCCTTCTCCTGGGCCTCGTCCGTGGACGCGCCGAGGTGCGGGGTGCAGACGACCTGGTCGAGCTCGAACAGCGGGGAGTCCGTGCAGGGCTCCTTCGCGTACACGTCGAGTCCGGCGCCGGCGACGCGGCCCTCCTTGATGGCCGAGTACAGCGCGGCCTCGTCCACGATCCCGCCGCGGGCGGCGTTGACGATGCGCACGGACGGCTTCACCTTGTGCAGGGCCTCGTCCCCGATGAGACCGAGGGTCTCGGGGGTCTTGGGCAGGTGCACGGTGATGAAGTCGGCGACCTCGAGGAGCTCGTCCAGCGACAGCATCTTGACGCCCATCTGGGCGGCGCGCGCGGGCTGCACGTAGGGGTCGTACGCGACGATCTTCATGCCGAAGGCCGACATGCGCTGGGCGACCAGGACGCCGATGCGGCCGAGGCCGACGACACCCAGGGTCTTCTCGCTGAGCTCGACACCCGTGTACTTGTTCCGCTTCCACTCACCGTTCTTCAGAGCGGTGTTGGCCTGCGGGATGTTGCGGGCGGTGGCGACGAGGAGGCCGCAGGCCAGCTCGGCGGCCGTGACGATGTTGGAGGTCGGGGCGTTGACGACCATCACGCCGGCCTTGGTGGCGGCGGACACGTCGACGTTGTCCAGACCGACACCCGCACGGGCGACGACCTTCAGCTTCTTGGCGGCGGCGATGGCCTCGGCGTCGACCTTGGTCGCGGAGCGGACGAGGATCGCGTCGACGTCGACGATCGCGGGGAGCAGCTCCGCGCGGTCGGCACCGTTGACGTGCCTGATCTCGAAGTCCGGACCGAGCGCGTCCACCGTGGCGGGCGACAGCTCTTCGGCGATGAGTACGACAGGTTTCGAGCTCACGTGGGTCCTCACAAGTCCAGTGCGGACGGCCGTCCCGACGGCCGCAGGCGGTGGAGGGGGTAGCCGCGTGGAAGACGCACGACACTGTGGGCCTGACGCGTTGTGTTGAGCAGTGTAGTGGCGGATCCCGTACGGAATTCCGCCTGTACGGAAGGATCACCCGTCCGTGATTGGCCGGGGTGGACAAGCGGGCCGTTTTCAGGGCCCGTGCCGCATCCCCGCCCGATGTGCGGCGGGGCCGGGACGCACCGTCCCGGCCCCGCCCCGCGCGCGATCAGCTCTCGTCGTTGTCGACCCAGCTCATCAGCTTGCGCAGCTTCTTGCCGGTGGTCTCGAGCAGGTGCGCCTCGTCGGCCTTCTTGTACTCGTTGTACTTCGGCAGGCCGGCCTTGTACTCGGCCATCCAGGTGTTGGCGAACTCGCCGTTCTGGATCTCCGCGAGGACCTTCTTCATCTCGGCCTTGGTGGCGTCCGTGATGATGCGGGGACCGGTGATGTAGTCGCCCCACTCGGCGGTCTCGGAGACCGACCAGCGCATCTTCTCCAGGCCGCCCTCGTACATGAGGTCCACGATGAGCTTCAGCTCGTGCAGGCACTCGAAGTACGCGATCTCCGGCTGGTAGCCGGCCTCGGTCAGGGTCTCGAAACCGGCCTTGACCAGGGCGGAGGCGCCACCGCAGAGGACGGCCTGCTCACCGAACAGGTCGGTCTCGGTCTCCTCGGTGAAGGTGGTCTTGATGACGCCGGCGCGGGTGCCGCCGATGCCGGCCGCGTACGAGAGCGCGAGCGCGAAGGCGGAACCGGTGAAGTCCTGCTCGACGGCGGCGATGCAGGGCACGCCGCGGCCTTCCTCGTACTGGCGGCGGACCAGGTGGCCCGGGCCCTTCGGGGCGACCAGGGCGACGTCCACGTTGGCCGGGGGCGTGATGAAGCCGTAGCGGACGTTGAAGCCGTGGCCGAAGAAGAGCGCGTCGCCCTCTTCCAGGTGCTGCTCGATGGACTCGGCGTAGATCTCGGCCTGGAGCGGGTCCGGGGTCAGGATCATGATGACGTTCGCCCAGGCCGCCGCCTCGGCGACGGGCAGGACCTTCAGGCCCTGCTCCTCGGCCTTGGCCTTGGACTTCGAGCCCTCGTGCAGGCCGACGACGACGTCGACGCCGGAGTCACGGAGCGACAGCGCATGGGCGTGGCCCTGGCTGCCGTAACCGATGACCGCGACCTTGCGGCCCTGGATGATGGACAGGTCGGCGTCGTTCTCGTAGAACAGCTCGGCCACTGGGATATCTCCTTGGTGCGCTGGTGTTGCTCCCACCGTACGGCGGGGAACGGAATACGTGGTTCTCGGTCTCGCCATACGAGCGAGCGAGCGGGCAGCCGCCGGGCCGGCACGCGGCCCGGACGGCTCAGGCGCTGCGGTCGAGCGCGCGCAGGCTGCGGTCCGTGATGGACCGGCCGCCGCGCCCTATGGCGATCGTGCCGGACTGGACGAGCTCCTTGATGCCGAAGGGCTCCAGCATCTTGAGCATCGCGCCCAGCTTGTCGGTGCCGCCCGTGGCCTCGATGGTGACGGCTTCCGGGGAGACGTCGACGGTCTTGGCGCGGAACAGCTGGACGATCTCGACGATCTGCGAGCGCGTCTCGTTGTCGGCGCGGACCTTCACCAGGACGAGCTCGCGCTCGATGGCGTTGTGCTGCTCCAGCTCGACGATCTTGAGCACGTTGACCAGCTTGTTGAGCTGCTTGGTCACCTGCTCCAGCGGGAGGTCCTCGACGTTCACGACGATGGTGATGCGCGAGATGTCGGGGTGCTCGGTGACACCGACCGCGAGGGAGTCGATGTTGAACCCCCGTCGGGAGAACAGCGCGGCGATCCGGGCGAGGATGCCGGGCGTGTTCTCGACCAGGACGGAGAGCGTGTGCTTGGACATGTGAGTCGTTCTCTCTCTCAGGCTCTCTCGGCTCAGTCGTCTTCGTTGTCGCCGAAGTCGGGACGGACGCCCCGGGCGGCCATGACCTCGTCGTTCGAGGTGCCGGCGGCGACCATCGGCCACACCATGGCGTCCTCGTGGACGATGAAGTCGACGACGACCGGACGGTCGTTGATCGCGTTGGCCTCGGCGATGACCCGGTCCAGGTCGGCCGGGTCCTCGCAGCGCAGTGCCACGCAGCCCATGGCCTCGGACAGCTTGACGAAGTCCGGGACGCGGGTGCCCTTGCGGGGGGCGCTGGACTCGCCGAGCTGGGAGCCGACCGCCGTGTCCTGGCCCGTCTCGTCCGCGTGCAGCACGGTGTTGGAGTAGCGCTGGTTGTAGAAGAGGGTCTGCCACTGGCGGACCATGCCCAGCGCACCGTTGTTGATGATCGCGACCTTGATCGGGATGTTGTTCAGCGCACAGGTGGTCAGTTCCTGATTGGTCATCTGGAAGCAGCCGTCGCCGTCGATCGCCCAGACCGTGCGGTCGGGCATGCCGACCTTGGCGCCCATCGCGGCCGGGACCGCGTAGCCCATGGTTCCGGCGCCGCCGGAGTTGAGCCAGGTGCGGGGCTCTTCGTAGTTGACGAAGTGCGAGGCCCACATCTGGTGCTGGCCGACGCCCGCCGCGTAGATGGTGTGCTCGGGGGCCATCTGGCCGATGCGCTGGATGACCTGCTGGGGCGACAGCGTGTCCTCCGAGGGCTTCTCGTAGCCCAGCGGGTACGTGTCGCGCCAGCGGCTGAGGTCCTTCCACCAGGCGCTGTAGTCGCCGGCGTGGCCCTCGGTGTGCTCGGCCTGGACCGCCTGGATCAGGTCGGCGATGACCTCGCGGGCGTCACCGACGATCGGGACGTCGACGACGCGGTTCTTGCCGATCTCGGCCGGGTCGATGTCCGCGTGGATGATCTTGGCGAACGGGGCGAAGCTGTCCAGCTTGCCGGTGACGCGGTCGTCGAAGCGGGTGCCGAGCGCGATCAGCAGGTCGGCCTTCTGCAGGGCGGTGACGGCGGTGACCGCGCCGTGCATGCCGGGCATGCCCACGTGCAGCGGGTGGCTGTCGGGGAAGGAGCCCAGCGCCATCAGGGTGGTGGTGACCGGAACGCCGGTCAGCTCGGCGAGGACCTTCAGCTCGGCGGTCGCGCCGGCCTTCATGACGCCGCCGCCGACGTACAGGACCGGGCGCTTGGCCTGGCAGATGAGCTTGGCGGCCTCGCGGATCTGCTTGGCGTGCGGCTTGGTGACCGGCCGGTAGCCCGGGAGGTCCTGGGCGGGCGGCCACGAGAAGGTGGTCTTCGCCTGCAGGGCGTCCTTGGCGATGTCGACCAGGACCGGGCCGGGGCGGCCGGTCGAGGCGATGTGGAAGGCCTCGGCGATCGTCCGCGGGATGTCCTCGGCCTTGGTGACGAGGAAGTTGTGCTTGGTGATCGGCATCGTGATGCCGACGATGTCCGCCTCCTGGAAGGCGTCCGTGCCGATCGCCTTGGAGGAGACCTGGCCGGTGATGGCGACGAGCGGGACGGAGTCCATGTGCGCGTCGGCGATCGGGGTGACCAGGTTCGTGGCGCCCGGGCCGGACGTGGCCATACAGACGCCGACCTTGCCCGTGGCCTGCGCGTAGCCGGTGGCGGCGTGGCCGGCCCCCTGCTCGTGGCGGACCAGGATGTGACGGACCTTCTTGGAGTCCATCATCGGGTCGTACGCGGGGAGGATGGCGCCGCCCGGGATGCCGAAGACGGTGTCGCACCCCACCTCTTCGAGAGAGCGGATGAGGGACTGCGCACCCGTGACGTGCTCAACTGCGGCGGACTGGTGTCCGCCGGTACGGGCCCGCGGCTGCGGATGGTGGGCCCCGGTGGCCTGCTCGGTCATCGGCATTCTCTTCTCGAAGCTGAGGGTTTTACGAGGAGGGTTTTACGAGATTCGACGTTGCCAGTGCAACAAAAAACCCCTCGTGCCGGGAGGCAAGCGAGGGGAGCGCGTCGGGTGCGTTGAGCGGGGACATGCTGGTCCCAGCTTCAGCCGACGCGCTTTCCAAGTACGAGAATTCGGGTGCGCATGGCACTGACCCTCCCTCCGGCGGGAGGGTGATGTCAAGCGGGTGGGACGGGCGTCTCATTATGTGAGCCTCTGTGGATGGCCATCGAGCCCCCTGGGGAACCACCGGCCAATGCTGGCTGGGCCGCACCGCCCGGTACTGGGAACGTACCTCTCACGAGCGCCCGCCGCAGCCTGTACTCGTCGAGAGGGCCCGAGAAGGCCATCCCCTGCCCGTGCGTACAGCCCATCGCGCGCAGGGCCAGCACCTGCTCGGGCAGGTCCACGCCCTCCGCCACCGACTGCATGCCCAGGTCGTTTGCGATACGCAACAAACCTGCGGTGATCTTGTGGAGGCGAGCGGACTCGACGACGCCCTCGACCAGGCCCCGGTCGAGCTTGAGCATGTCCACCGGGAGCCTGCGCAGCGCGCTGATGGCCGCGTAGCCGCTGCCGAAGCCGTCGAGGGCGATCAGGACCCCGAGCCGCCGCAGCGCCGCCAGGCGCCGCTCCAGGTCGTCGAAGGGCACCCTGGGGTCGGACACGGCGAGCTCCAGGACGAGCGCCCCCGACGGCAGCCCGTTGCGCGTGAGGAGGGCCTCCACCGAGCCCAGCGGCATCGACCGGTCCAGCAGCCGCTGCGCGGTCATCCGGACGGCCACGGGTACGTCGTGCCCGGCCCGGTGCCGCTCGGCGGCCTGCCCGACGGCCTCCTCCAGCAGCCACCGCCCCAACTCGGCGGTGCGCGAGGCGTCCGGCAGGGCCGGGTGGCCCGGGTGGCCGCCCTCGCTGTACTCGGCGACCCGCAGGAACTCGGCGGGCGTGAACAGGATCCCCTGGGCGGAGCGCCACCGGGCCTGCGCCGCCACGGCCGAGATCTCGCCGGTGGCCAGGGAGACCACGGGCTGGTGGAGCAGCGCGAACTCGCCCTCGTGCAGCGCGGTGCGCAGCCGCCCGGCCAGCTCCGCCTTGCGGACGACTTCGGCCTGCATCTGCGGCGCGTACATCTCGACCCGGTCCTTGCCGCCCGCCTTGGCCCGGTACATCGCGAGATCCGCGTTGCGCATGAGGTCCGAAGGGGTGATGCCGGGGTCGGCGAAGGCCACGCCGATGCTGGCCGCGACCCGGACCTCGCTGCCGGAGATCCGGTAGGGCTGGGAAAGCGTGGTGCGCAGCCGGTCGGCGATCTCGTGGACCAGGTACTCGCGGGCGCTGCGGTCGCGGCTGCCGTCGCCCAGGATCAGCGCGGCGAACTCGTCGCCGCCGAGGCGGGCCGCGGTGTCCCCGGACCGGACCGAGTCCTGGAGCCGGCGGGCCGCCTCGACGAGCAGTTCGTCGCCCGCCTGGTGGCCGATGGTGTCGTTGACCGCTTTGAAGCCGTCGAGGTCGATGAAGAGCACGGCGGTGCTGTGGTCCCCGGCCCGCCGGCCGGTCAGGGCCTGGCGGACCCGGCGGGTGAACAGGGCCCGGTTGGGGAGGTCGGTGAGCGGGTCGTGCTCGGCGCTGTGCTGGAGCTGCGCCTGGAGCCTGACCCGCTCGGTGACGTCGCGGCTGTTGAGGATGAGCCCGCCCTGATGGCGGTTGACGGTGGACTCCACGTTGAGCCACTCGCCCTCGCCGGACTTGAACCGGCACTCGATGCGGGTGGTCGGCTCCTCGGCGGGCGGGGCGGCCAGGAAGCGGCGCACCTCGTGGACGACGCGGCCCAGGTCGTCGGGGTGGATCAGGGCGGCCAGCTCGGTGCCGACCAGCTCCTCCGCCTCGCGGCCGTAGACCCCGGCGGCGGCGGGGCTGACGTAGCGCAGGGTCCCGGTGGGCGCGGCGATCATGATGACGTCGCTGGAGCCCTGGACCAGGGAGCGGAAGTGGTTCTCCTTCTGGGCCAGCTCCTGGGTCAGCGCGATGTTGTCGAGGAGCATGATGCCCTGCCGGATGACGAGGGCGAGGACGACCGTGCAGCCGGTGAAGACGACGACCCGGTCGACCTTCCGGCCGTCCACCACGTTGTAGAGGATGCCGAGGGTGCAGACGGCCGCCGCGAGGTACGGGGTCAGGGCGGGCAGGGAGCCGGTGATGGGGCGGCTGTGCGGCCGCTCGGCGCGCGCGTGGGCGACGGACTCGGGGCCCTGGTGGAGCCGGCGGGCGCCCCAGGGCGCGTACGCGAGGAGGAGCGAGCCGGCGAACCAGCCCGCATCGAGGAGCTGGCCGGACTGGTACTCGGCGCTGAGCAGGGGCGAGGTGAACAGCGCGTCGCTGAGCACGGTCAGCGAGAGGGCCGCGATGGCGGTGTTCACGGCGGAGCGGTTGGTCTCGGAGCGGCGGAAGTGCAGCACCAGCACCATCGAGACGAGCGCGATGTCCAGGAGCGGATAGGCCAGCGAGAGGGCCGCACGCGGGACGCTGCCGGGGGCCCCGGTCTGGGCGGTGCGCGCCGCGTGGGCGAGGGCCAGGCTCCAGGAGAGGGTGAGCAGGGAGCCGCCGATGAGCCAGGAGTCGAGCCCGAGGCAGACCCAGCCGGCTCTGGTGACGGGGCGCTTGGCGAGGACGAGCAGGCCCACGATGGCGGGCGGTGCGAAGCAGAGGAAGGCGAAGTCCGCGATGGAGGGCTTCGGCACGCTCTCACCGAGGACCACCTCGTACCAGCCCCAGACGGCGTTTCCGCAGCTGCCCATGAGCGAGGAGAACGCGAACAGCAGCCAGGCCGGGCGCTCGCGGCTGTCGATGGCCCGCGCGTACGTGAAGCAGGAGACTGCCGCCAGCAGCCCGGCGGCGCTGAGCCCGAAGTCGCCCATGAAATCGGCGAGTTCCTTGGAGCCCCAGCCGAGGGCGGCGCCCACGCCGTACCCGCTGCTGACCACCGCGAGGAGGAGCTGCATCGCCAGACCCTTGCCGCCGCCCGCGAGGGGCCGACGGGTCAGGAGCGCCGCCCCCGGGGCACTCACCGGTCCCCCTCGCTGGCTGGTTTCGGCGTGCCCCAGTCCCGGCACCGTCGTTTGCGGCCGCTTCGCCGCACCGGATCCTTCACCCATTGGCCGTACATCGCCCGTCGCCCCCCAAAGTGTCCGATCACTTCCCCAGCGCCAGACCACCGCGCCGCAGCCCCTTGTTCCGGACGATACACCACTTTCGTCACTCAGGGACATAGCTTCTCTACGCTCCGTCACCAACTGGGGAGTTGTGCCCACCGGGCGCATCCGCACGACTGCGGAGCGTGCGCACCAGCCGTCACTCCGTGATCAACACCGTGTTCTCCACGGGCGATCCGGCGGCGAAGCGGCGGAGCTGGCGGGCCACCAGGCGCTTGGCCCGGGGCTCGAACGCCGAGCTGCTGCCGCCCACATGGGGGGTGATCAGGACACCCGGAGCATGCCAGAGCGGATGGCCTGAAGGCAGCGGTTCCGGGTCGGTGACGTCCAGCGCGGCGCGCAGCCGGCCCGACTCCGCCTCCGCCAGGAGCGACTTGGTGTCGACGACGGGGCCGCGGGCCACGTTCACCAGCAGCGCCCCGTCCTTCATGCGGCGCAGGAACTCCGCGTCCGCCAGTCCCCGCGTCTGTTCGGTGAGCGGGGTGGAGAGGATCACCACGTCGGCCAGGGGCAGCAGTTGGGGCAGGTCGGCGAGGGCGTGCACCGGCCCGCGCGCCGTCGTGCGCGCCGTCCGCGCGACCCTGGTGATCCGCTCGCACTCGAAGGGCGCGAGGCGGTCCTCGATGGCCGAGCCGATCGCCCCGTAGCCGATGATCAGCACGGACTTGTCCGCGAGGGCCTCGTAGAACCCGAAGCGCCACTCCTCGCGGTCCTGGCCGCGCACCATGCCGGGGATCCCGCGCAGGGAGGCCAGGGTCAAGGTGAGCGCCAGTTCGGCGGTGGACGCCTCGTGGACGCCGCGGGCGTTGCACAGCCGTACGCCGGGGCCGAGGTCCCCGAGGCCGCCCAGGACGTGGTCGATGCCGGCGGTGAGGGTCTGCACGACCCGCAGGCGCTCCATCGCGGGCAGCGGGCGCAGGGTGACGGCCGGGGACTTCATGTACGGCGTGACGTAGAAGACGCAGGCGGCCGGATCGGCCGGGAAGGCCTCCTCGCCGTCCCAGAGGCGGTAGCGGAAGGCATCGGGCAGCCCCTCGATCTCCTCGGCGGGGAAGGGGAGCCATACGTCGAGGGTCTCGGGAATCTCTGCAGTCATGATCAGGAGGCTATGCCAGGGGATCCGGATCGAGCCGTTAGTTTGTGTGCCGGACCGGGAGGACCAAGGGGGACGCAGGGGTGGAGCGCAGGTCGATCGGGTCGGGGGCGCTGACGGTGGGCGCCGTCGGACTCGGGTGCATGCCGATGAGCGGGGCGTACGCGCCTGCGCGCAGGCGGCGCGAGGACTCGTTGCGGACGGTGCACACGGCCCTGGACCTGGGCGCGAACCTGCTGGACACCGCCGACCTGTACGGCCCTTACACGAACGAGCTGCTGCTCGGGCGGGTGCTGCGGGAGCGCCGCCAGGACGCCTTCGTGTCCGCCAAGGCGGGGCTGCGGGCGGACGGGCGGCACGTGGTGGCGGACGGCCGGCCCGGGTACCTGCGGCGGGCCTGCGACGCCTCGCTGCGCAGGCTGCGCACCGACGTCATAGACCTGTACCAGCTGCACCGGGTGGACCCGGAGGTGCCGGTGGAGGAGTCGTGGGGCGCGCTGGCGGAGCTGGTGGGCGCGGGGAAGGTGCGGGCGCTCGGCTTCTGCGCGCTGGGCGCCGGGACCGGGCCGGGCGCGGGGCGGCTCGGGGACCGGTCGTACGGGGCGACCCTGCGGCATCTGGAACGGGCGCAGCAGGTGTTCCCGGTGAGCGCGGTGCAGGCGGAGCTGTCGGTGTGGTCGCCGCAGGCGGCGCGGCACCTGCTGCCGTGGTGCGCGGCGCGCGGGGTGGGGTTCTTGGCTGCGATGCCGCTGGGGAGCGGGTTCCTGACCGGGACGCTGACCCCGGGCGAGGGGTTCGAGGCGCAGGACGTGCGGGCCCGCCATCCGCTGTTCACGGCGTACGCGATGGCGGCGAACCAGGTGCTGGTGGCGGGGCTGCGGCGGGTGGCCCGGCGGCACGGGCCCGGGGTCACGGCCGCGCAGGCGGCACTGGCGTGGGTGCTGGCACAGGGTCCGCAGGTGGTTCCGGTGCCCGGAACCGGGCAGGCGTGCTGGGCGGCGGAGAACGCGCGGGCGGCGGAGGTCCTGCTGACCGCGGAGGACCTGGCCGAGCTGTCGGGACTGCCGGACCCGGTGGGGGCCTGGGACTGAGGCGTGGGACTGAGGCGCGGGGCTGAGGCCCGGGCCGACCCACGACCACTCGATCGAGTGTACGAGTGGCGGAACTTCGGGAACGGCCGTGGCTGTTGAGTCATGTGAAGGGCACGATCGGAGGACCGGAGGGGAGCACGGCGATGCGATACGAACGGAATCAGGACCGGGAGCGGGGCCAGGAGCGGAGCCAGGACCGGGTCCAGGACTGGGGCCAGGAGCGGGGCCAGGACTGGGGCCAGGACTGGGGCCAGGACCAGGTGCGCGGCCCGGCGCCGGGTCGGGCCGGGGCGCGCGGAGTGCTGGCGGCCTTCGCCCTGGCCGGGTGCGGGGCGCTGTTGGCGGCGGGGTGCTCGCCGCCGGGCGGCGCCGGGGCCCGGCCGGGAGGCTCGTCACCGGATGCGGCCTCCCCCGCGCCGGCGGCCTCCGGCGGGGCGTCCGCCTCCCCCTCGGAGGCCGGCCCGCCGGCCAAGGGCGGGGTGACGGTGACGGGCGTGGCCGCCAAGGGCCTGGAGTCCCCGTGGGGGGTGGCTCCGCTGCCCGACGGGAACCTGCTGATCGCCTCGCGGGACAAGGGGACGATCAGCCGGGTCGATGTGGGCACGGGCGAGGTGACCCAGGTCGGCAAGGTGCCCGGGGTGGCCCCGGCCGGCGAGGGCGGGCTGCTGGGCCTGGCCCTGTCCCCTTCCTTCGCCTCGGACCGCATGGTGTACGCGTACTTCACGACCGAGTCCGACAACCGCATCGCCCGGCTCCGGTATGACGACAAGAGACCGGTCGGAGAGCAGTTGGGCGCACCCGACACGGTGTTCCGGGGAATCCCCAAGGGGATGATCCACAACGGCGGGCGGATCGCCTTCGGCCCGGACAAGATGCTCTACGCCGGGACGGGCGAGGCCGGGGACACCGGGCTGGCCCAGGACAAGGAGTCGCTGGGCGGCAAGATCCTGCGGATGACCCCGGACGGACAGCCGGTGCACGGCAATCCGGAGGCCGATTCGGTCGTCTACTCCTCCGGGCACCGCAATGTGCAGGGGCTCGCCTGGGACAAGGACAAACGGCTGTGGGCGGCCGAGTTCGGCCAGAACACCTGGGACGAGCTGAATCTGATCGAGCCCGGGGCGAACTACGGCTGGCCGGAGGCCGAGGGCAAGGCCGGAAAGCCGGGGATGCGCGATCCGGTGGCGGTGTGGAAGACCGAGCAGGCCTCGCCGAGCGGGATCGCCTGGGCGCAGGGCTCGGTCTGGATGGCCGGGCTCAGGGGGCAGCGGCTCTGGCGGATTCCGCTGGCCGGGGCGAACCCGGTGGCGGAGCCCGAGGCCTTCCTGGAGGGTGAGTACGGCCGCCTGCGGACCGTGGTGGCCCTGGGCGGGGACAAGCTGCTGCTGGTCACGAGCGAGACGGACGGGCGCGGGTCGCCGGAATCGGGCGACGACAGGATCCTGACACTGACGGTGCGATGACCGGCGGGCCCCGACGGGGGGACGAAAGGCACGGTGGGCGCGATGTTCAACATGATCGAGGAGATTTTCAGCCCGGGACGCAAGCACGCGGACGACGAGAAGAAGCGGCTGGAGCTCTCCCGGGTCGACGTGAATGACGGCGACCCGGGAAAGGGTCCGATAGATCTGGACTCCGGCACCGTGCTCATACGCCCCAAGGAGCACCCGGAGGAGCACCCGGGGCTCTAGTGCTGTGACCGGGAAGGTCCACCGCACTAGCGCGTCGCGTGGGCCGCCTTCGGGGCGGGCGGGCCGAAGAGCCGTAGCCGGTGGGCCAGGGCGGCCGCCTCGCCGCGGCCCGCGACACCCAGCTTCGCCAGGATGTTCGAGACGTGCACGCTTGCCGTCTTCGGGGAGATGAAGAGCTCCTCGGCGATCTGGCGGTTGGTGTGGCCCGCCGCGACCAGGCGCAGCACGTCGCGTTCGCGGCTGGTCAGGCCCAGCGCCTCGACGGGGTCGACTTCGGGCGGCGGAGCGTCCTTGGCGGTGTGCACGGGGGTGAGCGGGAGCCGGGCGCGCCGGGCGAGCAGGGCCAGGTCCTCGCGGAGCCGGCGGGCGCCGAGCTGTTCCGCCGTCGTGTGGGCCTCGCGGAGCAGCCCGGCCGCGGCCTCCCGGTCGCCGCCGGCGGCGAGCAGGGCCTCCACGAGCCGGTGCCTGGCCCTGGCCAGCAGGTACGGGCGCTCCAAGGGGCGGACCGACTCCTCGACGCCCGTCCAGTCGGCGACGGTGTCCCGGTCCTCGGCGCGCAGCAGCTCGGCCCGGAGGAACTCGGCGTGGGCGGCCCACACCGGGACCGGGGCCTCCAGGGCGCGGGCGGCGGCGGCGAGGACGGCGAGCGCCTGGTCCCGGCCGGCTTCGGCGGACGGCAGGCCCCGGGCGTCGGCCTCGGCCGTGGCGGCGGCGAGCAGCAGCGGCCAGGCGTAGCGGTGGTGGCCGAGCGGGAAGCCGTCGGCGACTGCCTCGCCGACCTGGGTGCGGACGTCGGCGATCCGGCCCTCCCCCGCGGCCACGCCGATCCCGAGGCGGAACATCGGGATCCGGTGCTGGGGCTGGCCGTCGTGCGCTCCGAAGTGGGCGCGGGCGGCGGTGAGCTGGCCGGCGGCCTCGGTGATCTCGCCGCGGGCCAGGGCCAGGTAGGAGAGGCGTGCGGCGGCAGCGGCGCGCGGGGCGGCGCTGCTGACGAGGCTCATGGTGAGCCGGGCCTCCTTCGCGGCCTCCTCCCAGCGGCCGAGGCTGTAGAGGCTCTCGGCCAGGTTCCCGCGGACCCAGGCCTCGGAGTCCATCAGCTGGGACTTCTTGACCAGTTCGGCACCTTGTTCTGCCAGTTCCACGGCTTCGCGGGACCGGCCCATGCTTTCCAACTGAGAGGTGAGGTTCACATGAGCGCGTCCCGTCAGAACGCCGAGGCCGAGTTCGGCGGCCCGGTCCTTGACCGCGTACAGCTCGGCGAGACCGCGCTCGGCTTCCCCGGCGTCGGTGAGCAGGGTGCCGACGGTGATCCGGGCGTTGAGTTCCGTCTCCTCGGCGCCGACCTTCCGCGCGTACTCCACGGCGCGTTCGGCGGCGGCGAGGTTGTCGGGGCCCGGGTCGTGGAGCATGCCCCAGCTCGCGGCCCGGACGAGGACCTCGGCGTGCACCTGGGACGGGGGCAGCCCGCGGACGAGCTCCTGTGCCGTGGCGAGCTCCTCCCAGCCGTCGCCGCGGGCGAGGCTGGCGACGAGCCGGGAGCGCTCGGTCCAGAACCAGGCGGCGCGCAGCGGGTCGTGGCCGTCGTCGAGGGAGCGCAGCGCGATCTTGGTGATCTTCAGGGCGCGTTCGCGTTCGCCGCCGAAGCGGGCCGCGACGGTGGCCTCGGCCAGCAGGTCCAGGCGCTGCAGCGGGGTGGTCGCGGGGTCGCAGCCGCAGGGCGGGTACACCTCGGTGTAGTCCGCCGGGCGCAGTTCGCGGCGCACCTCCTCCGGTACGCCCTCCCACAGGTCCATGGCCCGCTCCAGCAGGCGCAGCTGCTCGGCGTAGGCGTGCCGGCGGCGGGCGGCCACCGAGGCGGCGAGGACGGCGGGCAGTGCCCTGACGGCGTCGTTGGCGTAGTACCAGTAGTTGGCGAGCCGGATGACGCGCTCCTCGGCGCGGGCCAGCGAGTCGTCGGCCTCCAGTGCCTCGGCGTAGCGGCGGTTGACCCGGGCGCGCTCGCCGGGCAGCAGGTCGTCGGAGACGGCCTCGCGGACCAGGGAGTGGCGGAAGCGGTAGCCGTCGCCGTCGGAGGTGGGGAGGAGGATGTTGGCGCCGACCGCCGCGCGCAGGGCTTCGATCAGCTCGTCCTCGGTGAGCCCGGTGACGGCGCGCAGCAGCCCGTACTCCACCGTGGAGCCGCCTTCGGCGACGATGCGCACGACGCGCTGCGAGGCGTCCGGGAGGACTTCGACGCGCACGAGGAGGAGGTCGCGCAGGGATTCGGTGAGGCCGGTGACGCAGCCGCTGGAGCGGGAGGCGACGAGTTCCTCGACGAAGAAGGCGTTGCCGTCGGAGCGGTCGAAGACCGATTCGACGAAGTCCTCGTCGGGCTGGGAGGCGAGGATGCCGGCGAGCTGGCGGCGGACCTCGGCGCGGTTGAAGCGGGCCACCTCGATGCGCTGGACGGTGCGCAGCCGGTCCAGCTCGGCGAGGAGCGGGCGCAGCGGGTGGCGGCGGTGGACGTCGTCGGCGCGGTAGGTGGCGACCAGGACGAGCCGGCCGCTGCCCAGCGCCCTGAAGAGGTACGAGAGCAGGTGCCTGGTGGAGGTGTCCGCCCAGTGCAGGTCTTCCAGGACGAGGACGACGGTGCGGTCGGCGGCGAGCCGCTCCAGCATCCGGGCCGTCAGCTCGAAGAGCCGGGCGGTGCTCTCCTCGTCGTGGGGGCCGCGCGGGGTCTCGCCGAGTTCGGGGAGGATGCGGGCGAGCTCGTCCTCCTGGCCGGCGGCCGCTGCGGCAAGTTCGGCGGGGAGCAGCCGGTGCAGGGTGCGCAGGGCGGTCGAAAACGGGGCGAAGGGAAGGCCCTCCGCCCCGATCTCCACACAGCCTCCGACGGCGACGACCGCGCCGCGGCGGTCGGCCTCGCAGAGGAACTCCTCGGTGAGGCGGGTCTTGCCGACCCCGGCCTCGCCGCCGACGAGCAGTGCCTGCGGCTCTTGGCCGCCGGTGGCGCGCGTCAGGGCGTCGGTGAGTACGGCCAGTTCGTCGGCTCGGCCGACGAACACCGGGCTGACAGATCTGGTTTCCACGCCGCCGAGCATCGCACAGAGGCCCTGCCCATCGGCACTTGTTATCGGTGCGCTGCTCATCACGCGGCCGTTCACGCGGTTCGCGGCGCGGGTTACGCGGCGCGGGTGAAGCTGCCCCGCAGGCTTCTCACCGGCCCTTCGGATTCCTGGAACCGAGAGGAGCCGCGGCGGGCCTTCTTCGCTTCCCGGACCAGGCGGTACGCGTCGGCCTCACGGATGAGGTCTTCGCGGCGGGCGGTGGCGATCTCGTACTCGAACATCTCGTACTCCCTGGTTGCGTTTCTCGGCACCTCGTTCGGTGTGATCCAAGATTCGCTTCCCAGGGGGTACCCGCGCATCGGGAGCATGCCGCATCCGGGCGGACCGGGGGTCCTTAGTCCGGGGCCGCGGGTCCCCGAAGCGGACTAAGGCAGTGCCTAGGCGGCCTAGGTCTAAGCGGCCTTGGGGAGGGGGAGGAAGTACATGACGCCGAAGACGATCACGCCGAGGGCGCCGAGGACCACGGCGGCCCAGGACACGGCACGGACCCAGGTGGGGAGCGTACGGCCGGGGGCGCCGAAGGCGGGGCGGGCCAGGACGAAGACGGCGATGAGCAGCGCGATCGTCGACAGGACACCGTTGACCAGGGCGGTGATCTGCCAGGCGTTGCCGTACAGCGCCTCGATCTTCTCCTCGGTGCTGGTGGCGTTGGCCGAGCCGATCTGGCCGACGAGGGTGGTGCGCTCGGCCACGACGCGGGAGACCCAGCTGCCGCTGAGGGCGATCAGGCCGAGACCGGCGGCGACGACGGCCGAGGCCGCGGCCGCGACGCCACTGCCGCCCTCGGCGGGCGCGTCGAGCTCGTCGTCGAGGTCGTCCTCGAGGTCCTCGTCGAGGATCTCCTCGACGGCGGGGTCGGCGGCGACCGGGGCGGTCGACTCGTCGGCGGCGGCCTTCTTCAGGTCGGCCGGGGAGTCCGCCTCGGGAGCGGTCGGGGCGGGGGTCTTCGTGGTGTCCATGCGGGGCACCGTAGGCGGCTTGTATGAGAGGTTTCTGAGAATCCGGCGGGACCGCCCGCACCCGGCCGCCCGCGGTCCTCGGGGGACCCGGGGGCGGGTGCGGCAACGGCAGGTGCCGGGGACGCGGTTACGCGGTCGGGGCCGGGGGCCACTCGTGGGCGAGGACCGACCAGATCTCGGTGTCCTGGCGGGCGCCGCGGTAGAGGTCGTTCTCCCGCAGGACGCCCTCGCGGGTCATTCCGAGGCGCTCGGCGGCGGCGATGCTCTTCTTGTTGCCGGAGGCGACGTGCCACTCGACGCGGTGCATGCCGCGCTCCCGGAAGGCCCAGTCGATGATGGTCCGGCAGGCCTTGGTCACCAGGCCGCGGCCGACCATGGCGGGCTCCAGCCAGCAGCCGGCCTCGCAGGTGCCGCTCGCGGTGTCGAAGGTGCGGAAGAGGACCCCGCCGACGAGGACGCCGTCGACCCGGATGCCGTAGAGCCGCCCGGTGTCGGTGGCCGCCTTCTGCGCGTAGGCGGCCAGGTAGGACCGGGCCCCTTCGAGGTCGGCGACGACGTCCGGCAGTCCGACGAACCGACCGATGTGTTCCCGGCCGCGGTCCATGTGCGCCAGGAGCTCCTCGGCGTGCCGGATCTCCAGCGGGAACAGCTGGGCGCCTTCGGCGAGGTCTGTCGAGAACATGCGGGCTCGTCCTTGGGGTTCGGGCGGCGGTTCACCGCGTCACCGGGATGCTGTGGCGGGCTCGTTGCCGTCCTCGCTCGTGGCTGCGGAGGCGCCGGCCCGCTGTGCCGGAAGTGTCGCACGGGGCCGGCGTTCGGGGGGTTCGATGCTGATGCGCGGCAGCCGGCGGTCCAGCCAGGCCGGCAGCCACCAGTTGGCGCCGCCGAGCATGTGCATGAGGGCCGGGACCAGGAGGGTGCGCAGGACGAAGGCGTCGAGAGCGACGGCCACGGCCAGCGCGATGCCGAACATGGCGATGAGCCGGTCGCCGCTGAGCACGAAGGCCAGGAAGACGGAGATCATGATGACCGCCGCCGAGTTGATCACCCGGCTGGTCTCGGTGAGGCCGACGCGCACGGCCCGCTTGTTGTCCCCGGTCTCCAGCCACTCCTCGTACATCCGGCTGACGAGGAAGACCTGATAGTCCATGGACAGTCCGAAGAGCACCGAGACCATGATCACCGGCAGGAAGGGCTCGATGGGGCCGGCGCTGCCCAGGCCCATCGGTTCGCTGCCCCAGCCCCACTGGAAGACCGCGACGACGACTCCGAAGGAGGAGGCGACGGCGGCGACGTTCATGGCGGCCGCCTTGAGCGGGATGCCGATGGAGCGGAAGGCCAGCAGCAGCAGGAGGCAGCCCAGCGCGATGACCACCCCGACGAAGAGCGGCAGTTTGCCGATGATGACGGCGGCGAAGTCGTCGTAGCCGGCGGTCACGCCGCCCACGTGGACCTGCATGGAGCTGCCTTGCGCGGCGCGCGGGATGACCTCCTCGCGCAGCGTGTCGACCAGGTCGCTCGTGGCCCGGGACTGCGGCGGGGAGTCCGGCACGACGGTGATGACGGCCGTTTCGCCGCTCCGGTTGAAGACGGCCGGTCCGGCGGAGGCCACGCCCCCGGCCGTGCGGAGCGAATCGGCCAGCCGGTCCACGGCCAGTCGGTCGCCGGCGCCTTCGAGGCGGGCGACCACGGTCAGCGGGCCGTTCGTTCCCGGGCCGAAGCCGTCCGCGAGCAGGTCGTACGCCTTGCGGGTGGTGGAGGTGGCCGGGTTGTTGCCCTGGTCGGAGGTGCCCAGGTGGAGCGAGAGCATGGGCAGCGCCAGCACCGCCATGACCGCCGTGGCCAGGATGCCGAGCAGCTTGGGGTGGCGCTCGACGAAGGCGGACCAGCGGGCGGCGAAGCCGGTGGCGGACTCGGCCCGCGGGCCCTCGGCGGCCAGTCTGCGGCGCTCACGGCGCGAGAGGGCCCGCGCGCCGATGCAGGAGAGGAGAGCGGGCAGCAGGGTCACCGAGGCGGCGACGGTCAGGACCACGGTGAGGGAGGCGGCTATCGCGACGCCGTTGAGGAAGTTCAGCCGCAGCACGAGCATCCCGAGCAGCGCGATGCAGACGGTGGCCCCGGCGAAGACGACGGCCCGGCCGGTGGTGGCGACGGCGTTCTCGGCGGCCTCCTCGACCGGGAGTCCGCGCTGGAGGCCCTTGCGGTGGCGGGTGACGATGAACAGCGCGTAGTCGATGCCCACGCCGAGGCCCACCAGGGTGCCCAGCATCGGGGCGAAGTCGGCGACCGGCATCGCGTGCCCGAGGAGGGTGATGCCGAAATAGGCGGTGCCGACGCTGACCAACGCGGTCGCGATGGGCAGCAGGCTCGCGGCCAGCGAGCCGAAGGCCAGGAAGAGCACGACGGCGGCGATGGCCACGCCGATGGCTTCGGCGAGGTGCGCGCCGGGCGCCTCCGTGAGGCCGATGGCGCGGCCGCCGAGCTCGACCTGGAGGCCGTCGGCCTGGGTCGTCGGGTTCTTCGCGGCCTCCACCACGGCCTTCGCCTCGGACTTGGGGACCGAGTCGGCCTGCCGGTCGAAGGTGACCACGGCGTAGGCGGTCCGTCCGTCGGCGCTGATCCGGGCGGCGCTCTCGGGTTCGGTGCCGTAGGGGCCCGCGACCGATCCGACGCCGGGCAGGGCCGCTATCGAGTCGAGCGCCCGCGCCATGCGCTCCTCGACGGCGGGCGTACGCACGCTCTGGTGGTCCGGGGCCCGCCACACGATGGTGTCGGAATCGCCGCCCTGGCCGTGGAAGCCCTCGCGGAGCAGGGCGTGCGCCTTGCTGGACTCGGTGCCGGGGACCTCGTAGTCGTTGGAGAACGCCGTTCCCGCGCCGACCGCGGCCGCGGCGGTCCCGCCGAGCGCGAGGCTCCAGAGCAGGACGACGACGAGGCGGTGCCGCATGCACCACCGTGCGATTGCTGCCAACGGACGAGCTCCCTGGTGGTTCGGATCTTCACCGGGGAACGGCCCGTCGCAAAGAACGCCTGAACACTGAACGCTGAACGTCTCGAAATATGGTCTACACCTTCACGATCGCAGCGTTCTGTGATCGTTGGCCGCCTTCGTGGGCATCGTCACAGGCTGCCGGGCAGGTGCGGGACCATGGTCACACGGGGTTCGGAGCGGAGGTCCGGCCGGACTGGTCCTCGGTCCGGTAGCCGGGCAGCGAGGGCCAGCGCACGGTGAGCACCACGGAGTCCTCCTCCGCGTACCAGGAGTGGTCCACGCCGCGTCCCCACACGACGTAGTCGCCCTGTTCGGCGAGCACGATGCTGCGGCCGGGGAACTCCAGCCGGAACCGGCCGCTGATCAGCACCTGCAGCGCCGTGCGGGACTCGCCGCGCACCCACCGCGCCCGCTCGTCACCCTTGGGGTGCACGCCCCACTTGATCTCCACGTCCTCGCTGTGGCGCGGATCGCCGGGCTCCTTGAAGTGGCCGAGCAGCCAGCCCCGGTCCACGGCGGCGTCGGGTCCGGCCTTGCCGGTGTACACCGTGGTGGGGGTGCGGGTGGTGGTGGGCGCGGGGCCAGGAGCGACATCCCGAAGCTGTGCGGCCTCAGCCCCGCCTCCGTGTCACGGCAGACCACCGCCCTGCTGCGGGCCGGCCTGCTCCGGGAACTGCGCGAACTCCCCGAACCGGCCGGCCCCGCCGCCGCCCCGGCCGCCAAGGGTCCCGGCGGCCCCGGCGGCCCCGGAGGTCCCGGTGAGCCCGGCGGTCCCGGCGGTCCCGGCCGGCCCCGGATCCCCCTCGACCTCCACACCGGCCCCGTCGGCGGCCCCCTCGCCGCCGGCCTGCACATCGGCGTGCCCGCCTCCACCTTCAGCCTCGTCGACCTCCGCGGCCGCGTCCTCGTCCGCCGGGCCTTCCCGCACGCCGGGCAGTCGCCCGACCGGCTCCCCGAGCTCATCGCCACCGAACTCGACCGCTTCCTGCGCGAGTTCAGGACCGACCGGCCCCTCCTCGGCCTCGGTGCGGCCCTCGGCGGCTGGGTCCGCCCCGGCGACGGCACCGTCGTCCGCCACGACGCGCTCGGCTGGCGCGACGTCCCCCTCGCGGCCGGGCTCCGCGACCGCCTCGGCCTGCCCGTCTCCGTCGACAACCACGCCCGCGCCATCGCCCACGCCGAGATCCTCTTCGGCCGCCCCGAGGCCCGCTCCAGCCTCCTCCACCTCTTCATCGGCAACGTCGTCGATGCCGCCTTCGGCATCGAGGGCACCGTGCACCAGGGCCCCGGCGCCGCCGCCGGCGACGTCGCACACCTGCCCGTCCCCGGTTCGCCCACCCCCTGCGCGTGCGGCCGTACGGGTTGTCTCCAGCCGAGCGCCTCCGACACGGTCCTCGGCGCCGAGGCCGTGCGCCGCGGGACCGTCCCGGACCCCTCCGTCAACCTCCTCGTCGACGCGGCCGCCACCGGCGACCCCCGCGCCGACCGGCTGCTGCGCGAACGCGCCCGTACCGTCGGCCGGGCCGCCGCCCTGCTCCTCGACGTGTTCAACCCGGCCGTCATGGTGGTCAGCGAGCTCTCCGCGATCCTGCACGACGGCTACCTCGACGAGATCCGCGAGGCGGCCGGCGACCCCGACCGCTACGGGCGGCGGATCGTCGCCCCGCACGCGGGGCCCGCCGTACTCCCGGTAGCCTCCGCGACCGTCCTGCTCGCCCCGCTCTTCCGTGACCCCTCCCGTCTCACATGAGAGGGCGAGATCACATCCGGTGGTTATAGGTCGTTCACATGGACCCCCCTAACATTCGAGCCATGACGGTCCTGCCTGATGACGGGCTCTCCTTGGCCGCCGAGTTCCCTGACGCGACGCATGAGCAGTGGCAGCGCCTTGTAGAGGGCGTCCTGCGCAAGTCGGGCAAGGAAGTTTCCGGCGAGGCAGCGGAAGACGCGTTGTCCACGAAGCTCGAGGACGGGCTCACCACCCGCCCGCTGTACACCGCGCCCGAAACCTCCCCGGACACCGGTTTCCCCGGTTTCGCACCCTTCGTACGGGGCGGACGTGCCGAGGGCGGCGCCGCCTCGGGCTGGGACGTCCGACAGCGGATCGCCGGCACCGATCCCGTACGGGTGAACGAGGCGGCCCTGGCCGACCTGGAGAACGGCACCACCTCGCTGTGGCTGGCCGTCGGCGACGCCGGCCTCCCGGCCGAGGGCCTGGCCCGCGCCCTGGAGGGGGTCTACCTCGACCTCGCGCCCGTCTCCCTCGACCCCGGGGCCCAGTACGCCGAGGCGGCGCGGGCGTTGCTCGCGCTGTACACCGAGCGCGGGGTGGCCCCCGAGGCCGCCCGCGCCTCGCTCGGCGCCGACCCGCTGGGCCACGAGGCCCGCACGGGCCGCGCCCTGGATCTGGCGGAAGCCGCCGCGCTCACCGCGGAGACGGCCGCCTGGCCCCACGTACGCGCCCTGACCGTCGACGCCCTGCCCTACCACGAGGCGGGCGGCAGCGCCGCCGAGGAGCTGGGGCTCTCCCTGGCCACCGGGGTCGCGTACCTGCGCGCCCTCACCGGCGCGGGCCTCACCGCGGAGGCGGCCTTCGGGCAGCTGGAGTTCCGCTACGCGGCGACCGCCGACCAGTTCCTCACGATCGCCAAGCTGCGCGCCGCCCGGCGCCTGTGGGCCCGGGTCGCCGAGGCCTGCGGGACCCCCGCGGCCGGCGCCCAGCGCCAGCACGCCGTCACCTCGCCGGTGATGATGACCCGCCGCGACCCGTGGGTGAACATGCTGCGCACGACCATCGCCTGCATGGCGGCGGGCGTGGGCGGCGCGGACGCGGTCACCGTGCTCCCGTTCGACCAGGAGCTCGGACTGGCCGACGCGTTCGCGCGCCGCATCTCCCGCAACACCTCCACGATCCTGCTGGAGGAGTCCCACCTCGCCCGCGTGATCGACCCGGCCGGCGGCTCGTACTACGTCGAGCAGCTCACGGACGAACTCGCCCACGCGGCCTGGGAGTTCTTCCAGACCGTGGAGAAGGCGGGCGGCCAGGCCGCCGCCCTGCGCTCCGGCCTGGTCGCCGATCGCCTCGCCGCCACCTGGGCGGAGCGCTCCAAGAAGCTGGCCAAGCGCCGCGAACCGATCACCGGGGTCAGCGAGTTCCCGCACCTCTCCGAGAAGCCGGTCGTACGCGAACCCGCGCCGGCCCCGCTCACCGGCGGACTGCCGCGCGTGCGGCGCGACGAGGCGTACGAGGCCCTGCGCGCCCGCAGCGACGCCCACCTGGCGGCGACGGGCGCCCGGCCCACGATCTTCCTGGCGGCCCTGGGCCCGGCGGCCGCGCACACCGCCCGTGCCACCTTCGCCTCGAACCTGTTCCAGGCGGGCGGCGTCACCCCGGTGCACGACCCGGTGTCGGTGACCCCGGAAACGGCCGCGGCGGCGTACGCCGCGAGCGGCGCGGACGGCATGGCCGTGCTCTGCTCCAGCGACGCGCTGTACGAGGAGCAGGCCGAGGCGGTGGTCGCGGCCCTGCGCTCGGCGGGCGCGAGCACCGTGTTCCTCGCGGGCAAGCCCGGCACCGCCGCGGCGGCCGTGGACGAGTACGTCTTCGCGGGCTGCGACGCGGTCGCCGTGCTGTCCTCCGTACTCGACCGGATGGGAGTGCCGTCTTGAGCAGCACAGGGATCCCCGATTTCTCCGAACTCGCGCTGGACGGCGCGGCCCCGGCCGCCGGGTCCGAGGACCAGTGGCGCACGGCGCTGAAGGAGTCCACCGGCTCCGACGCCGCCGAGCTGCTGTGGGAGACGCCCGAGGGCATCGGCGTACAGCCGCTGTACACGGGCCGGGACCTGGAGGGCCTGGACTTCCTCCACACCTACCCGGGCGTGGCCCCGTACCTGCGCGGGCCGTACCCGACGATGTACGTCAACCAGCCCTGGACGATCCGGCAGTACGCGGGCTTCTCCACGGCCGAGGAGTCCAACGCCTTCTACCGGCGCAACCTCGCGTCGGGCCAGAAGGGCCTGTCGATCGCCTTCGACCTGCCCACGCACCGCGGCTACGACAGCGACCACCCGCGCGTGACCGGCGACGTCGGCATGGCGGGCGTGGCGATCGACTCGATCTACGACATGCGCCAGCTGTTCGACGGCATCCCGCTGGACAAGATGACCGTGTCGATGACGATGAACGGCGCGGTGCTTCCGGTCCTCGCCCTCTACATCGTGGCGGCGGAGGAGCAGGGCGTCTCCCCCGACAAGCTCGCCGGGACCATCCAGAACGACATCCTCAAAGAGTTCATGGTCCGCAACACCTACATCTACCCGCCGAAGCCCTCGATGCGGATCATCTCGGACATCTTCTCCTTCACCTCGCAGAAGATGCCGCGGTACAACTCCATCTCGATCTCCGGCTACCACATCCAGGAGGCCGGGGCCACGGCCGACCTGGAGCTGGCCTACACCCTCGCCGACGGCGTGGAGTACCTGCGGGCCGGCCAGGCCGTCGGGCTGGACGTGGACGCCTTCGCGCCGCGCCTCTCCTTCTTCTGGGCGATCGGCATGAACTTCTTCATGGAGGTCGCCAAGCTGCGCGCGGCCCGCCTGCTGTGGGCGCGCCTGGTCAAGCAGTTCGACCCGAAGAACGCCAAGTCCCTCTCGCTGCGCACCCATTCGCAGACCTCGGGCTGGTCCCTGACCGCACAGGACGTCTTCAACAACGTGACGCGCACCTGCATCGAGGCGATGGCGGCCACCCAGGGCCACACGCAGTCGCTGCACACCAACGCCCTCGACGAGGCGCTCGCGCTGCCGACGGACTTCTCCGCGCGCATCGCCCGCAACACCCAGTTGCTGCTCCAGCAGGAGTCGGGGACCTGCCGCTCCATCGACCCCTGGGGCGGGAGCGCGTACGTCGAGAAGCTCACCTACGACCTGGCCCGCCGCGCCTGGCAGCACATCCAGGAGGTCGAGGCGGCCGGCGGCATGGCGCAGGCCATCGACGCGGGCATCCCCAAGCTCCGGGTGGAGGAGGCGGCGGCCCGGACGCAGGCCCGCATCGACTCCGGCCGCCAGCCGGTGATCGGCGTGAACAAGTACCGGGTCGCGACGGACGAGCAGATCGACGTCCTGAAGGTCGACAACTCCTCGGTGCGCACCCAGCAGATCGCCAAGCTGCGGCGGCTGCGCGAGGAGCGCGACGAGGCGGTCACGCAGGACACCCTGCGGGCGCTGACGAACGCGGCGGAGCGCGGCGAGGGCAACCTCCTGGCGCTCGCGGTGGACGCGGCGCGCGCGAAGGCGACGGTCGGTGAGATCTCGGACGCCCTCGAGAAGGTGTACGGGCGGCACGCGAGCCAGATCCGTACCATCTCGGGTGTGTACCGAACCGAGGCAGGCGAGTCTCCGTCCCTGGAGCGCACCCGTGCGCTCCTCGACCGGTTCGAGGAGGCGGAGGGCCGCCGTCCGCGCATCCTGGTCTGCAAGATGGGCCAGGACGGGCACGACCGCGGCCAGAAGGTGATCGCGACCGCCTTCGCCGACCTGGGCTTCGACGTGGACGTCGGCCCGCTGTTCCAGACCCCGGGGGAGGTGGCCCGCCAGGCCGTCGAGGCGGACGTGCACGTGGTGGGCGTCTCCTCGCTGGCCGCCGGGCACCTGACCCTCGTACCGGCGCTGCGCGAGGCGCTGGCGGAGGAGGGGCGCGAGGACATCATGATCGTCGTGGGCGGGGTCATCCCGCCGGCGGACGTCCCCACCCTCCTCGAAATGGGTGCGACGGCGGTGTTCCCGCCCGGAACGGTGATCCCGGACGCCGCCCACGACCTGGTGACGCGGCTGGCCGCGGACCTGGGCCACGAGCTGTAGGCGGCTGACGCGGGTGGCGAAGATCGACGTTGCCGTTTACACGAAGGGCGTACTCGACGGGAAGCGCGCGTTCATCGCGCGCGCGATCACCCTCGTCGAGTCCACCCTGCCCGCGCACCGGGTGCTGGCGCAGCAGCTGTTGACGGAGCTCCTCCCGCACGCGGGGCGGGCGCGCAGGATCGGCATCAGCGGCGTGCCGGGCGTGGGCAAGTCCACGTTCATCGACGCGTTCGGCACGATGCTGACGGGGCTCGGCCACCGGGTGGCGGTCCTCGCGGTCGACCCTTCGTCCACCCGCACGGGCGGCTCCATCCTGGGCGACAAGACCCGGATGGAGCGCCTCGCCGTCGATCCGGCGGCCTTCGTGCGGCCCTCTCCCTCGGCGGGCACGCTGGGCGGGGTCGCGAAGGCCACCCGCGAGTCGATGATCGTGATGGAGGCGGCGGGCTACGACGTGGTCCTCGTCGAAACCGTGGGCGTGGGCCAGTCCGAGACCACGGTCGCCGGCATGGTCGACTCCTTCCTCCTGCTCTCGCTGGCCCGTACGGGCGACCAGCTCCAGGGCATCAAGAAGGGCGTCCTGGAACTGGCCGACGTCCTGGCGGTGAACAAGGCGGACGGCCCGCACGAGCGCGACGCGAAGTCGGCGGCGCGCGAGCTGTCGGGAGCCCTGCGCCTGATGCACCCGGCCGACGCCGCGTGGACCCCGCCGGTCCTGACGTGCAGTGCCCGCGAGTCGACGGGCCTGGAGGACGTCTGGAACCGCCTGGAACAGCACCGCGTGCTGCTGGACGCGGGCGGTCGTCTGACGGCGAAGCGGGCGGCGCAGCAGGTGGAGTGGACCTGGTCGATGGTCCGTGACGAACTGCTGGAGCGCCTCCGCTCGAACCCGGCCGTACGGGGCCTGGCCCCGGGCCTGGAATCGGCGGTCCGGGCGGGCACCTTGACCCCCACCCTGGCGGCGGACCGCCTCCTGGCGGCGTTCACCGCTTCCTAGGCGCACGGGGCCCGGCGCTTCCTAGGGCCGCGGCCCGTCCAGGAAGCGTTCGACGGCCTCGCGGGCCCGGGCGTTCGAGGCCGCGGCCTCGGCCAGGGACCGGGCCAGGGCGTCGATCCACTCGTCCAGGCCGACGGGGCGCCTCGAGAGCACGATGCCCCGCACCGTGTGGCAGATCTCCCCGGCCACCCGGCCCCGGTCCGTCCGCAGCGAGAGCCGCCGCTCCCCGAGCTCGACGTCCAGTGCGGCGACCGGGCCCTCGCGCCCGGCCAGCCGCTGCGCCACGGAGCGCCTGCGCTCGATCCGCACCGTGCCGGGCGGCAGCGAGTCCGCCAGGTTCGCCGCGAGCACCCTGACGTACAGGTCCAGGTCCGCGCTGTCCCGCCGCAGCGCAGCGGCCAGAAGTTCCACTTCCCGCTCAGCCATCGAGGCCCAGCACCATGGTCGGCCGGTCGATGACGTGGTCCTCGCGCAGCGGGCGCACCGCCGTCCCGATCGCGAAGAACTCGGTGGTGTGCGAGCCCCAGGAATGCGAGTGCTGCCGCAGGTCGACGGCCACGATCCCCTCGGCCTCCAGGGCCTGCCCCTCCGCCCGCATGCGGCTCATCGCCAGCTCGCGCGCGTGGTAGAGCGCCTGGGTGAACGGTTCGATCTCGACGTTGCGGCCCGAGGTGCTCAGCACCTGGGCGAAGCGCTGGTGCGCCACGTGGTAGACGCACGACCCCATGACCATGTCCAGGGGCGCGTATCCGGCCCGGACCAGCGTCCAGAAGTCCTGGCCGGACAGGTTCGAGGTGAACGGCTTGCCCTTGTTGTTGAGCCAGGTCCCGCCCGGGCCCGGGTCCGCGCCGTCCGCCTTCACGGCCGTGCCGACCGCGATGAACTCGGCGATGTCCGAGCCGAACTCCTTGAACTCGATGTCCAGCCGGACCCCCACGATCCCGTCCGCCCCCAGCGCGCTCGCCTCCGCCTCCATCCGGCTCATCGCCAGCTCCCGCGCCTCGTACATGGCCTGCGAGAGCTTGGTCAGCTCCTGGTTCTTCGACCAGCGGCCGAGCTGGATGCCGACGTGGTAGACGGAGGAGCCGAGGACCAGGCCGAGCGGGCGGAAGCCGACCTCGCGCACCAGCAGGAACTCGTTCACGCTCAGGTCGGAGGTGAACAGGGAGCCCCGCTCCCCCGGCTGGAGCTGTGCGAGCCGCCGCATCGCGTCCTCGGGCAGGCCCTCGTCGGCCGGCCCCCCTGCTTCCCCGATCAGTTCCCGCCCCGTTCGCTCGCTCATGTCAGTGCTCGCGCTCCAGTCTCATGATGGTCAGTGGCTTGGGCCCGGCGGGCCGCTGCGGGCGGCGGAACCGGGCGATGGAGGTCCCGACGAAGACCGCCTCGGCGCTGAGGTCGCGCGTGGACGCGTACGCCGGGCACTCGCTCTCGCCCACCGTCAACCGCACGTCGTCCACCACCACACCGTCGCCGCCGTGCTTCGCGGCGTCGAGGGCCAACTGTGCGCGGGCGTCCCGGCGGACGCGGTTGACCAGCAGGGTGTAGCCGTCGACCTCCTGGTTCCCGGCGGTCCAGCGGGTGCGGCCCGCGGTGCGCCAGTCGTCGTGCCGGATGCGGTGCGCGATGCCGAAGGCGAGTCCGGTGGGAACCCATCCGGTGTGCAGGAGCTTGGCGAAGTCCTGGCCGGTCAGGTGCGAGGTGAAGGGCCGGCCCGGCCGGATGCGCGAGCGGGCCCGCACCGCGGTGCCCAGTGCCGTGAACTCCAGGCCTCCCGCCGGGAATTCGCCGATCCGCAGCCGCACCCCGACGATCCCGTCGCCGCCGAGCGCGCGGCACTCGGCCACCGCGCGGGCCAGCGCCAGCCTGCGCGCCTCGTACATCGCGCGCACCGACTGCGACAGGGTCGAGGCCCACGGCGAGGGCGGCGCCGGCGTGTCGCCCGCGTCCGACCACGCGCCCGGGCAGCCCCACTGCCCGGTGTAGCCCATGTTGAAGACGGCCGTGCCGAGCACCTGCCCGACCGGCTCGAACCCGACGCCCTTGACCGCCGCGAACTCCTGCGACGACAGCGCCGAGTCCCATGTGCCGGCGGCCCGTGGCGCTGCCGTCCCGCCGGCCTCGCCCCCCGGCGGACCGGCATCCCCCCGCTGTGCCATCAGCTCCTCATCGGCCCGCCGCCAACCCCGGTACGTGCTGCCGTCAGGCGGAGACCAGCACCGGCCCCCCGGCCGCCAGCGCCTGGCGCAGCACTCCCGCCCGCTCCGCCGCGTCGCCCCCGGCCAGCAGTGCGGCGAGCACCGCCATCCGCGCCTGGGGCGCCCTCAGCGTACCCGTGGGCACGGCCCCGGCCTCGACCAGGTCCACCGCGCCCCCGTGGGTATAGATCTCCGTCACCGGCCCGGCGCCGACCCTCGTGGTCAGCGCCACCAGCACGCCCTGCCCGATCGCGGCCTTCACCGCGTCCACGATCTCCGGCGTCGCGTTCCCCGCCCCCGTGCCGACCAGCACGATGCCCCGTGCGCCCGCCGCCACCGCGGCGTTCAGCAGCACCGGGTCACCGCTCGCGTGGTGCATGACGACGTCCACCCGCGGCGGCCCTTCCGGCTCCTCGGGCATCGCCGGCAGCGGCAGCGGCTCCGGCCGGACCGGGTTCCGCAGCACGGTGACCTTCCCGAAGCCGACCTTGCCGAGCAGTTCCTTGGACGGGTCGGCGAAGGCGTCCAGCGCCACCGCCTGCGTCTTGACCGTCCCGCGCGCGGCGTGCACGCGCCCCGCGAAGGCGATCAGGACACCGAGCCCCCGCGTGGTCGCCGCGGTCAGCAGGGCATCGTAGAGATTGCCGGGACCGTCACCGTCCGCCGCGCCCATGGGCCGCTGCGAACCGGTGAAGACGACCGACCGGGCGTCGTGGTGGTGCAGGTCGACGAAGAACGCCGACTCCTCCAGCGTGTCGGTGCCGTGGGTGACGACGACGCCTTCCACACCGGGGTCGGCCAGCACCTCGTGCACGGTCCGCAGCAGGGTCAGCTGGTGGGCGGTGGTCAGCCGGGGGCTGTTGACGCTGAACAGGTCGACGACCTCGATGGTGACGCCTTCGGGCAGCGGCGCGGTCGCCATGACCTCGGCCCCGTCGGCGTCGGCCGCGAACCCGGAACCCTGCCAGCGACTGGCTATCGTCCCGCCGGTGCTGATGACGACGATGCGTCCCATGACGGCCGCCCTCCCTCTCACACAACTCCGCACAAATTTTCTACAAACCGCAATGGTAGGCCGATCTACGCGCAACGCGATTGCGAATTCGACCCCACACGCAATACTGGATAGCCGATAATTGCGCCATGGACGCGATCGATCGAGAAATCTTGCGCGAGCTCCAGGCCGATGGCCGGCTCAGCAACCAGGAGCTGGCCCAGCGCGTGGGCCTGACCCCCTCCCCCTGCATGCGCCGGGTGCGCCAGCTCGAACAGGACGGGGTCATCCAGGGCTACCGGGCGGTGATCTCCCCCGAGGCCGTGGACCGCGGCTTCGAGGTGCTGGTCTCCGTGGAGGTCCGCCGCGACCGCGAGGCGGTCGAGGCGTTCGAGGCGGCCCTCCAGGACATTCCCGACATCATCGAGGCCTACCGCCTCTTCGGCAGCCCCGGCTGCCTCCTGCGCATCGCGGTGGCGGACCTCCGCGCGTACGAGCGCCTCTGGATCGAGAAGCTGACGGCCCTCTCGGGCGTCACGGAGGTCAACTCCCAGATCATCATGAAGCGCATCAAGGAACCGACGGGACTCCCGGTCGGCCACTGACCACGCCGAGGCGCTCGCGCCAGGCGGCGGAGAGCCGGGGGCGCAGGAACACCACTCCCTGCTGGGTCCCGACGGCGAGGTCGAGGAACGGGTTCCCCGGCAGCGCCCGCAGCGAGGTCACCAACGCGGGCAGCGGCGCGGACCAGACTTTCTCGCAGCTGGGCAGATGACACAGGGCCACCCCCTGCCCGTCACTGACCGCGACGAGCGCCTCACCACTGGGCGCTGTCCCGGTCCAGAGCAGGCGGGTCGCGGGGACGGGCAGGCTTCCGGTCGTGTCGGGGGAAGCGGAATCCCATACGGACACGGGACCGGGGATCGCATCGCTCGGGCGGCCCCTGTCCAGGTAGAGCAGGACCGGTACACCCGTTGCCGTGACGGCCCAGCGGAGGAAGAAGGAGTGCCCGAGCTCGAAGGGGTGAGCGGGCCCGTGGAATGACCTGGTGGTGGAGCTCGGCCGGCTGACCGCGTACTGGCGCTTTCCCGCGACATCGATGACCGATGCCGCACCGTCTCGGCCGTACTGCGCGACCCAGCGGGTTCCGGCCGCACCGTGATCGGGCACCAGCAGGACGACATCGTGCGCGAGCTCAAGCTCTCGGCTCTCGTGCGGAGCTCCTGTGGCGACGTTCCACATGCGGGCCAGCGTCGGGGGCTTCTCCCCGTCCGCATCCACACCGGCCGCACCGGAATCGACGGCGCCACTCGTGGGAAGGCGCCCACCCACGCTGTGGTCCCTTCCTTGTACCCCTCTGGACCCCGCCAGGAGAACCGTGTCGCCCGAGGGCACCGTGAACACGGTCGAGCAGACGTAGTCGTTTTCGGCATCGACGGTCCACGGGAGGTTCACCCACTCCGACGACTCGTCAGGAGCGTTCAGGAGACGCACACGGGTGTGCACACCATCGAATCCGACGACGCGGCTGTGCGGCTGCCCGGTGGCCGGCGGAAGGAGCTGTCCGCGGGAGTCGTCTTCCCCACGAAGGAGCCAATCGATGGACGTGCTCTCGACGGACCCTCCGGGTCGAACGCGGTGCCAGACGCGCAACGAGAGCGGAACCCGCCGCTGCGACCCGTCGGGCACCTGGGCATCCGCCTCGTCCACGACCGGCGCGTATTCCCAGGCGAGGAAGTGGAGCGTACCGTCAGGATCTTCGAAGCAGTCCTCCTCCTCCAGGCGATATCCGGGCTGGACCGCCTCGGCGGAGGAGAGCGGGCCGCCCTTCGGCCTCCGGCCGTCGAGGGGCGACTCGAACCTCATGAAGGAGCCTCCGGACAGAGCCAGGGCCGCACTGGGGTCCTGCGTCCAGGAGAGAAGGCGTTCGATCTGGCGGAGCTCCCCATCGGCGATCCCGGATCGCGTCCCTCCTGTCCCCGCCTCGTGCACTCCCCACGACCAGAGCCTGGCGGTTCCGTCGTTGCCGATGGCCAGCATGTCGGGTCCGTCGGCTCCCGGAGCACTGATGAGACGCAAGCCGCACACAGCGCCTTCGTGCCCCAGGAGCAGCGGGCCGACCGTGTCACCCGAGACGCAGTCGACCACCATGGACGGATGGGTCCCGAAGCCGTCCACCAGCGCGTAGAGGCGCCCTTCGTGTGTCACGGGCGCCATGAGCATCGCGCCGGACGCCCCGTTGTCCTCGGCCTCGGTCCACCGGGTCGGGCCGTCGAAGTCCGTGATCAGCAAGCGATCGTGATCTTGCGCCACAAGGACCGGATCCGCACGGCTGCCGTACGCGAATCCAGCCAAATGCACCTGCCATTCGGAACCTCCGAACGGCATGGACCTGCTCTTCCCCGACCCCGGGTCGAGAAGGGTGATCTCGACAGTGGGGACGGCGATGGCCGCGAGGGTTCCGTTCGGCCCGTGGAGGTGATCCATCAGCAGGGGGCGCGTCAGACCCTCCAGCAACACGCTCTCGACCCGTTCCCCCTCGAACGCGTGCAGCACGACCCGGCCCCGCACCCCGTCACAGGTGAGCAGGCTGACGCGGCCGTCCGCGTCATGGCTGAGACAGGCGGAGGCCCTGGCTTCGTCGTGCCACCTGCGGCCCTTCGGAGTGGGGCAGTCCACTTCCACGAGGAGCTCCGCCGACCGAAGGGAGAGCACGGCCACGCGCTCGCTGTTCCCGACGACGGCGACGGCTGTCCCGTCCGCGAGGAACCCGGCGTCGAAGAGCCACTCGAAGCCGGTGTCCGGAAGGGACCGGGCGAGCGTCTGGTGCTCCACGTCCCAGATCCGCAGCGTGCCCTCGGTGTCGAGGGTGACCGCCTCGAAACCCCCCGATCGGTCCGTGAGCAGCGCCAGGCCCACCACCCTCGCCGGGTGGGGAAGGATCGTCGACTGGGACGGATCGTCGAGCAGCCAGACGTGCACGTGGGGCTCCCGGGGCGGAGCCGCCAGCACCACCCTCCCCCCGTTGCGCAGCACGAGGTCTTCGATCGTCCAGTTCGGATTCATCGACCTGATCGCGTACGCGTCACCGTCGTGCCGTCCCACCACCCGGTGCGGAGTGATCGCGCGGGGCTCGACACGGACGTACTCCAAGGACGCCGAGAGTCCCTCCGCCTGGCGGGCCAGGGCCTCCTGCCCGTACGTGCCGGCCACGAAGGCCAGCAGGCCGGCCGGGTCGGCGGAGGTGTCGGGAGCCCGGCCCGCGAGGAGGTAGCCGTAGCGTTCGACCGCCATCGACAGCAGCGGGTTGCGCCTCGCGTGCCGCACCGCCGGCAGCAGCGTCGAGCGCTCCGCGCTCACCACGAACGCCGCGTCCTCGATCAGGTCGTCCAGCGCCCCGGAACCCGCCGCGTGGGTCGCCAGGTGGGCCCGGACATAGGGGTGGGCCCGCGGCCAGTCCCGCTCGGGGACCGGGCCGCCCGGGCCCGGACCCGGGACCAGGCCCAGCAGGATTTCGACGAAGCACTCCTGGACGTCCGCGAGATCACGGTGCTTGAGCACCCGGCTCTTCATGTGGTCCGTCAGTTCCTGGTGGTACAGCCGGAAGTACCGCGTCCCGTCCACCTCGGCATGGGCCAGGTACGAGCCGTCCTCCTCCAGCAGCACGTCCACGTCCGCCTCGGTGAGCGGGAGGCCGGACAGCCGCGCCGCCACCCGCACCCAGATCTTGCGCGGCAGTCCGTTGCCCTCGCCGAAGGCCAGCGCCGTGAGCAGCGCCATCGTCGAGCCGTAGCGCCCCGCCGGCAGCCGCTGGAGGTACGTCTCGAAGGCCCCGCCCACGTCCGAGGGGAGTTGCTCCGCCCAACCCGGCACGGTGGTGTCCACGGGCCGGCCGCGCAGCAGCGCGCTCGCGGTCATGCGGGCGACGAGGAAGCAGCGTCCGGCCCGGCGGGCCACCTCGCGCGCGACCTGGCGCCCGACGCCGGGCCGGTCCCGGTAGGGCGCGCCCGTGTCGCAGATGATCCGGGCGACGTACTCGGCCGTGTCCGTGTCCTCGGCGTACGCGCTGTCGTCGAGGTCGATGACGGGCACCCGGTCCCCGGTGTGGGGCAGCAGTTCGCGCCGCGAGCCGACCACGAGCCGGACGCAGGCGACCCCCGCGAGCGGGCGCAGCAGCTCCCAGGCGATGCGGCGCGCCTCGGCCTTGTCACCGCCCGGGCCGGCCTCGTCGAGCGAGTCGACGACGACGCGGAACGGCGTACGGCGGTCGGCCAGGGCCGCGAACAGGGCGGCGGGGCCGGCGGCCCGTACGTCCGCCGCGGCCGCGAGCCGGGCCACCAGCGCGTCCAGGGTCTGGTGGTGGGCGTTGACGGACGCGTCGGTGCACCCGTCCAGGACGAGGCGGCCCAGTACGGCGGACTTGCCCGAGCCCGGGTCCGCGGTGACGACGAGGAGCCCCGCGCCGCCCTCTCCCGCGAGGTGGGCCCGCGCCTCGCTCAGGGCCCGCTCCCGGCCCGTGAAGTAGGACCCCGGGTCGTACACCTGCTCCACCCCGCGCCCCCGCGGCTCGAAATGGGAGAAGAGGTCGGAGGTGTCCCCGCTGACGGGCCCGTCGCCGGTGACCTCGGCCGCGGGGTCGAACGAGGGGTTCGGGAAGAAGGGCGGCGGCTCCGCCTGGTCGACGGAGGAGCACGCGGCCCGCTGTCGCAGTCCGGACGCCGTGAACGACCGGTTGACGCGGTCGGCGACGGTCCCCGGCGCCAGGTGGCGCTGCGACGGGCCCTCCCCCTGCCCGCAGGCCTTGGCCAGTTCGGCGACGAAGGCGCCGTCGACCGCGGCGTCCCGGTGGCGCGCGGAGGCGAGCAGCCAGGTGCCCGAGCCGAGCGCCTCCCCGCGTCCCCGGCCGGCCACGATGGCGTTGGCCACCGCGCCGATCTCGGCGCCGGCGGCCGCCGCGTGGCAGGCGTCGACGATGAACAGCACGTTGCGCACGGGGGAGGTGGCGAGCACCTCGGCCAGGCTGGGCAGGGACAGCCACGAGCGCGGGCGGGCGTACGTGGTGTCCGCGCAGGCGAGCCGGTAGTTCCCCACGGGCGCCCGGTCCCCGTGCCCGGCGTAGTAGACGACGACCACGTCGTCCGCGGTGAGTCCCGGGGCGGCGCACCAGTCCGACAGGGCGTCCTCGAAGTCGGCGGAGTGCGGGTCCCGCGACACGGAGGCCAGTACCCGCTCGTACCCCATCGACCCGAAGAGCTCCACCACGGCTTCGACGTCATCGGGCACCAGGGGCAGTTCGGGATGCTCCCGGTACCGGCGCGTGCCCGCCGCGATGAGGTAGCGCATCAGTGGGCCCGTGGCTCCCGTGCGAGCCCGGCCGCGATGGCCCGGCCGGTCTCGACGGCCGTCAGGTAGCGCGTCGCGTCGTGCATGTGGCTGCCGTTGTGGACGGCCTTGTCGACCACGCGCGCGCCGTACGCGGGGCTCAGTTCGCGCACGAGGGACACGATGTCCGTGGCGTCGGCGATGTTGGTCCAGTCCCGCACCGGCTTCGGCCACACCGCGCGGCCCTCGGTCGGAGCGGGCCGGAGGCGGTCGAGGACCAGGGCGCGCATGCCCAGCGGGGATCCGAGGGTGACCAGGGCGCGCACGTCCCGGTCGCCGTGGTGCGCCTCGTCGCAGAGCGTCTCGTAGGCGACGACCGAGCCGAGGGAATGGGCGACGACGACCCGAGTCTCGGGTGTGATCCGCGCCGCGACCCTGGCCCGGGCGGCACGGCGGACGTCGTCGTCCGAGAAGTACGCGGCCATCTGCTTGAGGCTCCCGATCAGCGCCCGGTCGAGGACCCCCCGCAGGAACACCGCGCCGGTGAGCGCGTCGAGCGCCGCCCGCACCGCGTTCACCCGCAGCGCCTGCGAGACCAGCAGGCCCCCCGCACCGCGGGTTCCCGACTCCGCCGGATCCGGTACCCCCGGGTCGGTCCGGGCGGCTTCGGCCCACCAGGCCATGAGGAGCCGGAACTCCTCCTCCGTCTCGACGTCGCCCGCGTCGTACGGGGGCTCCTGGCCGGACCGCGCGCCGGCGGGGCGGAACAGGTCCCCGTAGAACGCCACTCCGACGTCGTCGGGCGCCGGAACCGGACCGCCCGCGAGCCGCACACCACCGAGCAGTTCGGGTACGACGTCCCGCGCGAGCGAGTCCTCGCTCAGATACTGCTTGCCCACCCCGTGCACAAAGACGACAGCGCTCAATGCCCCTCCCGCGTAAGGAGAACAAGCCTACGCGAGCGACTCCCGCCCCCTGCCGGATGCGTGGATCCCGGCGCCGGGCAGGGGTCGCGGTACGCGCGTTGACCGTGCGCCGGGGGTTCAGTTAGGCTTGCCTAAGTTGAATCGGGCGGCCGAGACCCCTACGACGGACGGACTGCCCTTGCTGTGTTCGAGGCTGACCAACGCGAACATCCTCACCATGGACCCGGCCCGCCCGGTCGCCCGCGACCTGGGCATCTGGCGGGGCCGCATCGTCGGCCTGGACGAGGCCGTGACCTCCCTTCCGGCCCGCGAGGTCATCGACGTGCAGGGCGCCACCGTGCTGCCCGGGTTCATCGACAGCCATGTCCACCTGGCCTGGACCGGACTGAAGCAGAGCACCCCGAGCGTCGCCCCGTGCGAGCGGGTCGAGGACGTGCTGGCGGTCGTGGCCGAGGCGGTCTCCCGTACGGCCGCGCCCGGTACGTGGGTTGACCTGATGGGCTACGACCAGCGGGCCCTGGGACGGCACCTGACCGCCGCCGAGCTGGACACGGTCAGCCGCGGGCGCAAGGTGTTCCTGATGCACGACTCGGGCCACGGATGCGTCGTGAACAGCACGGTCCTCGCCCTGCTCCCGGCCGATGTCCCGCACCAGGACGGCTTCCTGGCCGAGGGCGCCATGACCGCCGCACGCGGGCTCCGGCTGCCGTACGGGCAGGCCGAACTCGCCGACGCCGTCGAGCGGGCGGCGCGCACCTGCCTCGCCGAAGGCGTGACCGCCGTCGCCGAGGCGGGCATCGGCGGCGGCCTGCTCGGCAACAGCCCGGTGGAGCTCGGCGCCTACCAACTGCTGCGGGACCAGGGCAGGCTGCCCCTGCGGGTCCAGCTCATGGCGGCGGGCGACACCCTGACCCCCCGCGACGCGCAGCGGGACGACGGCATCCCCCGCGCCCTGGACCTGGGCATGCGCACCGGGTTCGGCGACGACTGGCTGTCGCTGGGCGCACTCAAGATCTACACCGACGGCGGCATGATGGCCCGCACGGCCGCGCTCACCGCCCCGTACGCGGGCACGGACCACACCGGCCAGCTCCAGGACGACCCCGACCGCCTCGCGCAGCTCATCGTGGACGGCCACCTGGCCGGCTGGCAGCTCGCCGTCCACGCCATCGGCGACCGGGCCGCCGACCTCGCGCTCGACGCGCTGGAACGGGCACAGCGCCTGCGGCCCCGGCCGGACGCCCGGCACCGGATCGAGCACGCCGGGCTGATCCGCCCCGACCAGCTTCCGCGCTTCGCGCGCCTGGGCCTGAGCGCGGTCGTCCAGCCGACCTTCCTGCACTCCTTCGGGGACGACTACGCGGACGTGATGGGCGAGGAGCGGGCGCCCTGGATGTACCGGGGCCGGGGTTTCCTGGACCACGGGGTGACGCTCGTCGGCAGCTCGGACCGCCCCGTCACCGACGGGGCACCGCTGAGGGCCGTGCAGTTCATGGTCGAGCGCGCCTCCGCCTCCGGGCGGCGGATCGGGCCCGACGAGGCGATCACCGTCGAGGAGGCGCTGCGCGCCTACACGGTCGCCGGTGCGTACGCCTGCCGGTGGGACGACAGCGCCGGCAGCCTCACCCCCGGCAAGCGCGCCGACCTGGTCGTCCTGGGAGACGACCCGCGGTACGTCGATCCCTCCCGGATCGGCGACATCGAGGTCCTGACGACCTTTGTCGACGGACACGAAACGACGGATGCGGGAAAGCTGTGAGCAGTCAGATGAACGTCCTGGAACAGTTCTCCCCGCTGTGGGAGGTGCCCGCCATGCCGCCGCGCTGGGTGATCTGGCACGCGGGCGCGGGTGATTCCATGGTCTTCGACCGGGAGTTCAACATCCCCGTCGACGTGGACGACGCGGTCCTCGCGGAGGTCATGCGCCGGATGCGCGAGGCGGGGACGCCGGAGAGCGAGGCCTACCCCGGCCGTCCGTGCGGGTAGCCGCCGCGCGCGTCGGCTTGGCCCAACGACCTAGGTAAGGCTAACCTTACTTCGACCGTTCCGCCGGGGGTCCCGCGCCGATCCGGCGTCCCGGACTTCGTCCGGGAGACCCCCGCACCCGCGCACCCGCGCACGGCGGAACCGAGGAAGGAACACCTTGACCACGGCCACGCTGCCCCCTGCCGCCGCGCTCGCCACCCTGCCGTCCCGCACCCCCGCCACCCGGTGGCACGGGGTCCCCGAGTTCTCGGTGCGCCCCGCACGCCGGGACGACGGCCCGGCGCTCGCCGCCCTCTCCCGGCCGTTCGTCCAGGCGGGGGCGCTCCGCGAACGCCCGCTCTCCGTCTACCTCTCCCGGGCCTCAGACTTCCTCGTCGCGCAAGCACCCGACGGCACCCTCGAAGGCTGCGTCGCGCTGCGCGAACACCCCGCCGCGGGCGTGCTGTACAACTTCTGCGTCGCGGCCCACCGGCAGGGCTCGGGCACGGGCGCCCGCCTGCTGCACGCCGCGTTCGCCAGGGCGCGCGGCCGTTCGCTGGCGGCCCTGTTCACCGCGACCACCGGCAGCGGCCGCCTCTTCCTGCGCCACGGTTTCGCCCCGTCCTCCCCGAGCCTGGCGCCCGCCGAGTGGGCACTGTCCCTCGACCCCGGCCGCGGCGCACGCGTCCTGTCCCGGGCCTTGTAGGTCCGGGACGGCGAAGGGGCGGGCCCGGTGAGGGACCCGCCCCGGGGCGGAACGGCGGACCGGGCCCGCCGCCACCCGCCGCTACCCGTCGTACGAGGCGTCGAGCACCGCGGGCAGGGCCGCCACCAGGGCATCCGCCCGCTCCTGCGGCAGCGTCAGGGCGGGAGCCAGCCGTACGACGCCCGGGCCCGCCGCGTTCACGAGGAACCCGGCGTCCTGCGCGGACCGTTGGACCCGCGCGGCGACCGGCTCGGCCAGGGCGATGCCCAGGAGCAGGCCGGCGCCCCGTACCTCGCGGACCAAGGGGTGCGCCAGCGCCTCGACGCCGAGCCTCAGTCGCTCGCCCACCCGCGCGGCATGGGCGAGCAGCCCCTCCTTCTCGATGGTCTCCAGGACCGCGAGGGCGGCCGCGCACGCGACCGGGTTGCCGCCGAAGGTGGATCCGTGCTGACCCGGGGTCAGCAGCTCGGCGGCGCGACCGAAGGCGACCACGGCGCCGATCGGCAGACCGCCGCCCAGGCCCTTGGCCAGGGTGATCACATCCGGATCCAGCCCCGGCTCCGCCTGGTGCGCGAACCAGTGGCCGGTGCGGCCGATCCCGGTCTGCACCTCGTCCAGGACGAGCAGGCTGCCCGTGGCGCGGGTGATCTCGCGGGCCGCCCGCAGATAGCCCCCGGGCGCCGGGACGACTCCGGCCTCGCCCTGCAGCGGTTCGAGGAAGACCGCGGCCGTGCGCTCCGTGACGGCCGCGCGGAGCGCCCGCGCATCGCCGTACGGAACGTGCGTGACCTCCGCGGGCAGGGGCCGGAAGGGGTCGCGCTTGGACGGCTGGCCGGTGAGGGCCAGCGCCCCCATGGTGCGCCCGTGGAACCCGCCCTCGGTCGCGACCAGGTGCGGGCGCCCGGTGCGGCGGGCGATCTTGAACGCGGCCTCGACCGCCTCGGTGCCCGAGTTCGCGAAGAACACCCGGCCCGGCCTGTCCAGCAGGGCCAGCAGCCGTTCGGCCAGCGCGACGGCCGGCTGCGAGACGAACAGGTTCGACACGTGCCCGAGCCGGGCGACCTGGTCCCGCACGGCCGAGACCAGGGCCGGGTGGGCGTGCCCGAGGGCGTTGACGGCGATCCCGCCGGTGAAGTCGGTGTACGCGCGGCCGTCCTCGTCCCACACCGTGCTGCCCTCGCCCCTGACGAGTGCCAGCGGGGGCGTGCCGTAGGTGTCCATCATCACCGCGCGCCAGCGGTCGGCGAGCGGTGTCGTGCCGTCGGCGGTCACGCGCCGTCCTCCCTGCCGCCGGACCCCTCGGGCCCGGGTACGTCGTCCGGCACCACGGTGGTGCCGGGTCCGTCCTCGGTGAAGACTCCGCGCAGCAGCGCGTGCGGCACCCGACCGTCGATGACCTGCGCCTTGGCGACGCCGGTCCGTACGGCGCGCAGGCAGCCCTCCATCTTGGGGAGCATGCCGCTCGCGAGCTCCGGCAGCAGCGCGTCCAGCTCACCGGCCGTCAGGCGGTCGATCACCTCGGTGCTGTGCGGCCAGTCCGCGTACAGCCCCTCGACGTCGGTCATCACCACCAGCCGGTCGGCCCCGAGGGCCACGGCCAGTGCCGATGCCGCGAGGTCGGCGTTGACGTTGTAGACCTGACCGTCCTCGCCGCGCGCGACGGGTGAGACCACGGGGATGCGGCCCTGCTCCAGCAGGGCGCCTATCGTCGCCGTGTCCACGGCGACGATCTCGCCGACCAGACCGATGTCCACCGGCCGGCCGTCCACCCAGGCCGGGCGTCGCACGGCGGTCATCGTGTGGGCGTCCTCGCCCGACATGCCCACGGCGAACGGCCCGTGGGCGTTGATGGCCCCGACCAGTTCGCGCTGGACCTGGCCGGTGAGCACCATGCGCACCACGTCCATCGTCTCCGGCGTGGTCACCCGCAGCCCCGCCTCGAAACGCGTCTCCAGGCCGAGCCGGTCGAGCAGCGCGCTGATCTGGGGTCCGCCGCCGTGCACGACGACGGGCCGCAGGCCCGCGTGCCAGAGTTCCACCACGTCCTGGGCGAACGTCCGGTGCAGGGAGGGGTCCACCATGGCGTTGCCGCCGAACTTGACGACGACCGTCCGGCCCTGAAGCTGCTCCAGCCAGGGCAGGTCCTCGGCGGCCGGCACGGCGGCCGGAGTCCTCGTACCCGTCGTCTGAGTCGGCATCTGCGTCGGCATCTGCGTCTTCGTCCGCGTCATCTCCGCCCCGCTCACGAGCTGTAGGCGCTGTTCTCGTGGACGTACTCGGCCGTCAGGTCGTTGGTCCAGATGACGGCGCGGGAGTCACCGGAGCGCAGGTCCACGGTGATGGTGATCCGGCGGTCCGACAGGTCGACCTTGTCGCGGGGCTCGCCCTCGGCCCCGTCCCGGCACACCCAGACACCGTTGATCGCCACGTCCAGCCGGTCCGCGTCGAAGACGGCCGAGGTCGTGCCGATCGCGGACAGCACCCGGCCCCAGTTCGGGTCCTCGCCGTGCAGCGCGCACTTGAGGAGGTTGTTGCGGGCCACCGAGCGGCCCACCTCGACGGCGTCCGCCTCCGAGGCCGCGCCGACGACCACCACCTCGATCTCCTTGGACGCGCCCTCCGCGTCCGCCACCAGTTGGAGCGCCAGGTCACGGCAGACGGCGTGCACGGCCGCGGTGAGCTCCCCGGGGGCGGGCGCGATGCCCGAGGCGCCCGAGGCGAGCAGCAGCACGGTGTCGTTGGTGGACATGCAGCCGTCCGAGTCCACCCGGTCGAAGGTGGTGCGCACCGCCTCGCGCAGCGCCGCGTCGAGCACTTCGGCGCTCGCGTCGGCGTCCGTGGTCAGGACGACCAGCATGGTGGCGAGGCCCGGGGCCAGCATGCCCGCGCCCTTCGCCATGCCGCCGACCGTCCAGCCGGCGCCGGCGGCCACCGCCGTCTTGTGGACCGAGTCCGTCGTCTTGATCGCGACGGCCGCCTCCCGGCCCCCCTCGGGGGACAGCCGGTCCGCCGCGGCGGCGATGCCGCACTCCACGCGGTCCATCGGCAGCCGGACGCCGATCAGGCCGGTGGAGCACACCGCCACCTCGTCCGCGGCCACGTCCGCGGCGCGGCCCGTGTGCTCGGCCATCGCCCGCGCGTCGTCGGCGCCGCCGGGACCCGTACAGGCGTTCGCTCCGCCGGAGTTGAGGACGACGGCGGAGATCCGCCCGTCGGCGAGCGCGCGGCGGGACCAGCGGACGGGCGCGGCCTGCACGCGGTTCGAGGTGAAGACACCGGCGGCGGCGCGGGACGGCCCCCGGTTCACCACCAGGGCCAGGTCGGGATCACCGGACTCCTTGATTCCGGCGCTGACTGCGCCGGCAAGGAATCCCCGGGCGGCGGTCACACTCACGGAGCCACTCCATTCGTGGGCAGGCCCAGCCGTTCCGGCAGGCCGAGGGCTATGTTCATGCTCTGCACCGCGCCACCGGCGGTGCCCTTCGTCAGGTTGTCGATGGCGCTCACGCAGATCAGCCTGCGGGCGTCCGGGTCCACGGCGATCTGCACCTGGGTGGTGTTCGAGCCGAGGACGGCGGCCGTGGTGGGCCACTGGCCGGGCGGCAGCAGGCGGACGAACGGCTCGTCGGCGTACGCGGCTTCGAACACGGCCCGCACCTGGTCCTGCGAGGGGATCGCGGAGGTTCCCGCGACCGGGCGCAGCCGGGCCGAGCAGGTGGCGAGGATGCCCCGGGGCATGGGCGCCAGCACCGGGGTGAAGGACACCGTCACGTGCTCGCCGGCCGTCAGGGACAGGTTCTGGGCGATCTCCGGGGTGTGCCGGTGGCCGCCGCCGACTCCGTACGGGCTCATGGAGCCCATCACTTCGGTGCCGAGGAGGTGGGTCTTGAGCGAGCGCCCGGCTCCGGAGGTTCCGCTGGCGGCGACGATGACGGCCTCGGGCTCGACCAGACGTGCCGCGTAGGCGGGGAACAGCGCCAGGGTGACGGCCGTGGGATAGCAGCCGGGAACGGCGATCCGGGTGGCGCCCCGCAACCCGTCCCGGGCGCCGGGCAGTTCGGGCAGGCCGTAGGGCCAGGTCCCGGCGTGGGCGGAGCCGTAGAACCGCTCCCAGGCGGCCGGGTCCCGCAGCCGGAAGTCGGCGCCGCAGTCCACGATCAGCGTGCCGGACTCCAACGCTGCGGCCAGGGCGGCCGATTGACCGTGGGGCAGGGCGAGGAACACCACGTCGTGGCCGCGCAGGGAGTCGGCCGAGGTGTCCAGGAGGATCCGGTCGGCGAGCTCCGGCAGCTGCGGCTGCACGGATCCCAGCGGACGCCCCGCGCTGGTGTGCGCGGTCAGCGCGCCGATCTCCACGCCGGGATGCGACGTCAGCAGGCGGAGCAGTTCCCCGCCCGCGTAGCCGCTGGCACCGGCCACCGCGACCCGTACGGTCATGTCGTTGCGCTCTCTCTCTGTTCGTGGGGGTGCCGCCGGCACGGGCCGGGCCCGGGGTGCGGCCGCCGGCGGGACGCGCTCACGCGTCCTTGCGCACATCTCGCGCCCCCCTGCTGAGCAGCAGGTCGCGCAGCAGGGTCTGGGTCGTGCACACGACCGCGCTGCGGGCGGCCCAGCGCAGGGCCATCGTGTGCTCCTCGGCGGAGAAGTCGGCCACCGCGTCGGCCACCACGAAGGGCTGGATGTCGTTCATGAAGGCGTCCGCCGCGGTCAGGAGGACGCCGAGGTGGGCGTGGACCCCGCAGACGATGAGCTGGTCGCGCCCTTCCGAGCGCAGCAGGCTCCCCAAGTGGGTGCGGAGGAAGGCGTTGTGGCGCACGTTGGCCAGGACGTGCTCGCCCGGCCGCGGGGTGAGGGGCGGGATGATCGCGGCGTCCGTCCCGTCGCCTATGCCCGGCCCCCAGATGTCCGCGGCGAGACCGCGCCGGCCCGGCGGCTGGGCGGCCGGCTCGGCCGTGAAGACGACCGGCATGCCGAGGGCGGCGGCGAGGGCGCGAAGGGCCTCGATGTTCTCCACCAGTTCCACGACCGGGGACCGGTCCGTGGGGAGGTCCCCCACGAAGTGGTTCTGCATGTCGTGGACGAGCAGTGCGGCGCGGCCGGGGTCGATGGCCCAGGTCGCGCGGGCGCGGGGCAGGGCGGAGCGGTCGGGCATGGGATAGGAGCCGATGGCCGGCAGGCCCATGACGATCCCCTCCCCCCGATGCCGCGTGCGCGCGGGCCCCACACGAGGCCGCCGTTCACTTAGCTTAGCCTAACCTAATTTCTCCTGACCCTGCTTCCACTGCCTGCCGTGACGCCCAGACCGGGGCGGCCTCCTCGACCGCGAGCGGATCGGGCTCGGCGAGTGCGACCTCCTAGAGCCCGACGTCCACCGCCCCGCCGCCGTCCGCAGGGTCACGCGCGCCGGGTCGAGGCGGAGCCGCCCGCCGTCGAGGGGTTTGCCCGCCGGGGTCAGCCAGCCCGGGGCGGGCCGGATCAGGCGTCGACGGCCGCCGCGAGGGACCGGGGGCGCAGGTCGGTCCAGCTGGACTCGATGTACTCCAGGCAGGCGTCGCGGGTGGTCTCCCCGAGGGCGATCGTCCACCCTCCGGGCACACTGGTGAAGGAAGGCCACAGGGAGTGCTGGCCCTCGTCGTTCACCAGGACCAGGAAACGGCCGTCGGCATCGTCGAACGGGTTGGTGCTCATGCTTGGATTCCTCCAGGAGCCCGATGGGACCGGCGGGTACCGGCGGGCGCGCGACGCGCGGCCCGGCAGCGGGTGCCGTGCCCGCGGGGAAGGTCGATCGGGAATGAAGAGAGCCCAACACTTAGGTTAGGCTCGCCTAATTATAGACCCTAACGTTTCCCCTTCCCCCTCACAAGGAGGCACCGATGCGCGCACGTGAACGGGTCCGGGCCGAGGACGGCGCGGAGAGCCCCTTCGCCGCGTTCGACCTGCCCGGCACGCCCGGCACCGACGAGTTCTGGGCGGCCGCGGCTCCCGCGTCCGTGCCTTCCGGCGACGGCGGTTGGGTCACCCTGTTCCTGTGGCGCGGCACCCCGACGGTCATCGATTTCGAAAGCTGGTCGGATCCGGTGGCGCTGCTCCGGTGGCGCGACACGGACTGCTGGTACGCCGAGGTGCCCATGCCCGCCCGGCTCCGGGTGACCTACCGGTTCCTCGCGGATGACGGATCGTCGTACGCCGATCCGCTCAACCCGGTCCGGGCCGGCGCCGACCGGTCCATCGCCGCCACTCCGGACGCGTCGCCCCAGCCGTACTGGCCGGCCGTCGGCGCCGACGACGTACTGCCCCTGCCGCGCACCCGGATCCGCTGGGCGAGCGAACGGCTCGGCGGACGGCGCACCGTACGGGTCCACCCCGTGGGCGGCGGCGGACCGGTGGTCCTGCTGCTCGACGGGGACGACTGGCTGTACCTGCACCCGGCCGTGACCGCCTTCGACGCGGCCTTCGACGCCGGCGACATGCCCCCGGCCACGCTGGTGTTCCTGCCCACCAAGGACCGGCAGGCCGAGTTCGGATGCCGGCCCGCGCTGTGGGAGGCGGTACGGGACGAACTGCTGCCGCTGGTGGCGGAGTGCGGGGTGCCCGCGGACCTGAACCGGTTGGTGGTCGCCGGGCAGAGCCTCGGCGGACTGAGCGCGATGTACGCGGCCACGGAGTTCCCGGAGCTGGTCTCCCGCGTCGCCTGCCAGTCGGGGTCGTTCTGGTGGACGCCGGAGGCCGCGGACCTGCCGGACCCCCTGGGCGGTCCGGTCGGCGGCGCCATCGCCGCGCGCCTGCGCGAGCGCCCCGCCCCGTCCACGCTGCGGATCGCGTTCGACCTGGGAGAGCACGAGACGCGCATGCGCCCGCACTGCGAGCTGGTCGAGACCCTGACGGAGCAGGCCGGTTCGACCGTGCGGATCTCCAGGTCGGCGTCGGGCCACGACCGGGCGGGCTGGCGACAGGCCCTGCTCCGTGATGTCGCCTGGGCCCTGGCCTGACACACCGCATGACAGAGGGGCCCGGGTGCGCGGCGATCCGCCGTGCACCCGGGCCCCTCTGTCATGCGGTCACCGCGTCACCGGATCACCGCGTCACCGCCAGGCAGTACGCCGGGTCGGTGGCCAGCAGTTCGCGATGGGTGCCCTCGGCGGTGACGACCCCCTCGTCCAGGACGAGGACCCGGTCGGCGGCGTCCAGCAGGGCCGGGCTGCTCGTGATGACGACGGTGGTGCGGCCCCGGCGCAGCTCCGCGATGTTGCGTGCGACGAGCTGCTCGGTGACCGCGTCCACGGCCGTCGTCGGGTCGCGCAGGACGAGCACGTCGGAGTCCGCGGCCAGGGCCCGCGCCAGCGACAGCCGCTGACGCTGCCCCCCGGAGAGGTTCGAGCCGCGGTCGCGGACCTCGTGGTCGAGTCCCTGCCGGTGCAGGGCGACGACATCGGTCAGCATGGACGCCTCGACGGCCTCGGACACCGAACGGCTGGTGCCCGACGGGTCGATGTTCGTGCGCAGCGTCCCCGCGAAGATCTCCCCGTCGTACGGGTTCACCAGCATGTGCTCGCGCACCGCCTCGACCGACAGTTCCGCGAGGTCCTGCCCGCCGATCCGCACCACTCCCCCGTACGCGGCCGGCGGCACGTTCAGGGCCAGGATCGACGCGAGTTCCGCCGCCGCCCGCGGCTGGTAGACCGCGATCGCCGTGAACTCCCCCGCCGGGACGTGGAACTTCAGGCCCTGGAGGGACGCGTACCGGACGCAGTCGATCTCCAGGTCCGCGCCGGGGGCCGGGCGCGCCGTCCCCGGGGCCGCCACCGGCGGGGCGGAGAGCACCAGGGCCATCCGCTCCGCCGAAGCGCGGGCCATCATCACGTACTTCGGCATGTCCGAGAACAGCCGGAGGGGTTCCATGATGAACTGCGCCAGGCCCACGGCCATGACGAGCTCGCCGATGTTGATCTGCCCGTCGAAGGCCAGCCAGCCGGCCGTCAGGGTCACCGAGGCCGCGAGGGTCGCGTTCAGGCCCAGCGCGGTGCCCGTGTAGACGCCGTTGACGCGAGCGACGGTGATCGCCTGCTCCTTCGCCTCCGTACTGACCTTCCGGTACGACCGGAAGGCCGCGTGGTTGCCGCCGAAGCCGTGCAGCGGGCGCAGACCGGTGATCAGGTCGGCGACCTTCGCCCCCGCCCGCGCCACCCGGGCCTGCTGCTCCTTGGTGCTGCTGCCGATCCGCTTGGACATCACGCTGAGGGTAGACAGGATCAGGGCCGTTCCCACCATGACGAGCAGGCCGAGCCGCAGGTCCGCCAGGCTCAGCGCGACCGCCGCGATCAGCACCGAGACCGAGGAGCTGATCAGCATCGGCACGACCTCGACGATGTCGGCGGTCTGGTCGGCGTCCTCGGTGGCGATGGTGAGCACCTCGCCGGACTTGAGGTCCACGTCCCGGGCCACCGGCTGGAGGCCGCAGGCCGCGACCTGCACCCGCCAGCGGTGGGCCTCGGTCGTGTTGGCCTTCTGCAGGATGCGCATCCCGTACCGCCACGACAGCGACACGGTCGTGATGATCACGGCCAGCGCGGAGATCGAGAGGACGAGCGCCTCCGTGCTCCGCTCGCGCATCGTGTGCTCGACGATCAGGCCGAGCGCGATCGGGAAAGCGGTCTCGCCCGCCTGGTACAGGCCCATGAGGACGGTGCCCCAGACCATGGCACCGGTGTTGCGGCGTATGGCGGTGCGGAGGATGTCGGATCCCGGGCGGCGGGATCCCCGGTCGTCAGGAGTTGTCATCAAGGTGCCGTGCAATCGCTTCGGGGGTTCGCAGGGTGAGCAGGTCACGGATGGTGATGGCGGGGCCGAATTCCCGGCGCAGGAGTCCGACCAGCCGTACGGCCAGCATGGAGTGTCCCCCGAGGGAAGTGAAGTCGCTCACCGCGCTCACCTCGTCGTCGTCCAGGTCCAGGGCCTCGGCGAAGAACTCGCACACCAGGGTCTCGGTCTCGGTCTCCGGGCCGCGCTCGCCCGAAGTGGTCAGCGCTCCCAGCGGCTTGGGCTCCGGCAGTGCCTTGGTGTCGGCCTTCCCGTTCACCGTGAGCGGGATGGCGTCGACCTGAGCGTAGTGCGTCGGACGCATGTAGTCCGGCAGTCCGGCGCCCACCTCGGCGGCGACGGCCGCCAGGTCGAAACCGTCCGCCAGTACGAGGTACGCGGCCAGTCGGTGGGCGCCGTCGACCTGCGGGTCGGGCTGGGCGACCGCGGCGGTGAAGCGCACCGCCGGGTGCGCGGCGAACGCCGCCTCGACCTCACCCAGTTCTACCCGGTGGCCGCGGATCTTGACCTGCTGGTCGGTGCGGCCGAGGTACATCAGGTTCCCGTCCGGCCGCCTGATCACCAGGTCGCCGGTGCGGTACATGCGCTCGCCGGGAGCCCCGAACGGGGACGCGACGAACCGGTGCGCGGTCTGGGCCGACTGGCCGAGGTAGCCGCGGGCGATGCCGATGCCGGAGACGTAGAGCTCACCGGGGACGCCGTCCGGCAGCGGCCGCAGCCACGGGTCCAGGACGAACACCTCGGTGTTGTCGATCGCCACGCCCACCACCGGGTCCACGCACTCGAAGGTGCCCACTCCCAGGGTGTTGATGGTGTATTCGGTGGGTCCGTACAGGTTGTAGCCGACGGTCCCCTCGGTCTCGGCGAGCCGCTGCCACAGGGTCGGGGTGACCGCCTCGCCGCCCAGCAGCACCAGCGCGGGGCGCCGGTCCGGGTTGTCGAGCAGGCCCTCGGCCACCAGCTGCTGCGCGTACGTCGGGGTCACGTTGACCACGTCGATCCCGTGCTCGCGGGAGTACTCGACCAGGGCGGGTGCGTCGCGTCGCAGTTCCTCGTCGCAGATGTGCACCTCGTGCCCGTCGGCGAGCCACAAAAGCTCCTCCCACGACATGTCGAAGGCGAAGGACACGGTGTGCGCGATCCGGAAGACCCGGTCGCCGTGCTCCGCCAGCACCGGTTCGAAGATCCGGCGCTGGTGGTTGACCAGCATGTTGGTGAGTCCGGCGTACTCGGTCACGACGCCCTTGGGCTTCCCCGTCGAACCGGAGGTGTAGATCGTGTACGCGGGGTGCCGCAGCCGGTTCGGGTCGTCCGGTGCGAACGTCACCAACGGCTCGGCCTCGGGAAGGGGGCGGTCCAGTTCGATCAGTTCGCCGGTCAGCCGGGGCGAGACGGCGCTGACGGTGAGGATCACCTCGGGCCGGGCGTCCGCGACGATCGTGGCGATCCGCTCGTCCGGGTGGTCCAGCTCCAGCGGTACGTATCCCGCTCCGGTGCGCAGCACGGCGAACAGGGCCACGATCCAGTCCAGCGAGCGCGGGATCGCGAGGCCCACGGTCTTCTCCGGGCCGATGCCGCGGCCGGCGAGCACGCCCGCCAGCAGGCGGCTGCGGTCCTGGAGTTCGGCGAAGGTCAGGCTCCGGCCGTGCGCGACGAGCGCGATCCGCTCGGGTGAGCGGTCCGCGGCCCGGTCGAAGCGGTCGACCACCGTGTCGGTGCCGATGTCCGTGCGGACGGCGGGCTCGGGCACCGGCCCGAGGCCGGGCAGCGCGCCGACCGGTCCGGTGGACCGGGCGAGGTCCTGGAGGACCCCGACGTAGTCGTCGAGGAGGCGGCGGGCGTCGGCGCTGTCGCCGTGGCGGTGCTCCAGCTTGACGGTGAGCCGGTCGCCGGGCGTGACCACCCAGGTGAACGGGTAGTGGGTGGAATCGTCCGACTTCACCTCGGTGATGCCGTGGCGGGCGTTCATCTCGGCGAGCCCGTCCAGGTCCAGGAAGTTCTGGAGCACGAACAGGTTGTCGAACAGGGTGTCGTGGCCGCTGGCCCGCTGGATCTCGCCGAGCCCCAGGTGCTCGTGCTCCATCGCTTCGACCCGGGCCGCCTGTACGGCGGACAGGTAGTCCCCGACCGTGTCGTCCGGCCGGGCCCGCGTCCACATGGGCACGGTGTTGAGGAGCACGCCGACGATGTCGGACAGGCCCTCGCCCTCGCGGCCGGAGACGGTCACGCCGAACACGGCGTCGCCGCGGCCGGTGTGGGCGCCGAGGAGCAGGCCGAAGGCGCCGGTGAGGACCGAGTTGAGGGTGACTCCGTGCGCCTTGGCCGTATCCCGCAGCAGGTCGGACTGTTCGGCCGTGAGCGTGTGGACGAGCGCGGGCGGCAGGTCGTCCGAGAGGGACGGTGCCGGTCCGGCGAGCAGTGTCGGGCCGGAGAGCCCGGCCAGGTGCCCGGCCCAGAACCGCTCCGAGAGGGCCGGGTCCTTGGCGGCGAGCGCCCGGGCGTGGTCCTCGAAGCGCGGCTCGGCCTGGGTCGCGTCCGGCTGCTCGCCGGCGAGTACGGCCCGGTAGGCCTCGAAGAGGTCCCGCAGCACGATCGCGCGGGACCAGCCGTCCCACAGCAGCAGGTGGTAGCTGAGGAGCAGGCCGTCGCGGCCGCCCGGCAGCCGGACCACGGTGAGCCGGATCAGCGGCGGCTCGGCCGGGTCGAATCCGGTGTTGCGGTCCCGGACGCGGAAGGCTTCGACCTCCTCGTCGCCCGACAGCTCGACCGTGTGGACGCCGACCCGGCGGCCCGCCTTGAGGACCTGGACCGGGTTGCCGTCGTCGTCGGTGGAGAAGCCGGCGCCGACGACGGGGTGCCGGGCCATGACGACGGCCATGGCCTCGGCCAGGGCTCCGGTGTCGAGGCGCCGGTCGAGGGCGAAGTAGCTCTGCGCGACGTAGTGTCCGGCCGAGCCCGCCAGCTGGGCCTGGAAGTACAGGCCCCGCTGGAGCGCGGTGACCGGCGCCGTGCGCTCCGCGGTCGCGGAGGCTTCCGCGAGGGCTTCCAGGGCGTCCAGCCAGTGCGCGGCGAGCTCGTCGGGGATCTCCTCGGCGAGGGTGAAGGTCGCGTGCAGGCTGCCGGTGGCCGCGTCGGTCCAGGCGTTGACCTCCACGGCGTACGGGCTGTCCCGGTCGGCGCCGGTGATGTGGAGCGCCTGGGACTCGCTGCCCCGGCCGAGGTAGTTGAACAGCACCTGCGGACGGGCGGTCAGCAGCGGGGCCGTCTGCGGGTTGAGGTGGCGGAGCCGGCCGTAGGCCAGGTGCCCGGACTCGTCCGGCTGGCGCTCGGCGAGCTCGCGGGCCGCCGCGACCGGGTCGGTGTGCGCGGTGAGCCGGACGGGCGCGATGGCGGTGAACCAGCCGACCGTGCGGGTGTAGTCGTGGTGCTCCGCCACCGCGACCCGGCCGTGGCGCTCCAGCTCGATCGCGAGATCGGTGGGTGCCGGCTGGATCCGCGTCAGGGCGGTGCGCAGGGCGCCGCACAGCAGCTCGGTGAGCGCGACGCCGAGCGCGGCGGGCGCGGTGCGCGTCACCCGGTCGCTGACGGCGGCGTCGAGCACCACGGTGGTGTCGCGCAGCGGGCCGACGGCCGGCAGCAGCGGGGGTGCCTGGAGGGTGTCGATCCAGTGTCCGAGGCCGGCGATGTCGCCGACGGACCGCAGGACCTGGGCCTCCGCGTACTCGGCGTAGGACGTGGTCGCCGGTGCGAGGGTCTCGCCGCGCAGTGCGGCCGCCATGTCGTCCAGCAGGATCAGCCAGGACACCGCGTCGACCGCGATGTGGTGCACGGTGATCACCAGGGTGCCGGTGGCCGCGAGCCAGGTGAAGGCGATGACGTCCCCGGTCTCGGGGTCGAGCCGGCCGGCGGCCTCGTTCGCGGCGTCCGCCGCGTCCGCCGCGTCCGAGTGGACGACGGTGGCCTCGCGGGCGGGTTCGGTGCGCAGGGTCCACGCGCCGTGCTCGGTGCGCAGCCGTATCCGCAGGGCCGGGTGGGCGGCCAGTACGGCGTCGGCGGCGCGCTCGATGTCGGCGAGCGCGGTGCCTTCGGCCACGTCCAGCGTTCTGGCCTGGGCGAACCGGGCGAGGGAGCCGCCCAGCTCGCGCTGGCGCAGGATGATCGGCGTGGGGGCCACCGGGCCGTCCTCGCGGCGCGCGGGAGCGGGCGCGGACGCCTGGGCCGGCGTGCGCGTGCCCAGGAGCTCGGCGAGCGCCCTCGGCGTCTTCAGCAGGAACACGTCGCGGGGTGCGATCGGCAGGCCGAGCGCCCTGGCCCGGTTGACCACGGTGATGGCGATGATGCTGTCGCCGCCGGCGCCGAAGAAGTCGGTGTCGGCGTCCGCGTCGGGGTGGGACAGCGTGTCGGCGAAGATGGCGACCAGCGGGGCGAGTACGGAGTCCGCGGCGGAGCCGGTGGCGGCCACCGGGGTGTCGTCCTGCGCGGCCCGCTCGATCAGGGCCTTGCGGTCCAGCTTGCCGTTGACGGTCAGCGGCAGGGCGTCCACGGGCAGGACCCGGCCCGGCACCATGTGTACGGGCAGCTTCTCCGCGAGGAGGGCGGAGAGGTCTCCGGGGACCCGGCCCACGACGTGGGCGACCAGGTGGTCGCCGCTGTCGGCCACGGTGACGGCCACGTCGACGACGCCGTCGAGGTCCCGCAGCGCGGCCTCGACCTCGCCGAGCTCGATGCGGAAGCCCTTGAGCTGCACCTGGTCGTCGGCGCGGCCGGTGAACTCCAGCTCGCCGTCGAGAGTGCGGATCGCGAGGTCGCCCGTGTGGTACATCCGGGAGCCGTCGCCCGCGAAGGGGTTCGCGACGAACCGGCCCGCGGTGAGGCCCGGCCGGCCCAGGTAGCCGAGGGAGACCTGGTCGCCGGCCACGTAGATGGCGCCCACGACACCCGGAGCGACCGGCTGGAGCCGGTCGTCGAGCAGGTAGGTGGTCAGGCCCGGGATGGGGCCGCCGATGGGGCTCACGTCGTCGCCGAAGGCGAAGTCCTCACCGGTCAGCACCCGGTGGGTCACGTGGACGGTCGTCTCGGTGATCCCGTACATGTTGACGAGCTCGGGCGAGGCGGCGCCGTGCCGCTCGACCCAGCCGCGCAGCCGTCCGAGGTCCAGCGCCTCGCCGCCGAAGACGACCCGGCGCAGGGCGGGGAGCGACGGGCCGGTGAGCGACCGGCCGGCGTGCCGATCGGCCTCGGCGAACTGGTAGAAGGCCGAGGGCGTCTGGTTGAGCACGGTCACCCCGCGCTCGCGGACCAGGCGGTGGAAGTCGACCGGGGAGCGGGTCAGCCCGTAGTCGGGGACGAGCAGCTCGCCGCCGTGGACCAGGGCGCCCCACAGCTCCCAGACCGCGAAGTCGAAGGAGTAGGAGTGGAACTGCACCCACACGTCGTCCGGGCCGAAGGCCATGTCCGGCTGGGTGTTGGCGAGCAGCGCGACCACGCTGGAGTGCGGGACGACGACGCCCTTGGGCTTGCCGGTGGAGCCGGAGGTGTAGATCACGTAGGCGGGGTCGTGCCAGCTGACCTCGCCGGCCTCGCCGTCCCGGGCGTTCGCCTCGGCGTCCGCTGAAGCGTGCGGCTCGTCGCCCTGTACGAGGACGCGGGCGGTGACGCCCGCACGGTCCAGGAGCTCCGTGAAGCGTTCGCGCTGACCGGGATCGACGAGGACGACCTGCGGCGCGGCGTCCGCGAGGACGTACTCGAGGCGCCCGTCCGGATAGGCCGTGTCGAGCGGTACGTAGGCGCCGCCCGCGCTGACGATCGCGACCAGGGCGACGACCTGCTCGATGGTGCGCGGGACGGCCACGGCCACGCGCCGGCCCGGCCGGACCCCGGCCGCGCGCAGGGCTGCGGCCAGTTCGTTCTTGGCGGCAGCCAGTTCGCCGTAGGTCAGCGACCGGGTGGTGCCGTCGAGCGCGCACTGGGTGACGGCGGTGGCCGCCGGGTCCCGGTCCGCCGCGGCGTCGAACAGGCCGCCGAGGGTGGTCGGGGTGATCCGTGCGGGGCTCCTGCCCTCCTTGGGCACGAGGTCGCCGACCGGGGCGTCCGGCCGGGCGAGCAGGCCGGTGAGGGTGTGCGCGAAGCGGCCGAGGATGTCCTGGGCGCTGCTCTCGCGCAGCAGTTCGCCGTCGTAGATCAGGTTGAAGCGCGGGCGCCCGTCGAGGGCCCGCTCCACGACGAGGGTCAGCGGGTAGTGCGGGGCTCCCTCGTTGACGAGGTCCGTGATGGCCAGCGTGTCGCCGGTCCGGCGCAGGGCGGCCACGTCGGTCGCCACGTCGAACACCACGAGGGTGTCGAAGAGGGGGCCGACGCCGGCCTGGCGGCCGATCCGGGCCAGCGAGACGTGCTGGTGCGGCAGGACCGCGCCCTGGTGTTCGCGCACCGAGGCGAGCAGTTCGCCCGCCGTGGTGCCGGCGGTCCACCGGGCGCGCAGCGGGATGGTGTTGATGAACAGGCCGACCATGTCACCGATGCCGGGGACGTCCGCGTCGCGGCCGGAGACGGTGGAACCGAAGACCACGTCGCCGGAGTGCAGGATGGAGCCGAGGGTCAGTGCCCAGGCGCTGTGCACGGCCACGCTCAGCGGCACGCCGGCCGCGCGGACGGCCGCGTCGATGTCTTCGGCCGGTTCCACGGAGGTGTCGGCGAAGCGGTCGGACGGGGTGTGCTCCCTGGCCACCAGCGAGGGGCCGGGGAGCCCGGCGAGCTCGGCGCCCCACACCCGGTCGCTCTCGTCCGCGTCGCGGCCGGCGAGCCAGCCGACGTAGTCGGGGAAGCCGCTCAGCGTGTACATGCTGCCCGGCGCGTGGTACTCGGCGAGCAGCGTGCGCAGCATCGCGGGCACCGACCAGCCGTCGGCGATGATGTGGTGGACGGTCTGCACCAGGACGTCGCGGCCCGATTCCGGGTCGCGGACCAGCGTGAACCGCATCAGCGGGCCGGTGGCCAGGTCGAATCCGGCGCGGCGGTCCCGCTCGGCGTGGGCGTGGAGCTCCTCGTCGGTGATGCCGGGCCGCTCCAGCGTGGTGAAGGGCGCCTCGGCGCCGCTCTCCAGCACGGAGACGACGCGGCCGTCGGCGAGGGCCTGGAACCGCGCGGCCAGGTTCGGGTACAGGACGAGGAGCCGGGTGGCGGCGGCCGCGAGGCGGCCGGCGTCGAGCTCGCCCTCCAGGGTCAGCAGCTGCTGTTCGACGTAGCTGCCCGCGGAGTCCTCGTCGAAGACCGAGTGGAAGTACAGGCCTTCCTGGAGCGGGGTCAGGGGCAGGACGGCGCGCAGGGCGGGGCCGTCCAGGGCGTCGACGTCGGCCTGCGTCAGGCGTACCAGCGGGAAGTCGCTGGGCGAGTGGCCGCCTTCGTCGAGCGCGGCCAGGGCGGTGAGGGCCTCCCGGAAGTACCCGCCGATCGCCTCGACGTCCTCGTCGGTGAACATCCCGTCGGGCCAGGAGATGGTGGTGACGAGTTCGTACTCGCCGGTGGCGGCGGGTTCGGCGATCGCGTTGAACTCCAGGGCGCGCGGCAGGCGCATCCGCGGGTCGCGCTTCTCGCCGAGCTGCCCGGTGGTTCCGCAGAGCTGCCAGTCCCCGGACGCGCCCGCGTCGAAGCGGCCCAGGTAGTTGAACAGGACCTGGGGCGCGGGGGCCGTGAAGGCGGCGTCGGACAGGTAGCGCAGGGCGCCGTAGGAGACGCCGTTGCTCGGGACCCGGGCGAGGTCCTCCTTGACCGCCTTGAGGGCGGCCGCGAGGTACTCGGGGGCGGTGAAGTCGGCGGCCCGGCCGGGGTCCACGGTCACCGGGAACAGGGTCGTGAACCAGCCGACGGTCCGCGACAGTTCCGGCTCGACGCCGGCGGGGCCCGCGACGTGGCGTCCTTCGCGTCCGTGGCCCTCGAGTTCGATGTGGGCGAAGGTCTGGTCCTGGCCGCGGTCGCGGCGCCACCGGGCGAGGGTGACGGCGAGCGCGGTCAGCAGGACGTCGTTGACGCCCGCGTGGAACTTCGCCGGTACCTCGCCCAGCAGCGCGGCGGTGACCTCGGGGCCGACCGTGACGGTCCGGTCCCGCTCACGCTCGACCGTGTCGGCCTCGGACGGTGCCCGCCGGCCGAGCGGCGCGTCGGGTCCCGGCAGGGGGCGCTCGAAGTGGGTGCGGTCCGCGTCGAACTCCGCGCCGCCCAGGAGCTGGGTCCAGCGCCGGAACGACGTGCCCACCGCGGGCAGTTCGACGGCTTCGCCCGCGGAGGTCTGGCGCCATGCCGTGGCCAGGTCCTCCATCAGGACCCGCCAGGACACGCCGTCGACCACCACGTGGTGGGCGACGAGGACCAGTTGGCGTGCCTCACGGCGCCAGACGGACCGCAGCATCACGCCGTTGTCCGGGTCCAGCGCTTCGGTGGCGAGGGCGACGCACTCGTCGAGCGGGAGGTCGCTCTCCTGCCAGCCGGCGGTGATCCCTTCGGCCTCCGGGATGTCGAAGCTCCAGCGCTCGCCGCGGACGAGCCGGGCGCGCAGCATGTCGTGCCGGGCCACGACGGAGTCGAGGACGGCGGCGAGGGCGTCGGCGGTGAGGTCCGCCGGGGTGTTCAACACGACCGCCTGCACGAAGCCGTCGATCGCGTCGGTGGTGCGGCCGAGCCACTGGACGATGGGCGATCCCGTGACGGGACCGGTCGCGACGTCGGCGTGGTCCGCCCGGGCGACGTCCTCGCGGCCGGCCACCGCCGCGAGCGCGCCCAGGACGCTGTTGGCGAAGATCTGTCCCGCGGTGACGTAGAGGCCCGCTTCGCGCAGCGCGCTCAGCAGCGAGATCGCGAGGATGCTGTCGCCGCCGAGCTGGAAGAAGTCCTGGTCGACGCCCACCTCCTCCAGCCGCAGTACCGAGGCGACGGCCGCGCAGACCGCGCGCTCGTCGTCGGTGGAGGGCCGCAGGAACGAGCCGGTGACGATCTCGGGTTCGGGCAGTGCGCGGCGGTCGAGCTTGCCGTTCGCGGTGAGCGGGAACTCGGTCATCACGACGACGTGGGCGGGCACCATGTACTCGACCATGTGCCCGGCGGCCCACGCCTTGACCTCGTCGGCCGTCAGGCCCTCGCTGTCGGCGGCCGGGATCACGTACCCCACGAGGTAGGTGCCGCCCGCGCTGTTCTTCTTCGCGATGACGCAGGTGTGCCGCACCCCGGGGTGCTCCGCGAGGCCGACCTCGACGTCCTCGAGCTCCAGGCGCATGCCGCGGATCTTGATCTGGTTGTCGGCCCGGCCGAGGAAGTCGAGCGATCCGTCCGGGGCGAACCGGGCGAGGTCACCGGTCCGGTAGAGGCGGGAGCCGTCGTCCGCGAAGGGGTTCGCCACGAACCGCGAGGCGGTCAGCCCGGGTGCGCCGACGTATCCGCGGCCGAGGAGGAAGCCGCCCACGTAGAGCTCGCCGCCGACGCCGACCGGCACCGGGCGCAGCTCGTCGTCGAGGACGTACAGCTGGGTGTTGGGGTTGGCCTTGCCGATCGAGGTCGACAGGCGTTCGGCCTCGCCCCGGTAGATGACGTGGGAGACGCCGATGGTCGTCTCGGCCGGGCCGTAGCCGTGGTACATGGGGATGTCGAGCCGGGTGCGGTAGCGCTCGTACAGCTCGGGGGTGAGCACCTCGCCGCCGCACCACACGTGGCGCATGCTGTCGAGCCGGTCGGAGTCGCCCGCGATCTCCAGGAGGACGTCCAGCATGGAGGAGACGAGGTAGGTGAAGGTGACGCGGTGCTCGGCGATCACGCTCAGCAGGTGGTGCGGATCGCGTTCGCCGCCGGGCCGCAGGACCACGAGCCGGCCGCCGCACACGAGCGGGAGGAAGATCTCGTTGATGGATATGTCGAAGGACAGCGGCGCCTTGAACAGGGACGCGTCGTCGTGGCCGAAGCCCAGGATCTCGTTGACCTGCCAGAGCAGGCGCTCGCTGATCGCCTCGTGGCGGATCATCGCGCCCTTGGGGCGGCCGGTGGAACCGGACGTGAAGATCACGTAGGCCAGGGAGTTGCCGGGGGCGGTGATTCCGGTGCCCTCGGTGGGCTGGTCGGCGTACCGCCAGTCGTCGAGGTCGACGGTGACGGCGGCCGGTTCGGCGGGGTCGTGCTCGCCGGAGCCGCTCAGCTGCACCACGACCCGCGCGTCGTCGATGACGACGGCGCGGCGCGCGGCGGGCCACTGCGGGTCGAGCGGTACGAAGGCGCAGCCGGCCTGCAGCACTCCGAGGAGGCCGATCACCATGTCGGCGGAGCGGCCGAGCGAGATGCCGACGACCTGCTCGGCGCCCAGTCCGCGTCCGATCAGGTGGTGGGCCAGCTGGGCGGACAGCTCGGCCGCCTGGCGGTAGGTCAGCGAGCGGTCTTCGTCGATGATGGCGACCGCGTCCGGCCTGAGCCGCGCCTGCTCGCGGAACATCTCCACGATGGTCGGCCGGACCCGGTCCGCCCCGGTGTCGTTCCACTCGGCCAGGGTCTTGAGTCGCTCCGCCGGGTCGGACGGGCCGATGGTTCCGATGGGCCGGTCCGGAAAGTCCGCCAGGTCGTCCAGCGCGCGCTGCGCGTCGGACGCCAGGACCCCCTCGGGTACGGCGATGCCGATGCCGTCCGGGCCGGCTTCGCCGGTCTCCCAACCGCTCGGTGCGCTGCCGCCGTTGTCGACCCATCCGAGGACGTCCGCGAACAGCGTGCCCGGGGTGAGGTCGATGCCGTCGGGGCTCTCGCCCGTCGCCCAGAACGACAGTCCGATGGCACAGGCCTCGGCGACGGTCCGATCGGCGTGGCCGCCGGTGCGCCGGCGCACGTCGGCCAGGCGCGTAGGAGAGATCAGCACGAGACGAGCGCTCGGTTCCATCATTGAAGACTCAACACCCTTCCAAGGTACGAAGGCTAGCCTAACCTAAATTAGGGTTACCTAACTACCGTCTCGCCAGGCCCGCCAGAGTCGCGCGTAGCGGCCTCCCAGGGCCACCAACTCCTCGTGCGTGCCCTGTTCCACGACGCGTCCCGCGTCCAGCACGGCGATCCGGTCGGCCGCCACCGCCTGGGTCAGCCGGTGGGCCACGAACAGCGTGGTCCGGCCCGAACAGGCGGCCAGAACGGCCCGTTCCAGCTCGGCAGCGCCCTCGCTGCCCGCTTCCGCGGTCGACTCGTCGAGCACGACCACGGGCGCCCTGCCCAACACCAGCCGGGCCAGGGCGATCTGGGCGACCCTGGTGCCGTCCGCCCGCTCACCGCCCTCGCCGACCGCGGTGTACAGCCCGTCGGGCAGCGCCTCGACCCACTCCTGCGCGCCCACGGTGCGCAGCGCGGCCGTCAGTTCGGCGTCGGTCGCCGCCGGCGCGGCCAGCCGCAGGTCGTCGGCGAGCGGACCGGAGAACACGTGCGTCTCCTGGGTCAGGATGCTCACGAGCGACCTCGCCCCGGCCTCGTCCAGATCGGCGAGGTCGGTCGACCCGACGCGCACCGACCCGGCCTGGGGGGTCCCGATGCCGGCGATGAGGGCGGCCAGGGTCGTCTTGCCGGCGCCCGTGGCGCCCACCAGGGCCAGTGAGCCGCCCGCCGGGATCGTCAGGCTGACGTCCCGCAGGACCGGCTCCTCGGAGCCGGGGTAGGCGAAGGTCAGCCCCTTCACCGTCACCGGGTACGACGCGTTGTCCGCCGGCGCGGCGGCCGAGTCGCCGAGCAGCCTCTCCTCCGCGGGCTCCGCCAGCACTCCGACGAGCCGGGTCAGGCTCGCGCCCGACTTCTGGGCCTCGTCGAAGGTGAACATGATGGCGCCCAGCGGGGTGAACAGGCGGTGGAACACCAGCGGCGCGGCCGACACCGCGCCGAGGGTGGCGGAGCCGGTCTCCAGCAGGACGTAGCCCACCACGAGGATCAGGGCCAGGCCGATGAACTCGGCCCGGTTCTCCCTGCCGACGAACCGGCCGAAGAAGCGGAACACCTCGATCCCGAGGTCCTTCACCCGCCGGGAGTCGCCCTCCACCCGCTCGCGGAACGCCTCTTCCAGGCGGTGCGCCCGCACCGTCTCGATGCCGTTCAGACCGCTGATCAGCGCCTGGGCGCGATCGGCCTGGGCGACCCGCTGCTGCCGGTAGAGCGGGGCGGACCGGGGGAGGTACCAGCGCAGGGCCAGCGCGTAGGCGGGCAGCGCACAGGCGCCGGCCAGGCCGAGGCGCCAGTCGAGCCCGAACATGCCGACCGTGGCGATGGCCACCAGCACACCGGCGGAGAACACCGTGGGAATGGCGGACCGGATGCCCTTGGACAGGACGGCGACGTCGTCGCCGACCCGGGAGAGCACGTCACCGCGGCCCACTTGTTCGATCCGGGCGCTGGGCATGCCCAGCACGGCGCGGACGGCGCCTTCGCGCAGTTGCGCGAGCAGGTCGGCGCCGAGCCGCCCGATCAGGTAGGTCGACAAGGCGGTGGCCGCCGCGCCAAGAAGCGCGGCGGCCACCATCAGGGCCCCGATCGTGATCAGGATCGAACGCGGTTCGCCCCCGATCACTCCGTCGACCACCCGGCTGAGCAGCAGCACGGGGAGCATCTGGAGCGCCGCACCGGCAACCGTGCTGAGGACGGCGGCGGACGTCAGCCAGGGCATCGTGCGGCAGTTCGCCGCCACCCATCGGGCCGCTTCACGTCCGGTCGTCGTGCGCAGGGTTGCCGGGGCGACACGCGTATCGGTGGCGCTCACACCTAGCCGACCGACTTGACGAGCTCGTCGATGGCGAAGGGCAGGGAGGGCAGGGTGGCCTGCGACATGGCCGCGCCGGCCGCGGCGCCCTCGCTGTCCAGCAGGTAGGACACCTTGTTGGCCTTGGTGACCTTCAGGTTGGCGAAGAGGTCGAACTTCTTCAGCGCGTCCGTGTCGGCCTTGTCGTTGATGACGAAGACGCGGTCGACGTCGATGAGGTCCATGCGCTCCGGGGAGAGCCCGAAGGAGAACTTGCCGTCGGCGAGCTTGTCGATCTCGGCCTGGCCCTTGAAGCCCATGCCGGTCAGGAGCTGGCCGCGCACGTCGGTGGTGGTGAAGGGGTTGACCGCGTCCTTGTACCAGGACAGCGAGACGGCGGTCTGGGTGGCGAACTCGGGGTGCGCCTTCTTCACCGAGGCGAGCTTGTCCTGGATGCCCTGGACCATCGCCTTGCCCTCATCGGCCTTGCCGAGCGCCTTGGAGATGTGGAGGGCGTTGTCCGACCACGGAGCGCTGAAGGGCTCCTTCTCGGCCTTGGTGCGGCCGACCGTCGGGGCGATCTTCGAGAGCTTGTCGTAGGCGGCCTGGTCGATCTCGGAGTAGACCGCGATGATCAGGTCGGGGCGCAGGGCCGCGATCTTCTCGAAGTTGGGGCCGGCGTCACCGTTGTTCATGATGACCTCGGGCTTGGTCTCGCCCCACTTGTCCTTCACCCAGGGCCACTGGGTGTTGATGTCGGGGCTCTGACCCGCCGGGTTCGGGTACTGGTCGACCATGCCGACCGGCTTGATGCCGAACGCGAGGATGTTCTGGTCGTCGGTGTAGCCGACGGACACGACCCGCTGCGGGGCCTTCTTGACCTCGGTGGAGCCGAAGAAGTGCTCGACGGTGACCGGGAACGCACCGGCGGCGGCCGGGGCGTTGGCAGCGTCGTCCTTCTTGTCCTTGTCCGCCGTGTCGGAACCGCATCCAGCGAGGAGGCCTACACCGAGGGCCGCGGCGGACACGCCTGCCGCCAGCCGCCGCCAGGGCTTCATACGTGTCGTTCGGTCGAGGAGCATCCGGAATCCCTTGCTTTCGTGCTGTCCACTGCGGCCCCACATAAGGGCAGGCAAACCGTACCCCGGGGAAGTGAGGTAAGCCTAGCCTAAGTCGCGAGGCTCTCGTTCCGGTTGCCCGAACTCTGGACATGGGTCCGGCCGATGGGCACGACGAGCGGCCGGTCGCCCACCGGATCGTCGATCACCACGGCGCGCAGACCGAACGCCTCGAGCAGCAGCTCGGCGGTCAGCACATCGCGCGGGTGACCCTGCGCCAGGACCGAACCCGCCTTCATCACGATCAGGTTGTCGCTGTAGCGCGCGGCCAGGTTGAGGTCGTGGAGCACCATGACCACCGTGCATCCCGACTCGTGCAGGTCGTCGACCAGGTCGAGCACGTCGACGGCGTGCGCCAGGTCCAAGTAGGTGGTGGGCTCGTCGAGCAGCAGCAGGTCGGTGCCCTGGGCGAGGGTCATCGAGATCCAGACCCGTTGCCGCTGACCCCCGGAGAGCGCGTCGACGGGACGGTCGGCCAGGTCGGCCACCCCGGTCATGGCCAGCGCGCGCTCCACGACGGAGGCGTCGTCCGAGGACCACTGCCGCAGCCAACTCTGGTGCGGGTGGCGGCCCCTGGCCACGAGGTCGGCCACCGTGAGCCCCTCCGGGGCCACCGGCGCCTGCGGCAGCAGGCCGAGCTTCTTCGCCACGTCCCTGGTCCGGAGCCGGGCGATGTCCTCGCCGTCCAGCACGACCGATCCCCTGGTCGGCTTGAGCAGCCGGGACAGCGTCCGCAACAGGGTCGACTTGCCGCAGCCGTTGGGGCCGATGATCGTCGTCACCACACCCGGCGGGATCGACACGTCCAGCGCGTCGATCACGGTCCGATCGCCGTACCCGACCGTGACGCCCTTGGCCGCCAGCCGCGCACCGTCCACGGTCCCGGAATCGATCCCGGACCCGGCCCCGGACTCGATCCCGGTGATGTGCTGAGCGACCATGCCCCCCCCTTATTTAGGCTTGCCTAACCTTTTTACCATCTAGCGGCGGTTCGCCCGCACCAGGAGGTAGATGAGGAAGGGGCCGCCGATCGCGGCGGTGACCACGCCGACGGGCAGGCTGATCGGAAGTACCGTACGGGCGACCAGGTCCGAGCCGATCAGCAGCAGCGCGCCCACCACGGCGGACGCCACCAGCGGCGGTGTGGGGCACTTCGTCAGACGGATCGCCACCTGCGGCGCCACCATGGCGACGAACGGGACCGGTCCCGCCGCGCTCACCGCGAAGCCGGCCAGGAGCACGGCGCAGAGCAGCATGACGGCCCGTACCACCGCGTACCGGACGCCGAGGCCGGCGGCCACGTCGTCGCCGAAGTGCAGCGGCTTGAACTGGAAGGCGACGCACGCCACGACGACCGCGAGGATCGCGGTGCCCCAGAGGGCCACCCCCACCTCGTCCCACGACCGGTTGTCCAGGGAGCCCACCAGCCACGCCTGGGCCCGCGCCACGTCCCTGATGTCGGCGGTGACCAGCAGCCAGGTCGTGACCGCCTCCATCACGGCGCTCACGGAGAGGCCGATGAGGATGAGCCGGAAGCCGTCGACCCCGCGCCGCCACGCCATGAAGTACACGAGCAGCCCGGTGGCGAGACCGCCCGCGAGCGCCGCCCCGGACAGGCCCACGGAGCTGACGACCGCGGCGGTGGCCCCGCCCGAGACCGTCACCAGGCACACCGCGACCGCGCTGGCGCCTCCGGTGATGCCCAGGATGTCCGGACTGGCCAGCGGATTGCGGGCGATGGACTGGGTGATCGCCCCGGACATCCCCAGGGCGATGCCCACGACGAGCCCGGCCAGGGCCCGCGGCATGCGCAGGTCCATGATCACGAACTCGTCGACCCGCTCGCCCCCGCCGAAGAGCGTGGCGACCACCTGCGGCAGGCCGATGGGGAAGTCCCCCACGGCGATGGACAGGCAGAACACCAGGAAGGCCGCGGCCATCAGCAGCAGCGTGACCAGCACGATCCTGGGCCGCCACACGAACGACACGCGGCCGAGCCGCACGCCCGGCGCCACCGGGCGCTTCACCACTGTCACGTTCATGCGCTCTTGAACTTTCCCCGCCACACCAGGACCGCGAAGAACGGGGCGCCGAGCAGGGCGACGAGGACACCCGCGTCCAGTTCGCCCGGCCGCACCACCACGCGCCCCACGATGTCGCAGACCAGAAGGACGACCGCGCCGAGCAGACCCGCGTAGGGCACCAGCCAGCGGTAGTCGGGCCCGGCCAGGTGCCGGGCCACGTGCGCCACCATGAGTCCGAGGAACGCGATGGGGCCGCACGCCGCCGTCGCCGCGCCCGCGAGCAGGGTGATGGCGATGATGCCGACGGTCCGGATCAGGGTGATGTTGACACCCAGTCCGCGCGCCACGTCGTCACCGAGGTTGAGCAGGTTGACGGAGGGCAGGGTGGCCAGGGCCAGCACCAGCCCGACCACGATGAACGCGGTGACCGGCCAGATGACGTCGAAGCGGACGCCCGCGACGGAGCCGGAGTTCCAGAACCGCAGGGCGTTCAGCGCCGCCTTGTCCGACAACGCCACGGCCGTGGTCATCGCCATGAGGAACACCGTGACCCCCTGCCCGGCCAGGGCGAGCGTCAGCGGATTGCCGGCGCCCCGGCCGATGCTGGAGAGTCCGAACACGACGACACCGGCGATCGCGGCGCCCAGGAAGGCGAACCAGACGTACTGGAACGGGTCGGTGAGCCCGAGCAGGGAGATCGCCGACACGACGGCGAACGAGGCGCCGGTGTTCACGCCCAGCAGGCCGGTGTCCGCGATGGGGTTGCGCGTGTACCCCTGGATCAGCGCCCCGCCGACGCCCAGGGCGATGCCCGCCACGATCGCGAGCACCGTACGGGGCACCCGCACGGTCTGCATGATGAGCCTGGCGTCCGAGACCTTCTGGTCGGGGTCCGGGGCCGCGAACAGCCCGTGCCACGCCTCGGCGGGACTCAGCGCGCGCGCACCGACCGCGAGGGAGACCACGGCCGCGACCAGGAGGACCGCGAGGATGGTGGCCAGGCCCGCCAGCCGGCGTCGCCGGGCCGCCGCGATCCGGGAGGGCGCCGGGCGTTCCACGGTGGCCGTGCCCGTGTCGAGGCGGGTCATCCCGTGCGTCCGGCGCGGACGGTGTGCCGCCTGGGTATCACGCGCCCGTGGGCGGGCGGGCCGCCGGCGCGGCGACGGGTGCCAGGAGACACGGACGTTCCTTTCTCGGGGTTCTGCTGCATGCACACTACTGCCGTGCCTGCCGGTGCGAACGCACCACAGACACGGCAGCGGGCCTGGGCCGACGGGCCGGTCACAGCACTAGATGGCCGGCTGGCGGGCTCCGCCTTCGGCTCCCCCGGCGACCGGCCTGACCTGGTCGGGCACGGTCTTGAGGTTCCGGTCGAGGATCGAGTCGAGTATCTCGCCGACGCGGACCGCGGTGTTGGACAGCAGCGAGGAGGTGATGCCGTGGGTGTGCTCGGTGCCGCCCTGGAGGTAGATGCCGCAGCGCAGTTCGAGGTCGGTGCTCACGCGGTAGTCGCGCTCGACCCGGACCCGGCCGTGGTCGTCGCGGTGGCAGCGGTCGGCGACCTCGCCGAGCAGGCCCAGGCCGTCCGCCTGCTGGTAGCCGGTGGCGCACACCACGACGTCGGCGTCCAGCACGTTCTCCTCGCCGGTGACGAGGGACTTGACGGTGGCGCGGACCCCGTCGGCCGTCTCCTCCACGCCCGTCAGGCGCGAGACGTTCAGGAAGCGCAGCCGCTCGGTGCCGAGCACCTTCTCCTGGTACGACTGCCGGTACAGGTCGTCGATGAGGTCGATGTCCACCACGGAGTAGTTGGTGTTGCCGTGGTAGTCCATCAGCCGGCGCTTGATGTCCTCGGGCGCCGAGAAGTACTCGTCCACCGCCTGGGGGTCGAAGATCCGGTTGGCGAAGCTGCTGTCGTCCGCGGGGCTGTAGCCGTAGCGGGAGAAGACCGCGCAGACCTCGGCCCGGGGGAAGCGGCGGTGCAGGTAGGCGACGTTCTCGGCGGCGCTCTGGCCGGCGCCGACCACGATGAAGCGGGTGGGCTCGGTGCCTTCCAGGCCGTCCACCTTCGACAGCAGGTCGGTGTTGTGCCAGACGTGCTCGGTCCGCTCGACGCCCTCCGGCATGACCGGGCGGAGCCCGGTTCCGACGATGAGGTTGCGGGCCCGGTGGACGACGACCTCGTCGCCGGAGCGCGCGGTCACGTCGAGGTACTCGATCACGCCGTCACGCACGACGGGCTCGACGGAGACGACCTGGTGGCCGTACGAGACCATGTCGTCGACCTTGGCCGCGGCCCACTCGAGGTAGTCGTGGAACTCCACGCGGAGCGGGAACAGGTTCTTGTGGTTGACGAAGTCGATCAGCCGGCCCTTGCTCTGCAGGTAGCAGAGGAAGCTGTACTCGCTGGTCGGGTTCCGAAGCGTCACCAGGTCCTTCATGAAGGACACTTGCATCGTCGCGTCGTCGATGAGCATGCCGCGGTGCCACCCGAAGCGGGGCTGCTGCTCGAAGAAGTGAGCGGTGACCGCCTCCTGCCTTCCGACGCGCGCGTTGTGCTCGCTGAGCGCGATCGCCATGGCCACGTTCGACGGCCCGAAGCCGATGCCGATCAGATCGTGGATCAGTGGTGCGTCGCCAGGAAGAGCCTGTGACATGTCACTCCCATTGGTGCGGGACAGCCGCCTGCCAGGCGTCTTGTCAAGGTGGGGGAAAGGGGGGAGTCCAGGCACGCCGGTGACCGGCAGCCGAGTGGAACTTAGGTAAAGCTAACCTGATCCAGGCGGGCTGTCGACCAGGCAAAGCGGACAACACGCCCACACTCGGGTCAATAGAGCCCAGAATCGGGGTTGTTGCACTGTTAGGTAAGCCTTGCTTTACTTGCTTCTGGTTATTGTGCTCTTCTGAGGAGGAACCCCGATGCGGGTCGTCATGTTCGGCTATCAGACCTGGGGCCATCGCACCCTGAAGGCGCTCCTGGACTCCGAGCACGACGTGGTGATGGTCGTGACGCACCCCAAGAGCGAGCACGCCTACGAGAAGATCTGGAGCGACTCGGTCGCCGACCTCGCCGAGGAGCACGGCGTTCCGGTCGTCATCCGCAACCGTCCCGACGACGAGGAGCTGTTCCAGAAGCTCAAGGAAGCCGACCCGGACATCCTCGTCGCCAACAACTGGCGCACCTGGATCCCGCCGCGCATCTACACGCTGCCGCGGTACGGCACCCTCAACGTGCACGACTCGCTGCTGCCCAAGTACGCCGGCTTCTCCCCGCTGATCTGGGCCCTCATCAACGGCGAGGCCGAAGTGGGCGTCACGGCGCACATGATGGACGAGGAGCTCGACGCCGGCGACATCGTCGTCCAGCGCGCGGTCGCCGTGGGCCCGACGGACACGGCCACGGACCTGTTCCACAAGACGGTCGACCTCATCGCCCCGGTCACGATCGGCGCCCTCGACCTGATCGCCTCCGGGCAGACCGAGTTCACCAAGCAGGACCGGTCCCAGGCCAGCTTCTTCCACAAGAGGGCCGAGGAGGACATCCGGATCGACTGGTCCTGGCCCGCCGAGGTCCTGGAGCGCCTGGTCCGCGCCCAGTCCGCGCCGTACCCGGCCGCGTTCACCTTCCACAAGGGCAAGCGCCTGGAGGTGCTCTCCGCCGTCCTGTCCGAGGGCCTGTACGGCGGCACCCCCGGCCGCATCTTCTACCGGGAGGGCGAGGGCGTGGTGATCGTCGCCGGCGCCGACGCCCGCACGGGTCGCAACCACGGCCTGGCCATCACCCGCGTACGGACCGAGGACGGCCGCGAGCTGCCCGCGTCCGAGTACTTCAAGACCATGGGCGGCTACCTCGCCGACCGCCCCTGAGCCGATCGCCGGCCCGCCCCGGACGGTCCCCGGGCGAGCCGGCGGTCACCTTCGCGCACGGCCCCATCCCCCTCCTACGGGGCCGTGCGCGGGTCCGGGAGGGTGAGGCGGGTGGCCGGTGCGGCGGCCGGCAGGGCGATGGGGCCGGCGCCGTCGTGATCGCGCGCGACGCCTGCCAGCGGACGGGTGCGTTCCGCCGCCCGGGCCATCCACTGCCACACCGGGAACGGGGTGCCGGGCGCCGCGGCCGCGGGCTCCGCGCCGCTGATCCACGTCGTGAGGGTGAAACGGTGGTCGGCGAACCGCCCGCTCGGGCAGGTGGACGGGACGACCTCGTGGAAGGCCCCGGCCGGGAAGAACACGATGCTGTCGTGCTCGGGTTCGACGGTGCGGTAGGACTCCGCCGGCTGTGCTCCGCCGGCGTGGAGCAGGGTGTCGTACAGCCGGAGCTGACCGCCGCCGAAGCCGCGGGGCGTGCCGTGGAGGTAGTACACCGCCGACAGCGCCGTGCTCACGTCACGGACCCGTGAGGCGTCCGTGTGCAGTCCGTAGTGCCCCCCCTTCCCCGTGCGCCGTCAGGACCGTCAGGGTCTGCGTGAGCGCGGCCCGGTGGCCGAGGACCTCCTGGACCAGGGGCAGACAGTCCGCGAGGTGCGCGCTGAACACGGAGCTGGTCACGGGCAGGACGAGGGAGCTGCGGCCCTTGTGGGACACCTGGCCCGAAAGGGGGTCCACGACCGTCCCCGCGCTGAAGTCGCCCTGCCGGGAGATCGCGTACTCCAGCAGGGAGCCGGCCCGTTCCGCTCCGAGGAAGTTCTCCAGGCGGCAGACCGGCGCCGGCACCACCGGGACCGTGGACCACTGGTCGGAGGGAGGCAAGGCCTGGCTGCTGATTTCCGTCGGCGTGGCCGGTTCCATCGCGTTTCCGCTCATGGCCCGGAACCGTATGCGGAACCTCCGATGCCGCCGAAGGAGCACACGGGGGCGCACGGGAGTACGCCGGGCAGGGCCGCCTGCACCACCGCCCGGAACCCGTTTCAGGCAGGCACCGCCGGCACGACCACCGCGGTGAGGAGGAGGTCCGCTCCGGCCAGCCACCGTCCCGAGACGACGATGTCCTTGAAGTCCAGGTCCTTCTGGACCCTGCCCCCCTCCGGCCCGGGCGGCGGATACCGCCACGCCTTGTACGCGCTCTCCTTGGCGCTGAACGGCAGCCGGTCCCATCTGATGCCGGGGCGCTCCCGCAACAGGGCCCTGATGTCCGCGGCTTCGTGGGGCACGGAGATCGTTCCGAGCACTCCGGGAGGCAGGGCGGCATGCGGCTCGGCGTCGATGCCGATCGCCCCGATGCTCGACGATTCGGCGACCGCCGCGGCCCGGTAACTGTGGCAATGGGTGATCGACCCCCTGATCCGGTCCGGCCACAGCGGCGCGCCGCGGTCGTCGCGGAGGATCGGCCCGGGCGGGACGCCGAAGCAGGCCAGGGCCTGACGGGCGCAGTACCGGCCCGTCGTGAACTCCCGGACCCGCCCCGGAAGGGCACGGGCGACGATCGCCCGCTCCTCGGGGAAGAGGAAGCCGTCCTGCGAGTCGGCGTGGGTTTCGTACGCGGAGACGGACCGCGGCAGTATCCGGTCGATCACGGCGAAAGGACCGCGTCGTGACCACGCACGGTCCAGGTGTCGTTTCCGCTCAGCAGCGCCCCCCAGATCGCCCTTGCCGTTGCGTTCTACGGCTGTTTCGAGTTGTTCGGCCATGAGGGTGTCGTAGACGGGCCGCGTGCAGGTGGACCGGCTCCGGCTGCGCCTCGGCGCGTTCGGCCCCGTAGATCCGCACGAGCTCGTTGATCCGGTAGCGCTCGGGCCCGACGCGCTCCAGCAGGCCATGGCCCACCAGCGACTCCAACTGCCCCGAGGCCACGGCGGCAGTGGCGCCCGCGAGCCGCAGCGAGCACAGCAGGCCGACCTCCTCCAGGCCCGCCCTGCACAGGAGCCGGAACAGCCGGGCCACATCGTCGGGCAGGACGCGGTAGCTGGCCGCGAACACGGAGCGGACGCTCATCTCCTCGTCGCCGTCGACCGCCAGCAGGTCCAGCCTGGTGACCGGGTCCTCGTACTGCGCGGCCAGCCGCTCCGGACTTCCGTACGGATCCCCGAGCAGGGTCCCGGCGGTGATCCTGATGCCCAGCGGCAGGTACCCGCACAGCTCGACGAGCCGGTCGACGGCGGACGGCCGCCGCGCACCGTGCCCGGACCCGGTCAGCCGGAGCAGGAGGTCCGCCGCGGTGTCCGGATCCAGCGGCTTCAGGCCGATGCGGTGGGCGCCGTAGCGGACGACCAGACCACGCTGCGGCTGCCGGCTGGTGACGATCAGACAGGCTGACCCCTGCGGTATCAATGGCCGTATCTGGTGCGAGTCCAGCGCGTTGTCCAGTACGACGAGCACCCTTTTGCCGTGCAGCATGCTGCGGTAGAGCCTCACCCGGCAGTCCAGGCCGAGCGGCAGGGCGGACGGCTCGACCCCCAGGCTCTGCAACAGCTGTGCGAGCACGTCGAAGGCGCTCAGCGGATTGTCGCCGGATCCCCCGAGATCGACGTAGAGCTGACCGTCGGGGAAGCGGTCCAGCGACTCGTGCGCCAGCTCCAGCGCGAGAGCGCTCTTGCCGACGCCGGGGGCGCCGTCGATCGCCAGGATCGGGGTCGCCCGGCCCCGTTCGGGGCGGTCCCGGGTGAGCAGCTCCCGGACCGCGCGGAGTTCGGGGCGCCGGCCGACGAAGACGCTGGCACGCGAGGGGAGGTGGCTCATCCCGTGGTCGGGGAACGGCGGCATCAGACAACTCCGCTCACTGACGTAGGAAGCGACCGTGGTTGGCGAACCCTGGGCGGGCCGCGCGCGACCGCGGCACCGCACACGGGGAATCCGGCCGCGCCGCGGCGCTCGGGGACCACCAAGGGAGGACGCGCGGGGGGCAGGGCGGTTCCCGCTCCGCTTCGGGGGCGCCGCAACTCGCCTGCGCAGCCCACCCGGAACACGCCGAACATCACGAAGGCACCGCCGGACGGAGCCGGTCGGGTCTTCTGGGAAAGGGGCTCGGGAAGCCTTCCGGGCATGCGCCCGGGAGTGGTGTGACCGCTCCCGCCGCCCCGGAGGCCGGATCGGTCCGCTCCTACACGACGCGGACCCCCGTCGCGCTCGGCGCCGTCACGGGTCTGCGCGGCACAGCCGGCCGCGGCATGCTGGTTGCGAACATGGCAAGATCCCGCCCGGGTTGGTGTGCCCCGCACGGACACCACCGAACGCATATGCCTTGATCAAAGTATGCCCCGGAGCAGGGACGTTACTGAAGGCATTCCGCCACTCGGATGCCACCGCCCGGGATCAGGCCAGTCCGCGAGCGGCTGCCGGCGACGGGCGCGGACGGCGCCGGACCCTCCGGGGGATTCTCGGTACGCCGCCCCCGACCGGTGACCGCCGAACCGGCCGGCGGTCCACCTGACCAGCAGTCAATCCCCTCACGCGCATCACCGCGGGCCGACCGCCGGGGCCGCCGCGGGCCGGCCGGCCCCCCGCAGCCCACGACGAAAGGAGCCCTCCCGACTACGTGCTCCTCCAAGCGAGTTGGCCTGAATTGACCCGGCCTCTGTCCGGTGTCGGGCCGTTCACCCGTATCGGCTCAGTTCGTGGAAGAAGTCGTCGATGACGTGCAGTTGCCCCGTGCGGGCGGCTTCGTCGTAGACGTGTTTGCCGACGGCGAGGTCGAGTACTCCCAGGCCGAAAGGCGAGAACACCACCGGCCGGTCGTGCGGCACCGCCGTGCGGCCGGTCATGACGTCGTGCAGCGTGCCGGTGAGGAAGTCGCGGTTCCCGGTGAGCTGTTCGGCCAGGTGGGGTGAGGTGTCGGCCTTGAGGCAGTGCTCGATGTCGTCGACGATGTTGGTCGAGGCGAGCAGGATTTCGGGGGCGAGGTCGCGCAGTGACACGTGCAGGACCAGGGGGTTGTGGTCGAACCATGCCGGGTCGGTGACATGCGGCCGGCCGGCGACGGTGGCGAAGACGAGCAGGTCGCTGGAGCGGATCAGCTCCTCGGGGCTGTCGTGCACGGTGATCCGGGTTGTCTCGTGGGTGTCTTGCAGGTAGCTGTGGAAGCCGGCTGCGCTGTCGGCAGAGGTGTCGTGCACGCCGATCTCGTCGAAGGACCAGCCGGTCGCGGTCAGGAAGGCATGGATGTAGCGGGCGATGAGGCCCGTTCCGAAGAATCCGACGCGGGCCGGTCGTGTCCCGCGGCTTTGGCTGAGCCTGTGGGCCGCTGATGCGGCCATCGCGGCTGTTCGGGTGGCGCTGATGATGGAGCTCTCCAGGCAGGCGAACGGGTAGCCGGTGTCGTGGTCGTTGAGGATCAGCACCGCCGAGGCCCTGGGGATGCCGGCCTGCACGTTGTCGGGAAAGCTGGAGATCCACTTGAGGCCGTCCACCCGCGCCTCCCCGCCGATCGATGCGGGCAGCGCGATGATGCGGGCGGTCGGGCGGTCGGGGAAGCGCAGGAAGTACGACGGCGGGTTCACCGACTCCCCGACGGAGTGGAGATGGTAGGTGGCCTCGATCAGCTCCACGATCTGGTGTTCCTGGCCCTGGAGGGTGTGCTGGACCTGGGCCCCGGGGATCACGGCGAACGGGGGCACGGCGATCGGAGCCTGCGCGGCGGTGGGGCGGGACGTGGTCATCGGGTGCTCCCCTCGGGGGCCGGGACCGGGGGTTGCGGGGCGGCCATGGCGACGAGGACCTCGCGCGGCGGCTCGAACGGCTCCCTGCTGTGGGCGGTGCGGATGTTGTCGATGAGCATCAGGTCGCCCGACCGCCACGGCTCGCGGATGGTGTGCTCGGCGTAGACCGTGTTGATCAGCTGGACCACGTCCTCGCCGATCGGGTCGCCGTTTCCGAAGCGGGTGTTGAACGGCAGGGCTTCGGGGCCGTAGACGTCGACGAGGTACTCCCGTACCTCGGGCGCCAGCGTCCACTCGTTGAGGAAGGCGACCTGGTTGAACCAGCAGCGCCGGCCGGTGGCCGGATGGCGCACCACGGCGGGGCGGCGCTGGCGGGTGCGCAAGCTGCCGTCGTCCTGCCAGGCGAACTCGATGGCGTTGGCGCGGCAGTACTCCTCGACGCCCGCCCGGTCGTCGGCGGCGAACGCCTCGGTCCAGGATGCGCCGATGTCGTCGTTGTAGGTGCGCGTGAGCAGCCAGCCTTCCTCTTCGAACCGCTGGACGAGCTCCGGCGGCAGTGCGTCCAGGACGGCGGCGGAATCCGCGAGGGCGGTGGCCCCGCCCGTGGTGGGCGCCGTCAGGCAGGCCAGCAGCAGTAGACCGGGAGGACTGTGGGCGTAGCTGAGCTCGTGGTGCATGCACATGGGCTGGTTGGCGGGCCACGCCGTGGAGGAGTACACGCCCGGGGCGTAGGTCTGACGGGGGGCGAAGGCCTCGGTGTCGGTCATCAGGGCGGGGGTCAATCGGCCGAAGACGGAGCCCACCTGCCCGGCGTCGCACAGGCCGAGCCCGCGGACGAGTACGGCGCCGTGTTCGGTGACGAGGCCGTGCAGGGTGTGGCGGTGTTCGGCTGCCCAGGCCGGCAGATCGGCCGGGGCGGGGGTGGGGACCGTCAGTATGGGGAAGGCTCCGCGCAGCGGACCTCGCAGGCGCCGGCCAGGGGGAGCACGATCCATTCCGCGTCCCCGCACGCGTGCGCGTACGCCTCCCCCGGCGCGAGGTCGAGCACGAGCAGCCTCGTCCACTCCATCGCGTGCGAAGCGGTCACCGGCATGACGACAGCACCTCCTCCACTTCTCCCTCGAACGGCATCGCCGTCGAACAGGCCAGCCGCGAGGCCACGATCGCCCCGGCCGCGTTCGCGAAGCGGACCGTCCGCTCCAACTCCCATCCCGCGAGCAGTCCGTGGCACAGGGCGCCGCCGAAGGCGTCTCCGGCCCCGAGCCCGTTGACGACCGTCACCGGCACCGGCGCGGCCTCCACCACCGTCCCGTCGCGGTGGACGGCGAGCACGCCCCGCGGGCCCCGTTTCACCACCGCCAGCTCCACCCCGGCCGCGAGCAGGGCCCGCGCGGCCGCGTACGGCTCGCTTTCGCCGGTGGCGATCGCGCACTCCTCGGCGTTGCCCACGGCCACCGTTGCGAGCCCGAGCGCCCGCCGGTACCACTCCCCCGGCTGCGCGTCCCCGCTCCCGGCCCCGTCACCGGACCCGGACCCGGACCCGGACCCGGCCCCGGCGGGCCACAGCATCGGCCGCCAGTCCAGGTCGAACACCGTGGTGCCGGCCTTCGCGCGCGCCTCCAGCGCGGCCAGCGTGGCCGTGCGGCTCGGCTCCGCGCTGAGCCCCGTACCGGTCATCCAGAACACGCGCGCCGCCCGGACCGCCTCCAGGTCCAGCTCCGCCGCGCCGATCTCCAGATCGGGGGCCTTCGGGTAGCGGTAGAAGTACAGCGGGAAATCGTCCGGCGGGAAGATCTCGCAGAAGGTCACCGGCGTCGGGTAGGCCGGCACCTCCCCCACCCAACGGTCGTCCACCCCGAACCCGCGCAGCTCCGCGCGGAGGTACGCCCCGAAGGGATCCGCACCGGTCCGGGTGATCACCGCCGTCCGCCGCCCCAGCCGGGCGGCCGCGACCGCCACGTTGGTGGGCGAACCTCCCAGGAACTTCCCGAAGGTGTCCGCCTCCCCCAGCGGTACGCCCGTCTTCAGCGGGTAGAGATCCACCCCGATCCGTCCCATCGTGATCAGGTCGAAAGCCGCCGCGTCCCCAGCCATCACCACACCCTTCCTGCCGACCGCACGCTCCCCGTTCCTCCGAGCCTCGCACTTTAAGGTGGCCGCATGACGTCCTCACCGCCCGCGTTGACCCGTATCCGCATCGGTTCGGCTCCGGATTCCTGGGGTGTCTGGTTCCCCGACGATCCCGCGCAGACCCCGTGGGAGCGGTTCCTCGACGAGGTCTCCGACGCCGGGTACGAGTGGATCGAACTCGGGCCGTACGGCTACCTCCCGACCGATCCCGCCCGGCTCGCCGACGAGGTGGCCAAGCGCGGCCTGCGGGTTTCGGCCGGAACCGTCTTCACCGGACTCCATCACGGGCCCGCCGTGTGGGAGGACACCTGGGAGCACGTGTCGCGGATCGCGGAGCTCACCCGCGCCATGGGCGCGGCGCACCTCGTCGTGATCCCGTCCTTCTGGCGGGACGACAAGACCGGCGAGGTGCTGGAGGACCGCACGCTCACCCCCGCCGGCTGGCGTGAACTCACCACGCAGACGGAGCGGCTGGGGCGGCTTGTCCAGGACCGCTACGGGCTGAAGATCGTCGTCCACCCGCACGCCGACACGCACATCGACACCCCCGGGAACGTGGCCCGCTTCCTCGACGCGACGGATCCGGAGCTGGTCTCCCTGTGCCTGGACACCGGGCACTACGCGTACTGCGGCGGCGACAGCGTCCAGGCCATCGAGGCCTTCGGGGAGCGGATCGGCTACCTCCACCTCAAGCAGGTGGATCCCCGGATCCTCGCCGAAGTCATCGCGGACGAGGTGCCCTTCGGGCCGGCCGTGGCCCGCGGGGTGATGTGCGAGCCGCCCGCCGGGGTGCCCGCGCTGGAGCCGGTGCTGGCGGCCGCCCAGCGGCTCGGCGTGGACCTGTTCGCGATCGTGGAGCAGGACATGTACCCGTGCCCGCCCGACCGCCCGCTGCCGATCGCCCGCCGCACCCGCGCCCATCTGCGCTCCTGCGGCGCCCGCTGACCGAACCCCGCTGACCGAACCCGCGCCGACCAGATCCCCCACGGAGGAACACGACATGACCAGCACGCTCGGCATCGCCGTCATCGGCACCGGGAAGATGGGGTCCGACCACGTCCGCCGCTTCGGACGGACGGTGGGCGGGGCCCGGGTGGTGGCCGTGGCCGACCCCGACGGGGACCGGGTCAAGGAGGTCGCGGCCGGGCTGGAGGGGGCGGGCGCGCACACCGATCCGGCGGCCGCGATAGCCGCGCCTGGGGTGGACGCCGTACTGATCGCCTCGCCCGGGCCCGCCCACGAGGAAGCGATCCTGCACGCGCTGGAACGGCAGTTGCCGGTGCTCTGCGAGAAGCCGCTGACCCCGGATCCGGCGGGCGCCCTGCGGATCATGGAGGCCGAGGCGCGGCTGGGCCGCCGGCTCGTCCAGGTCGGCTTCATGCGGCGCTACGACGCCGAGTACGCGCGGCTCAAGGAGCTGCTCGACGCGGGCGGCATCGGGCGGCCGCTCTTCCTGCACTGCCGGCACCGCAACGCCGCCTCACCGTCCTTCTTCACGAGCGACATGCTGATCAGCGACTCGGTCGTGCACGAGGTGGACGCGGCCCGCTGGCTGCTCGGGCAGGAGATCACCGCCGTGACCGTGCTCTCCCCGACGCCCACCTCCGCCGCCCCCGAGGGGCTGCGCGATCCGCGCCTCGTCCTCATGGAGACCTCGGGCGGCGCCGTCGTGGACGTGGAGATCTTCGTCAACTGCGGTTTCGGCTACCAGGTGCAGTGCGAGGCGGTCGGTGAGTCCGGCAGTGCCCGGATCGGCGACGGCCACGCGATGATCGTCCAGGCGGCGGGCCGGTGGGGCGGGGAGATCGACCAGGACTTCACGGTGCGGTTCTCCGACGCCTACGACCGCCAGCTCAGGCACTGGGTGACCGCGGCCGCGCGGGGCCGGGTGGACGGCCCCGACGCGTGGGACGGTTACGCGGCGGCGGCCGTCTCCGAGGCGGGCCTGGCCGCGGCGCGCAGCGGCGTACGGACCCTCGTGGAGCAGGTGGAGCGCCCGGCCCTCTACCGCTGAGCCGCACGCGCCGCGTGTGCCGCATGTGCCTTGTGTGCCGTGCGTGTCACAGGGATCCCCCTTCTGTCACGCATGTCCCCATTACGCGGGTTTTCCGTCACAGCCGGTCGACAGGCCCTCCCCTGCCCTCACCGTGCGTCGTTCTCCGGGCACAACCTGAGTGATCGTCAGTGTCCACGCGCCGGCTCCCCCGACGGCCTCCCGGCCGGCCCCCGCGGCGTGGACAAGGAGGTGTCGAGGATGAGCGACCGACAGCTGTGGTCGTACAAGGAGATCGCCGCCCACATCCGGGTACAGCCGGACACCGTGCGCTCCTACCGCAAGCACGGGCTGCTGCCGCCGCCCGACCATGTGGAGGGCGGCAAGCCCTACTGGTACGCCGACACCATCCGGACCTGGGTGGCCCGTCGGCCCGGCAACCGGGGACGCCGCGAGGACTGACCCCGGCGTTCGCGGGCCACGGACGGGACCCTCCCGGGCCCCGTCCGCACAGGCTCCGTGCGGCCCGCAGCCCGCAGCCGGCGGCTAGTGGCTGGCCGCGGGTATCCGCTCCGGCTCCTCGGCCTCCGGTGCGCGCACGGCGGGCTCCCCCTCGCTCAGCCCGAACCGCTCGTGCGCCCTGCGCAGCGGGGCCGGCGCCCACCAGGTGGCCTTCCCGGTCAGCTTCATGACCGCCGGGACCAGCAGGCTCCGGACGACCATCGCGTCCATGAGCACGGCCAGCGCGATCCCCAGGCCCAGCATCTTGGTGTTGGTCACCCGCGAGCTGCCGATGGCGACCATCACCACCGCCAGGATCACGGCCGCCGCGGTGATCAGTCCGCCCGTGCGGGCCAGTCCGGCGCGCACCGAGCCCTCGTGGTCTCCGGTCCGGTCGTACTCCTCCTTGATCCGGGATATGAGGAACACCCCGTAGTCCATGGAGAGTCCGAAGGCGATGCAGAACATCAGCACGGGAAGTGTGGTCTCGATGTCTCCCGTGGAGGTGAAGGCGAGCGGTCCGGAGAGGTGCCCCTCCTGGAAGACCCACACCACGGCCCCGAACATCGCCGTCAGGCTCAGCGCGTTGAGCAGGACCGCCTGGAGCGGTATCAGCAGGCTGCCGGTGAGCAGGAAGACCAGGAGCAGCGTCGCCGCCACCACGAGGGCCAGGGCCAGGGGCAGTTCATCGGCGATGGCCTTGCGGGCATCGACGAGCACGGCCGCCTGTCCGGTCACGGCGGTCTCGAAGGGCGCCTCCACCTTCCTCACTTGGCCGACCAGGTCCTGGGCCTCCTGCCCCACGGCCTCGCCCTCGGTGAGCACCGAGAAGTAGGCGTACGCGCCGCCGGAGGGCGAGCTCACGGGCCCGTCCACCCGGACCACTCCGGGCAGGGCTCCGACCTCCCGCATGTAGCCGTCGAGCGCGGGACCGGACGCACCCTCGGCCAGTACGGTCAGAGCGCCTCCGGGGGCGCCCGCGAAGCCCTCGCGGATCTGCTGCTGCACCACATGCGATTCGGCGGTCTTCGGCAGCTGCCGGTCGTCCACGGTGCCGAACTTCACCCCGAGGAACGGCAGCCCTAGGAGCAGCAGTCCGGCCGTGGTGGCCACCGCGAACAGCGGGGCCCTGCGCATCACCAGGGCCGTCAGCCGGGCCCATCCCCGCCCGCCCTCGGCCGGGGAAGCGGGTCCCCGGGCCGGCCGGCCGCGCTGCCACAGCCGCCGCAGGTCCAGGGAGTTGACCCGGTCCCCGAGCAGCACCAGCGCGGCGGGGAGCAGGATGAGCGCGGCCGCCGCGGCGAGCAGGACCACCGCGACCCCGGCGTAGGCGAAGGAGCGCAGGAAGTACATCGGGAAGAAGAGCATGGCCGACAGGGAGACGGCGACGGTCAGCGCCGAGAACAGCACCGTGCGCCCGGCGGTGCGCAGGGTGACCCCGACGGCGGCCACCGGGTCGCGCCCGGCGGCCAGCTCCTCGCGGAACCTGCGGACGATGAACAGGGCGTAGTCGACGGCGAGTCCGAGCCCGAGCGCGGTGGTGAGGTTCTGCGCGAAGACCGAGACGTCGGTGAGCTCGGTGAGGCCGCGCAGCACGGCATTGGTGCCGATGATGGCCACGATGCCGACGCCGAGGGGCAGCAGGGCTGCGATGGCACTGCCGAAGACGAGGACGAGCAGGACGAGCGTCACCGGCAGGGCGATCAGCTCGGCGCGCAGCAGGTCCTCCTGGATGGTGGTCGTCACCTCGCGCTGGACGGCGGCCGGTCCGCCGAGGGAGACCTTCACGGGGCCGTGCTCGCCCCGGTAGTGCGGGGCGATCCGGTCGAGCACGGCGTTGACGGCCTTGTCGTCACCGGGCACCCGGGCGACGACGAGCGCCTGCCTGCCATCCGTGGAGCGCAGGGCGGGCAGCCGCGTCTGCCAGTACGAGCCGACGCCGATCACTCCCTGCTCGGCGGCGAGTTCCGTGGCGAGCCGCTGTGCCTCGGCGACGACGGCGGGGTCGTCCACCCCGGCCGGCCCCACCTCGGCCCCCGCGTCGACGAGGAGCAGCAGATTGGACTGGGACCCCGGGAACTCGCGCTCCAGGGCCTCGGTGGCGTAGGTGGACCGCGCTCCGGGGTCCTCCCAGCCTCCGCTGCCCAGGCGGTCGGCGACTCCGCCGCCCGCGAAGACGGCCAGTGCCGTGACCACCAGGGCGAGGAGCAGCGAGAGCCTCGGCCGTGCGGTGACGAACCGGGTCCACCGGCCGCCCTCCACGGGCGACGGCGGTTTTTTGACTTCGGACATGTCTCGGTGTCCCCTTCACCGTGGTTGCCAGGCCACTTAGACTGGCAAACACGAGCAGTCGCTCGCGTTACCCAAGAATGCGAGCGACCTCTCGTGTTTGTCAATCACCCACGGGAAGCAAGGGATTGGACATGCGGGAGAGCTCTCGGACCACGAGCGCGGACAAAGCGGGTGAATCGGTTCCGGAAGGGGCTGCCGCCGAACCCGCGCCGCGCCGCCGCCAGGCCCGCGGAGAGCGCCGGATCGCCCAGCTCCTGGCGGCCGCCGCCGGGGTGTTCTGCCGTACCGGCTACGCCGCCGCCAGCACCAACGCGATCGCGCGCGAGGCCGGCGTGTCCCCGGGCACGCTCTACCAGTTCTTCCCGAACAAGGAGGCGATCGCCGTCGAGCTGGGCGGCCAGCTGCTCCAGCGCGCCCACGAGGCGCACGGCCAGGCCTTCCTCCCCGAGAACCTGGACCGGCCGCTGCCCGAGCTGCTCGACGCGGTCCTGGACCCGGTCATCGCCTTCAACTGCGAGAACCCGGCCTTCTGGGCGCTCATGCACGGCTCCGGCGTCCCCGGGATCGCCCAGGAGCACGACGAGCTGCACACCGGGATGCTGACCCGCGTCGAGGAGGTGCTGCGGGCCTGCGTCACACCCGCCGCGGCCGGGGCCCCCGCCGGTCCGGCCACCCCGGCCGGTCACCCCGCCGACCTCACCCACGTCGCCCACATGGTGCTCGGCATCGTCAAGACTGCGCTCGAGCTGATCCTGGCCAGCGAGGGCGACGAGCGGGCCGCGTACGTCGCGGAGCTGAAGACCGTCCTGCTCCGCTACCTGGACCCGGTGATCACCACGCCTCCTCCTCGCTGACCCGCCCCCCGGCCCCGGCCGAGCCCGAACCAGAGCCGGAGCCGGAGCCGGAGCCGGAGCCGGAGCCGGAGCCGGAGCCGGAGCCGGAGTCGAAGTCGGAGCCGGAGCCGGAACGGGAACCCGCCCGCAGCCTCAGCCCCACCAGCGGGAACACCAGCACGGAGACCATCCCGGCCCCGACCAGCGCCGCCGCCTCACCCGAGCCCAGCTTCCCGTCCTGCACCCCCAGGGTGGTGATCGCGACCACCAGCGGCAGCGCCGTGGAGCCGAACAGGACCAGCGCCGACCGGTCCCCGCGCCCCAGGTCCCGGGGGGCCAGCAGCCACAGGGGAAGTCCTCGCACGAGGAGGAACAGCAACAGGAAGACCGGCAGCAGCAGGAGCACCCGGCCGCCGCTGAGCAGGGCGTCCAGGTCGAACTCGATCCCGGTGACCACGAAGAACAGCGGCACCAGGAACCCGAAGCCCATGGCCTCCACCTTCGACAGCACGGCCCCGCTGCTCTCCGGGGCGGCCCCGTTCAGCACCAGCCGGATGATCAGTCCGGCGGCGAAGGCCCCGAGCAGCACGTCGAGGCCGAGCACCTCGGCCAGCGCCAGGAACGCCACGAGCACCAGCACCACCAGCCGCACCGCGAACTGTCCGCTGCTGTGCAGGGTCTTGGCGATGACGCGGGAGAACCAGGGCGCCCTGGGCCGCAGCGCCCAGAACACGGCCGCCGCCGTCAGCACCGCGAAGGCGATCAGCAGCGCCGCCGAGCGGCCCGGCGCCCGCCCGCTGAGCAGCAGCGCCATCGCGATGATCGGCCCGAACTCGCCGACCGCGCCCACCGCCATCATCACGGAGCCGAACCGGCTCTTAAGGTCCCCCGCGTCCCGCAGGACCGGCAGGATCGTCCCCAGGGCCGTGCTGGTGAGCGCCGTGCCGATGTAGACCCCCTGGTCGAATCCCCCGCCGTTCGCGAGCAGGATCCCGACGCCGAGCCCCAGCCCGAGGGCGATCACCCAGGCCCACACCGAGCGTTTCAGGGTGTCGCCCTTGACCTGGTCGAACTGGATCTCGTAGCCGGCCAGGAAGATCAGCATGGCAAGGCCGAGCTCGCTCAGGACGTCGATCACCTCGCCGGTCTGCGCCCAGCCGAGGACATCGGGCCCGACCAGGACGCCCAGCAGGATCTCGAAGATCACCAGCGGTACGGGGAGCCAGCGCGCGATGCCGTACGCCAGCACGGGGGCCAGCACCGCGATCGACATGATCAGGATGAGAGTGATCCCCGAGTGCGCCATGCGTGCCATTTACATACGGTTCACCCGGATTGTCCACTCCACAGCCCCGCGCGCGAGGGTCTCGGCAAAAGATCCCCGGGGTGCTCGCTTCGATACCCCCTAGGGGTATAGTCTTCGAGAGTCGGGAGGACGGTGGAACGATCCGCCGCCTTCCGGCGCCCGGAAACGCCCTTGAAGAGGAGAACGACATGAGCGCCGACACGGACACCCAGACCACCGCCGTCTACCGGGTGACGGGCATGACCTGCGGGCACTGCGAGGGCGCGGTGACCACCGAGCTCTCCGCCCTGGCGGGCGTCAGCTCGGTCAAGGCCGTCGCGGCCACCGGCGAGGTCACCGTGGTCTCGGCCGCCCCGCTGGCCGAGGCCGATGTGCGCGCCGCCGTGGACGAGGCCGGGTACGAGCTCGCCGACCAGGCCTGAGCACCTTCCCCCTCGGCACGCCCCTCGGGCACGCCCCTCGGGCACGTCCCCTTGCCACGCCCCTTCGGCACGCATCTCTTCGGCACAGCCCCGCCGGGCCGTACCGGCCAGCTCATACTGGTTCCGTACGGCCCGGCCCACCCCCTGGAGCCCGGATCATGAGCAGCAGCACCGTGCACGACGGACCCATAGCGGGAGCAGCGGCGGCAGCGGCCGCCGGCCCCGCCGAGGTCGAGCTGACCATCGGCGGGATGACCTGCGCCTCCTGCGCGGCCCGCATCGAGAAGAAGCTGAACCGGATGGACGGGGTCACCGCCTCGGTGAACTACGCCACCGAGAAGGCCAAGGTGTCCTACGGCGGCGGAGTGCAGGTCTCCGACCTCATCGCGACCGTCGTCAAGACCGGCTACACCGCCGAGGAGCCCCCGCCCCCGGAGCCCGAGACCGGGCCCGAGCCGCAGGCCGCCGAGTCGCGGGAGGCACGGGACCCCGAGCTGGCCGCGCTGCGCGAGCGGCTCCTGGTCTCCGCCGCGCTCGCCCTGCCCGTCGTCCTGCTCGCGATGGTCCCGGCCCTGCAGTTCGACAACTGGCAGTGGCTCTCGCTCACCCTCGCCTCCCCCGTGGTCGTCTGGGGCGCCCTGCCCTTCCACAAGGCCGCCTGGACCAACGCCCGGCACGGCGCCGCCACCATGGACACCCTGGTCTCCGTCGGCACGCTGGCCGCCTTCACCTGGTCGCTGTGGGCCCTGTTCTTCGGCCACGCCGGGATGCCCGGCATGCGGCACGGATTCGACCTCACCGGCTCGCGCGCCGACGGCTCCTCGGCGATCTACCTGGAGGTGGCGGCCGGGGTCGTCGCCTTCATCCTGCTCGGCCGCTACCTCGAGGCCCGCTCGAAGCGGAAGGCCGGCGCGGCCCTCAAGGCCCTGATGCGCCTCGGCGCCAAGGACGTGGCCGTACTGCGCGGCGGCGCCGAGGTGCGCGTCCCCGTGGGCTCGCTCGCCGTCGGCGACCGGTTCGTCGTCCGGCCCGGCGAGAAGATCGCCACCGACGGCACCGTCGTCGAGGGCAGCTCCGCCGTGGACGCCTCCATGCTGACCGGCGAGTCCGTCCCCGTCGAGGTCGCCGTGGGCGACACCGTCACCGGCGCCACCGTGAACACGTCGGGCCGCCTGGTCGTCGAGGCCACCCGCGTCGGCTCCGACACCCAGCTCGCCCGGATGGCCCGGCTCGTCGAGGACGCGCAGAACGGCAAGGCCGAGGTGCAGCGCCTCGCCGACCGGATCTCCGGCGTCTTCGTGCCGATCGTCCTCCTCCTGGCCCTGGGCACCTGGGTGACCTGGATGCTGCTCACGGACGACCCGACGGCCGCCTTCACCGCCGCCGTGGCCGTCCTGATCATCGCCTGCCCGTGCGCCCTGGGCCTGGCCACCCCGACCGCGCTGATGGTCGGCACCGGGCGGGGCGCGCAGCTCGGCATCCTGATCAAGGGACCCGAGGTGCTGGAGTCCACCCGCCGCGTGGACACCGTCGTCCTGGACAAGACCGGGACCGTGACCACGGGCCGGATGACCCTGTCGGGCGTGCACGCCGCCGAGGGTGTGGACGAGACCGAACTGCTGCGGCTGGCCGGCGCCCTGGAGCACGCCTCCGAGCACCCGATCGCCCGCGCCATCGCCACGGGAGCCGCGGGGCGGGCCGGGGAACTGCCCGTACCCGAGGGGTTCGAGAACGTCGCCGGCCTCGGCGTCCAGGGCGTGGTCGACGGCCATGCCGTGCTGGTGGGCCGCGAGAAGCTGCTGGCCGACTGGTCGATCGCCCTGCCGGCCGCCCTCGCGGACGCCAAGGAAGCCGCCGAGGCCGCCGGCTCCACCGCCGTGCTGGTCGCCTGGGACGGGGAGGCGCGCGGGGTGCTGACCGTGGCCGACGCGGTCAAGGAGACCAGCGCCGAGGCGGTGTCCCGGCTGCGGGCCCTGGGTCTGACCCCGGTCCTGCTGACCGGGGACAACAAGGCCGTCGCCGAGACGGTGGCCCGCGCGGTGGGCATCGACGAGGTCATCGCCGAGGTCCTCCCGCAGGACAAGGTGGACGTCGTACGCCGCTTGCAGGCCGAGGGCCGTACGGTCGCCATGGTCGGCGACGGGGTCAACGACGCGGCCGCGCTGGCCCAGGCCGACCTGGGCCTGGCGATGGGCACCGGGACCGACGCGGCGATCGAGGCCGCGGACCTGACCCTCGTACGGGGCGACCTGCGGGTCGCGGCGGACGCGATCCGGCTCTCCCGCCGGACCCTGGCCACCATCAAGGGCAACCTGTTCTGGGCCTTCGGCTACAACGTCGCGGCGCTGCCGCTGGCGGCCGCCGGACTGCTCAACCCGATGATCGCGGGGGCCGCGATGGCCTTCTCCTCGGTCTTCGTGGTGACCAACAGCCTGCGGCTGCGGTCCTTCCGCTAGTGGGCGCCCTTCGCGGGTCCCACACGATTCCTTCACACGAGACGCAGATCACAGCGATCGCAACGTAACCATCGGGCAGGCCCGTGGGTCTAATGGGGCGATGCCAGGAACGTCTGGGGGGCGTTCTCGGGGGTCTTGGGGGACGCCTGCGGCATCGGCCGGCCGGGACGCGTGCCCTGGGGAAGCTCTGAGCGGCCCTCCCGACCCGTACGGGTCCCGGCAGACACCCGACGGAGCGCGCCCCGCGCGCTCCACACAGACACCCGGTCCGGGTCCCGTGGGGGGAATCCGTTCCGGGGCAAGGAAAGCGCCCCGACCTTCGACCCGTGGGGGGATCGATGGCGGGGCGCTTTTCCTTGTGAGGCCGCGGATGCGCGGTCCCGCGGCGCCGGGGGGGGCGCCGCGGCGGGGAGACTCGGGTCAGCGGTTCTCGACCGGGACGAAGTCGCGCAGGACCTCGCCGGTGTAGATCTGGCGCGGACGGCCGATGCGGGAGCCGGGCTCCTTGATCATCTCGTGCCACTGGGCGATCCAGCCGGGCAGCCGGCCGATCGCGAAGAGCACGGTGAACATCTCGGTCGGGAAGCCCATGGCCCGGTAGATCAGACCGGTGTAGAAGTCCACGTTCGGGTAGAGGTTGCGCTCGACGAAGTAGTCGTCGGCCAGCGCGTGCTCTTCCAGCTTGAGCGCGATGTCGAGCAGCTCGTCGTCCTTGCCGAGCGCCGAGAGGACGTCGTGCGCCGCAGCCTTGATGATCTTCGCCCGGGGGTCGAAGCTCTTGTAGACGCGGTGTCCGAAGCCCATGAGGCGGACGCCGTCTTCCTTGTTCTTCACCTTGCGGATGAAGGCGTCGACATCGCCGCCGTCGTTCTTGATGCCCTCGAGCATCTCGAGGACGGACTGGTTGGCGCCACCGTGCAGCGGGCCCCACAGGGCCGAGATGCCGGCGGAGATCGAGGCGAACATGTTCGCCTGCGAGGAGCCGACCAGGCGCACGGTGGAGGTCGAGCAGTTCTGCTCGTGGTCCGCGTGCAGGATCAGCAGCTTGTCGAGCGCCGCGACCACGACCGGGTCCAGGTCGTACTCCTGGGCCGGCACGGAGAAGACCATGCGCAGGAAGTTCTCGGTGTAGCCGAGGTCGTTGCGCGGGTAGACCACCGGGTGGCCGACCGACTTCTTGTACGCGTACGCCGCGATCGTCGGGAGCTTGGCCAGCAGCCGGATCGTCGAGAGGTGGCGCTGCTTCTCGTCGAACGGGTTGTGGCTGTCCTGGTAGAACGTCGACAGCGCGCTGACCACGGAGGAGAGCATCGCCATCGGGTGCGCGTCACGCGGGAAGCCGTCGTAGAACCGCTTGACGTCCTCGTGCAGCAGCGTGTGCTGGGTGATCTCGTTGCGGAACGACGCGAGCTGGTCGACGGTCGGCAGCTCCCCGTTGATCAGCAGGTAGGCGACCTCGATGAAGGTCGAGCGCTCCGCCAGCTGCTCGATCGGGTACCCGCGGTAGCGCAGGATGCCCCGCTCACCGTCGAGGTAGGTAATGGCGGACTTATAGGCGGCGGTGTTTCCGTAGCCGCTGTCCAGGGTGACCAGCCCGGTCTGAGCCCGGAGCTTCGCGATGTCGAAGCCCTGGTCGCCAACGGTGCTCTCGACCACCGGGTAGGTGTATTCACCGTCCGCGTACCGCAGTACTACAGAGTTGTCGCTCACGTCATCCCTCACCGACGTAGTGCCTCTTCTTCGAGGTGCCCTGACTGCCTCTACCTTCCCCCATTTGGCACAGGTGAGTGCACTCGGGGTCGGGGTTTGGTGTTTTTGACGGCACTGAGTGCCTTCAAGCTGCTCATCCTGCCCCCTCGGCACCGGTGCCGGATACCCCAAATGATCGATCATCTAGGTGATGTTTCCCACCGGTATGCGTCCCGAGAGCCGAGCGGCGACGGCTGTGTACCTCCTGCCTGCGGAAACCGTACGCACCGCCTGGGCAAGGGCTTTGCGGGACCCGACGAGGACGACCAGTTTCTTCGCCCTGGTCACCGCCGTGTAGAGCAGATTTCGCTGGAGCATCATCCAAGCCCCGGTGGTGACGGGGATCACGACGGCCGGGTATTCGCTCCCCTGGGAGCGGTGGATGGTGACGGCGTACGCGTGGGCGAGCTCATCGAGCTCGCCGAACTCGTAGGCCACTTCCTCGTCTTCGTCCGTGCGCACCGTCAGGCGCTGTTCGTCCAGGTCGAGGCCGGTGACCACGCCGACGGTGCCGTTGAAGACGCCGTTGGCGCCCTTGTCGTAGTTGTTGCGGATCTGGGTGACCTTGTCGCCCACCCGGAAGACGCGGCCGCCGAACCGTTTCTCGGGCAGGTTCGGCCGGGCGGGGGTGATGGCCTGCTGGAGCAGGCCGTTGAGGTTCCCCGCGCCGGCCGGGCCCCGGTGCATGGGGGCGAGGACCTGGATGTCGCGCCGCGGGTCGAGCCCGAATCTGGCCGGAATACGTCGTGCGGCGACGTCGACGGCGAGCTTTCCGGCCTCTTCGGTGTCCTCTTCGGGGAAGAGGAAGAAGTCGGGCAGCCCGTCGGTGATCGGCGGCAGGCCGGTGTTGATCCGGTGGGCGTTGGTGACCACGCCGGACTGCTGGGCCTGGCGGAAGATGGTGGTCAGCCGGACGGCGGGGACCGGCCCGCCCTCGGCGAGGAGATCGCGCAGCACCTCCCCCGCGCCGACCGAGGGCAGCTGGTCCACGTCCCCGACGAGCAGCAGGTGGGCGCCTGGTGCCACGGCCTTGACCAGCTTGTTCGCCAGCAGCAGGTCGAGCATCGAGGCCTCGTCGACGACGACGAGGTCCGCGTCGAGCGGCCGCTCCCGGTCGTACGCCGCGTCCCCGCCGGGTTTGAGTTCCAGCAGCCGGTGGACGGTGGAGGCCTCGGCCCCCGTGAGCTCGGCCAGCCGCTTCGCCGCGCGGCCGGTGGGGGCGGCGAGCACCACCTTGGCCTTCTTGGCGCGGGCCAGCTCCACGATCGAGCGGACGGTGAAGGACTTGCCGCAGCCCGGCCCGCCCGTGAGGACCGCGACCCGGCGGGTGAGGGCGAGACGGACCGCGTCCCGCTGCCCGGGGGCCAGTTTCGCGCCGGTCCGGCCGGCGAGCCAGCCCAGGGCCTTGTCCCAGTCCACGTCCTGGAAGGCCGGCATCCGGTCCTCCTCCGTGTTCAGGAGCCGGCGCACCTGGCCGACCAGGGACAGCTCGGCGCGGTGGAACGGCACCAGGTACACCGCGGTGAGGTCCGGTCCGCCCGCCGGATCCGGTACGGATTCCCGTACGACCCCTTCGGGATCGGCGGCGAGCTCGGCCAGGCAGTCGATGACCAGCCCGGTGTCCACCTGGAGCAGCTTGACCCCGTCGGAGATGAGCCGGTCCTCGGGCAGGAAGCAGTGCCCCTGGTCGGTGGACTGGGACAGGGCGTACTGGAGGCCCGCCTTGACCCGCTCGGGGCTGTCGTGCGGGATGCCGACGGCCTGCGCGATCCGGTCGGCGGTGAGGAAGCCGATGCCCCAGACGTCGGCGGCGAGCCGGTACGGCTGGTTCTTCACCACGGAGATGGAGGCGTCGGCGTACTTCTTGTAGATGCGGACCGCGATGGAGGTGGAGACGCCGACCCCCTGGAGGAAGACCATGACCTCCTTGATGGCCTTCTGCTCCTCCCAGGCGGCGCCGATCATCCTGGTCCGCTTGGGGCCGAGCCCGGGCACTTCGATCAGCCGCTTCGGCTGCTCCTCGATGACGTCCAGGGTGTCGGTGCCGAAGTGCTCCACGATCCGGTCGGCGATCTTCGGGCCGATGCCCTTGATCAGGCCGGAGCCCAGGTAGCGCCGGATGCCCTGGATGGTCGCGGGCAGCAGGGTCGTGTAGTTCTCGACGGTGAACTGCCTGCCGTACTGCGGGTGGGAGCCCCAACGGCCCTCCATGCGCAGCGATTCACCCGGCTGGGCCCCCAGCAGGGAGCCCACGACGGTGAGCAGATCGCCCGCGCCCCGGCCGGTGTCGACCCGGGCGATCGTGTAGCCGCTCTCCTCATTGGCGTAGGTGATGCGCTCGAGCACCCCCTCGACCACTGCCGACGACACCGCCGCGTTGGTAGTCATGGCACGAAAGCTACCGTCCGGCGCCGACAGCCCGCGGCCCCTGTGGACAACTCCCGGACGGGCCCCGGAAACCAAAAGGAGGTCCGACCTTCCGGCCGGACCCCCTCACGGTTACCCCTCCCTCGTCGGACTTCCCGATCCCCCCAGATCCCTCCCCGGAAGTGCCGACGCACCATACGACCCGCGACCCCCGCCGGTGGTTGCACGCGGATGCACACCTTTACCTCTCCATTACCCAAGGGTGATCCCGGCGCGACCCAAGGTGCCGGTAAATCGCCACAGAAGTAGCGTTTCAGGCATGAGCGAACCTTCATTCCAGGACGACGTGCTGAGCGAACTCGGCGACGACCGGCTGACCGAGATCGCCGGACTCCTCGGCACCGACGCCAACGGCGCCCGCGACACCGTCACGGCCACCGTCGGTGCGATGACCGGCGACCTCCAGCAGAAGGCCGACGCCGATGACGACGACGGCAACGAGGTCCGCCAGGCCTTCGCCGAGGTGACCGAGGCCCCGCTGGAAGGCGTGGCCACCCTCGGCGGCGGCCTCGGCGGCATGCTCGGCGGCGGGATGATGGCCGGGGTCCTCGCCAAGGTCAGCAAGCCCGTGGCCAACGCCGTCTCCAAGAAGACGGGCATCCCCGCGCCCACCATCGCCCGCGTCATCGAGCTGCTGATCCCGGTGCTGCTGGCCGTCTTCGCCAAGCGCGCGGCGGGCCGGGGCGCGGGCGGCGGCGCGGCCCCGCAGGCCGGCGGCGCCGAATCGGCCATCCCCTCCCCCGGAGCGGTACCGGGCGCGGCAGGAGCCGCGGGCGCGGGCGGCGCGGCCGGCGCGGGCGCCCCGGCGGCCGGCGGCAGCCTCGGCGACCTGCTGGGCCAGATCCTCGGCGGCGGCAAGAAGTAGTCCCGCCGGGCGGCCCCGGCGAGCAGCCGGGCGCCGCGCGTTCACCCGTACGGCCGACGCGGCCCCGGTCCCGGTCCCGGTCCGGGACCGGGGCCGCGTCGAACGCGGTGGTCCGGGCCGCCCCCCGGCGGTCCGGACCCGACACGGAGCCGGACCCACCCGGCCCCGCGTCAGATCGCGGGACGGTAGAAGAACGTCTTGCGGTGCTCGATCCTGCCGTCGCGGACGAGGTAGGTGTCGGCGAAGGCCTCGTCCAGGGCCGTGCCGCTCTTGTCGGCGCCCCGGAAGCGGCCCCAGCAGGCGGCCGCGGCCAGCCCGCCGGTCACCTGGCTCACCTCGTGCGCGCCCGAGGTGATGATCCGCTCGTGCTCGTAGAAGCGGCGGATGCGCTCGAGGCCCTCCAGCGCGGGGTAGCCCGGTCGCTCGTAAACGGCGTCCGGCGAGAAGACCTCGCCGAGCCGGTCCCACGAGCGGGTGTCGATCACCTGGAACAGCCGGGCCACCAGAACGTCGGCGGTCACCGGTGCGGGGGACGTGGTTGTCACGGCCTTGCTCCTTCAGGGGTGCGGACAGTGCGGGATGCGGACTGTGCGGATGCGCGCCGCGCGGGATGGACGCGGTGCGGTCGTGCGGACGGGGGTCACCCGTGGGTGGCGCGCGTGCGTGATCGGGCCGTCAGGAACCGTCGGCGAGCGCCTTCTCCCAGGCGTCGGCCAGCCGTGAGACGCCCTCCCGGCGCTGCGCCTCGTCCAGCGAGGCGAAGGACAGCCGCAGCACGCGCGAGCCGTCCTCCTCGATGCAGAAGGGCGTACCGGGCACGATGGCCACGCCCCGCGCGAGCGCGTGCGCGTACAGCGCCTCGGAGCCGACCCGGGGGTCGGTCAGCCGGCACCAGAAGAAGAGGCCGCCGCGCGGCCGCTCGAAGTCCAGCCAGGGCAGGCGCTCGCGCAGCAGCGCCTCCATGTCCCGCGCCCGCCCGCCGTAGAGCGTGCGCAGTCCCGCCAGGTGGGCCGGCAGGAACTCCGGGTCCCCCAGCAGGTCGACGAGCAGGTACTGGCCGAAGGTGTTGGTCTGCAGGTCGCCGCACTGCTTGGCGGCGATCAGCTCCCCGATCAGATCGGCGGGCGCGACCAGGCCGGCCACCCGCAGGCCCGGGCAGACCGTCTTGGACAGGCTCATCAGCCGGACCACCCGGTCGCTGTGGACGTCGGTGGACGGCAGCCGGCCGCCCTCGAAGGCCAGGTCGCCGTACGGGTCGTCCTCGACCACCAGGAAGCCGTACCGCTCGGCCAGCGCGGCCAGGTGGCGGCGCCGCTCCGCGGAGAGGACCGCCCCGGTGGGGTTGTGGAAGTGCGGTACGACGTAGACCAGTTTGGGCCGGGCGCCGGCGGCCAGGCGCTCCTCCAGCACGTCGGTGCGCATGCCGTCCGCGTCCGCGGGCACCGGCAGCAGCCGGGCGCCGGCCCGCCGGAAGACCTGTACGGCGCCCAGGTAGCTGGGGTCGTCCAGCGCCACCTCGTCGCCCTCGTCGATGAGGGTCTGGGCGACGAGGTCGAGGCCCTGCTGGCTGCCGGCGGTGACCATCACCCGGTCGGGCGTGACGGGAGCGCCGGTCGCGGTGGCCCGCGCCGCGATCACCTCGAGCATCGGGGCGATGCCGTCCGTGGGGGCGTACTGGAGCGCCGGCACGGCGGAGCGGGCGAACAGCCGCTCGGTCGCCTCGGCGAGCCGGGCCACGGGGAAGCTGTCGGGCGCCGGGATGCCCCCGGCCATCGAGAGCACTCCGGGCGCGCCGGCGGCCGCCAGGATCCGGCTCACCGCGTCGGAGCGGCCCCAGCCGGTGCGGCGGGCGAGCAGTTCCCCGATGCCGCGGGCCGCCGGGGGCACCGTCGTCGCCGGGAGCGCCGTCATCGCCGGGAGCGCCGTCGTCGCCGTCGTGGCCGGGGTCGCCGGGGTCACGGGGGTCACCTTGCCTCCACCTTCCGCGGCTCCGCGCCGATCTGCGCCGGGAAGTCCTTCAGGCGCCACACCGGCGACTTCAGGACCACCAGGACCGCGGTCAGGAAGACCGCGGCCGTGACGAACAAGGTCTCCCGCAGCCCGATGAGGTCGCCGAGCCAGCCGCCCAGCAGGGCGCCGAGCGGGAGCGTCCCCCAGGAGACGAACCGGTAGCCGGCGTTCATCCGGCCCAGGAGGTGGTCCGGGGTCATGGACTGGCGCAGGGAGATGATGTGGATGTTGGCGATGGTGCCGCCCGCGCCGATCAGGGCGAAGGCGGCGACGAACAGGGCGATCGAGGGCGCACCGCCGTTCGCCGGGGCCGCCGGGATGGCCACGGGCGCCAGGCAGCACAGCAGCAGGGCCGCCAGGATGGCCGGGCCGAGCCCGATCCTGCGCTTGAGCCGCTGCGCGAACATCGAGCCGACCAGGGAGCCCACCGCGCCGGTGCCCAGCAGCAGGCCGATGCCCCCGGGCGAGATGCCGAGCGTGCGGGCCGCGTACAGCACGAACACCGTCTGGAGCGACATCCAGCACAGGTTGTACAGCCCGGACTGGAGGGCGCAGGCCCGCAGGTGGGCGCTGTCCCAGATGATCCGGACGCCCTGCTTGATGCTCGTGCGGATGCCGGTCCGCTCCTGCTGGGGCTCCGGCGCCGGTTCGGTGCGCCGTACCGCGAGCAGCGTGAGCACGGACACCAGGTACGAGATCCCGTTGATCAGCAGCGCGTAGGGGGCCGTGACCCAGCCGACGAGCAGGCCGGCCAGTCCGGGACCGCCGATCTGGGCCAGCGAACTGGTGCCCTGGAGCTTGCTGTTGCCCTCCACCAGGTGCTCCTTGCCGACCAGGGTCGGCAGGTACGACTGGTAGGAGACGTCGAAGACCACGGTCAGGGTGCCGACGAGCAGCGCGGCGACGTAGACGTACTCGATGCGCAGCAGGTCGAGCACGGCCAGCAGCGGTACCGCGCTGACCAGCAGCGCGCGCCCCACGTTGGCCATGATCATCAGGGGCCTGCGGCGCACCCGGTCGACCCAGACGCCGACCAGGAGGGTGACCATCAGGAACGGGGCGTAGGAGGCCGCGTTGACGAAGCCCACCTGCGAGGAGCTGGCGTCGAGCGTGAGCACCGCGGTGAGCGGCAGTGCCAGGGTCGTGACCTGGGCCCCGACCTGTGAGATCGCCTCCCCGGACCAGAACTTGAGGAATTCCGGGTCCCGCCAGAGCGTGGAGTTCCCGGCGCCGGCCGGGGGGCCGGCCGGCGCCTCCTCCAGCGCCTCGGCGGCTCCGTTCCCGATGTCGGTCACTTGGCTTCCACCACCCCGGCGGCCGGGTCGACGTGGAAGGCACAGCCGATCTGTGCGCCGCGCAGCATGCTGACGATGCCCACGGCCGGGTCGGTGACGCCGCGGGCCAGGGTGCCGGCGTAGCGCCCGTCGACCATCAGGGTCCCGTAGGCGACGGCCATGTCCTCGCAGCTCTCGCCGTCCTCGGAGAGGAACCGCTCGGTGGTCGGCAGCAGCCGGTGCTGCAGGACGAACGGGCCGTCCGTGGCCTGCCGCAGCTTGGCCACCCACTCCTTCTGGTCGGTGGTCCAGCCGGGGGTCACGCCGACGCCGCCGTAGAGCAGCGTGGGCTTGAGGACGAGGTGGTCCTTGTTGGCGATGGCGTAGGGCAGCAGGTCGATCTTCTCGCCGTCGAAGGTGACCTTCTCGTCGCGCACGAACCGGGTCCAGGGCAGGATCCGGTCGATCAGTTCGCGCTCCTCCTCGGTGAAGAACCCGCGGTTGCGCTCGTCGCTGAGCATCGCGAGGCTGCCCTTGTTGCCGTACAGCTCGCAGTCCAGCGGGGCGAACAGCTCGACGCGGCCGGCCTCGACGGCGTCGAGCAGCGGGTTGACGAGGTCGTAGGTGCGGGGCTCGTCCGGCATTTCGCCGGGCAGGAACATCCGGTAGACCACGTCGACCTTGCGGCCGCGGTGCAGGACGTTGCCGTCCTCGTACGCGAAGTCGCCGAGGTGGCAGACGACGGGCTCGAAGCCGAGCCGCTCGAAGGCCGGGACGACGAAGTCCATCCAGCACTTGGACTTCTCGAAGCCCTCGGGCCAGTCGGTGATGGCGAGCAGCGGGCGCAGGGCGCCTTCGAGGGAGGGCGCCTGGCGGCGCAGCACCTCGGTGATGCGGGCGAGCGGGTCGGGGTAGACCAGGCCCTCGGCGTCCGCGAACTTCACGAACTCCTCGTCCTGGACCAGGGCGCGGGCGAACTCGCCCATCTGCCAGCCGCCGAGCGAGGAGCCGGTGTTGAGCTCCATGACGCGGAAGCCGCCGGTCTCGCGGTACAGGTCGGCGCGGGAGAGCGGGGCGAGCTCGTCGGAGGAGCCCCGCAGGACCAGGTCGGCCTGGGTCGGGGACATTCCGACGGCCTTGGCGAAGGCGCGCAGGTCGCCGTCGAAGAGCCGGGCGGGCACCGCCTTCAGCAGTTCGAAGAGGCCGCCGAGGTCGTGCTCGAGGGTGGCGACGTCCGTGGCGCTGAGGAAGACGGGGCGGTTGAGGCCCTCGCCGCCGCCGGCGCCGGTGCGGAAGCGCTCCACGCCCCGGACGCCGGAGACGGTCATCCGCCGGGAGGTGCGCTCGTGGTCGAAGAAGCGGCGGGTCACGGCGTTCTCCACGCGGGCGCCCAGGCGGTGTGCGGCGACTCCGGAGACCTCGGTACGGGAGAGCTCCTCGGCCCGGTCCAGGGCGCGGCGGGTCCCGGCGGGGCTGTCGCTCACCGCGATGAGGGCCGCGGAGCGGGGGGTCAGGCCGCGCGGCGGGAGCAGCAGCTCGTCGCCGGGCTCCACCAGGGCGATCGCCTCGACCAGGTCCTCGACGTCCTCGGGCGCGGGCAGCACGACCCGGTCGACGGCTCCGTCGTAGGCCGGGTAGAGGAAGCGGACCTCGGCGCTCTTGGAGTGCGTCGGGGTGATGTCGGGGGTCTCCTCGAAGGCGATCCGGGCGGCGGCCAGGGGCAGGTCCACCCCGGTGGCCAGCTTGTTCAGGTGCGGGATGAGGTCGCCGCCGAGGCGGCCGTTGAGCTCGATCAGCCGGGGGCCGTCCGCGGCGACGCGCAGTTCGGTGTGGGTGACGCCGTAGTCGACGCCGGCCGCGCGGTGGGACCCCTGGACCAGTTCGGTGACGGCGTCCGCCCACGGCTCGTCGCGCCAGTCGGTGACGAGGTGGCCGACCTCCTCGAAGTACGGGTGGGCGCCCAGGCGCTTGCGGGCCACTGCCACCGGGGTGGCGACGCCGTCCACGACGACGCTGTCCACGCTGAGTTCGGGGCCTTCGACGAACTCCTCGATCAGGACGGAGGCGGTGGTGCCGGCGCCGCGCAGGCGGCTGGTGGAGGCGAGCTTGAAGGCCCGGCGCAGGCCGTCGACGTCGCGGGCCATCATGACGCCGAAGCTGCCGCCGAGGGTGCGGGGCTTGACGACCACGGGGAAGCCGATGGTCTCGGCGGCGGCGACGGCCTCGTCCTCGGTGGTGGCCGGGATGTAGCGGACGGCGGCCATGCCGGCGGCTTCCAGGGCCTGGCGGGTGGCGTACTTGTCGCGGCAGATGCGGGCGGCCGCGGGGTCCATGGACCGCATGCCCAGCTTCTTGGCGACCGAGGACACGGCGACGAGGGACCACTCGTCCCAGGTGACGATCGCGGCGTTCGCGACCTCGCCGCGCAGGTCGGCGACCGGTGCGTACAGCTTGGCGGCGTCCGTGGTGTCCGCGATCCGGTGGGTCTCCACGTAGCGGGCCTGCCAGGTGGGCGCCTCAGGCGCGACGAGCGTCACCTCGTAGTGCTGGGCGAGGGAGGCCAGGGCGTATTCGCGGTACTGGCGTATGCGGCTGCCGACGAGGATGACGCGCTGGCGTTCAGAGGTGAAGACCACGGTGTGTTCCTTTCCGATGCGGGGCGTGGTGCCTTGGCCCCGCCAAGACGGGGGGTGCTGGGGAGGGGCGCGCCGCGGGCTGGTCCGCGCGGCGCGCCGTGTGTCAGTTCTGCGGGTCGGGCGGGCCGGCGGCCGGTACGCAGGTCAGCCGGAAGCCGTTCGCGGCCTCGGTGATGGCCGCCTCGACCTCCCGGGTGGAGGGGCCGCGGAAGCGGAAGCGGGTGCCGACGTGCTCGTAGCCGCTGATCGCCGGGGCCACGTCGCCGACCGGGGTGTGCAGGACGGCGTACGGGAGGCGGCCCGGCCGGGGCGTGCCCACCCAGCCGGCGGCCTCCACCCGGCAGGGGGCGGGCACCGGCAGCGGGAGGAGCAGGTAGCCGCCGACCTCGCCGGTCTTCAGGGGCGGCAGGACCGGGGTCAGGCCGAGCTGGATGTCGACGGCGGCGGCCATCAGGTCGACGCCGTGGACGTCGCGCCAGGTGAAGGGGATCTCGCCGCCGCCCACCCGGGCCCCGCATTCGAGGAAGACCAGCGCGGGCCCGCCGTCGGGCGCCGCGGTGACGAAGGCCTCCAGGTGGAAGACCCACGGCCGGGTGCCGCCGAGGGCGGCGCCGACGGCCGCGGCGAAGGCCTCCGTGGCCTCCAGGAGCGCGGGGTCGTCCTCCTCCACGGAGCCGAGCCAGGTGCCCTGGGTGAAGTCGGCGCAGGTGCCGCCGACGTAGCGGGAGACCGTCCAGCTGCCCAGCGAATCGCCCTCCCACAGGCCGTCGATGTGCAGGATCGGCCCGTCCACGTAGCTCTGGACGAGGTACGGCTCCCCGGCCAGGGCGGCGGCCAGGCCCGCCACCTCGGCCACGTCCTCGGCGCGGTCCACCCGGACCACGCCCCGGCTGGCGGTGCCCCGGTGCGGTTTGACGACCACCGGCCAGCCGTGGGCTTCGCCGAAGTCGGTCACCGCGGCCGGGTCGGGCGCCGGGGCGAAGGCCGGTACGGGCAGCCCGGCGGCCGCCGCCGTGCGGCACATCGTCAGCTTGTCGCGGAAGACGGCCAGTTCGGCGGTGTGCTGGCCGGGGATCGCGAACTCCTCGCGGATCAGCGCGGCCGTGTCGAGGTCTCCCTCGTTGAGGGCGACGAGCCGGGCCGGGGTGCCGAAACGGGCGGCGAGGCCGGTGACGGCCGCGCGCACGGCGGGCAGGTCGTCGGTCAGCCCCACGGCGACGACCGCGGCGGCGGCCGGGGGCAGCGAGGCGCGGCCGAGCTCGGTGCTCACGTAGGTGACGTGGGCGGCGGCGTGGTCGAGGTAGTCGGTGTAGTGCGCGTGGGTGTCCCGCCAACGGTGCAGGACGAGGATGTGGGGGCGGTCGCCGTTCATGCGCTCCGGCCCTCCTCTCCCGGCTGCACGGCCGCGGCGGCCTCGGCGGTCTCGGGCACCTCGGAGGTCTCAGAGGTCTCGGCGGGCTGGGCGGTCTCGGCGGCGAGCCAGGGCAGGGCGGCCGTGGCCATCGTGCGGACGCCCACGGACAGCGCGGGTCCGGCGACGGGCGCGAAGGTGGACGAGTGGTTCTGCGGGAGGTCCTCCAGCCGGCCGGCCGCGAAGGCCTCGCCGAAGGCCTGCGGGTCGAGGCCGCCGTAGAACCAGTACACCGAGGGGACTCCGGCCGCGGTGGCGAGGAGTCCGAAGTCCTCGCTGGCGGTGGTCGGGCCCATGGTCATGACGGCGCCGGCCCCGAAGTGGTCGCGGTGGGCCTGGGCGACCCGCTCGGCGCTCGCCGTGTCGTTGACCGTCATCGGCAGGTGGTAGACGGAGGTGATCTCCGGGTCGGCGGTCGCTCCGGCGGCGGCCGACTCGGCGCGCGCCAGGCGCTCGATGGCCGCGAGCACCTTCTCGCGCACCGGGGCGGAGCTGGTGCGGACGTTGATGCCGAGCTCGGCGGTGTCGGGTATGACCGCGGCGGTGGTGCCGGCCTGCAGCTTGCCGACGGTGAGCACCACCGGTTCCTGGGCGGCGACCTCGCGGGAGACCACCGTCTGGAGCCGCAGCACCAGGGAGGCGGCCATGACCACCGGGTCCACCGCGGCCTCGGGCTTGGAGCCGTGGCCGCCGCGCCCGAAGAGCTTGACGGTGATGGAGTCGGTGGCGCCCATGACCGTGCCGGGCAGGGTCGCGACGAGTCCGACCGGGCCGGGTCCCACGTGCGAGCCGAGGATGACGTCGGGGCGCGGGAACCGCTCGAAGAGGCCGTCCTCGACCATCTCGCGGGCGCCGTAGCCGCTCTCCTCGCCCGGCTGGAAGACGGCGACGACGGTGCCCCGCCAGGCCTCCCGGTTGCGGGCGAACAGCTCGCAGGTCCCGATCAGGGCGGCCACGTGCAGATCGTGTCCGCAGGCGTGCATCACCGGCACCTCGGCGCCCGTGTCGTCGGTGGCGGTCTCCGTGCTCGCGTACGGCAGTCCGGTGGCCTCCTTGACGGGCAGCGCGTCCATGTCGGCGCGCAGCATGGCCACGGGTCCGTCGCCGTTGCGGAGAACGGCGACCACGCCGGTGCGGCCGACGCCGGTGGTGATCTCCCAGCCGCCCTGGGCGGCCAGCCGCTCGGCGACGAGCGCGGCGGTCCGCTTCTCCTGGAAGGCGAGTTCGGGGTGTGCGTGCAGTTCGCGATAGTCGGCTTCAAGGGCCGGCATCAGCGAGTCGAGACCATCGAGCAGTGCAGTCATGGCGTCCTTCTCAGACATGAGGGGTTACGGAGGACGTGGGGTGCTCGCGTACACCCCATGAGGCGGCCAGCGCCGCCGCGGCGGTGAGTGCGGGCCACCACGGCAGCCAGTCGTTGTGCCCTGCCGAGCGCAGCAGCTCCGCGAGCATCGGGAAGGTGCCGCCGAAGAGGCTGATCGCGGCCGCGGTGGGCAGGCCCACCGCCACGGCGCGCACGGCCGTCGGGAACATCCGGCCGGCGAAGACGTTGCTCACGGCGAGCGGCAGGCCCAGCAGGAAGAGCAGGACCACGGTGACCAGTTGGACGGGCACCCGGCCGGAGGTCATGGCCGCCAGCAGCGGGACGGTGCCCAGGGCGAGCCCGGCGAAGCCGGTGCGCAGGACGGGCAGGGCGCCGAACCGGTCCGCGGCCTTGCCGCCGCCGAGCATCGCGGCCAGCAGGGCCGCCATGCCCAGCAGCAGGGCCGCGGAGGTCTCCTCCTTGGTGGCGGCGCCCGCGCTGGCCGCGTAGGACGGGAAGTCGACGGTGACGAAGTAGAAGGCGGTGGTGGCGCCGGAGGTGATGGCGAACACCACGGCGAGGCTTCCGAGGTGGGAGCGGAGCACCGGCCAGGGGCTCGGCGCCTTGGCGGCGGCGGCCGTGAAGGCGGCGCTCTCCGCCGCGCCGCGCCGGATCCACAGGGCGGTGAGGCCGAGCAGGCCGCCGAAGACGAAGCCGTAGCGCCAGCCGCCGTCCTCGACCCCGCTCTCCCCGAACACCCCGAGCAGGACGTTCATCACGATGAAGGACAGCGCGCTGCCCAGCACCACGCCCGCGTAGGAGACGGCGCTGTAGAAGTAGCGCCGCCCGGCCGGGGCGGTCTCGGTGACGTACGCGGCCACGCTCGGGTTCTCCGCTCCCACCGAGAGCCCCTGCACCAGCCGGGCGCCGACCACCAGGAGCGGGGCGGCCAGGCCGATGGAGGCGTATCCGGGTACGACGGCCAGGAGCAGGGAGCCGGCCGCGATGAGGCCGACGGTGAGGGTCAGTCCGTAGCGCCGGCCGCGGGTGTCGGTGAGGCGGCCGATGAGCACGCTGCCCAGGGGCCGGACCAGGAAGCCGAGGGCGAAGCCCAGGTAGGCGGCGATGAGTTTGGCGGTGGGCGAGGAGCCGGGGAAGAGCGCCTCGGCGAAGTAGGGGGCCAGGATGCCGTAGATGGTCCAGTCGTAGGCCTCGACCACCGAGCCGACGGTGGCGGCGGCCAGTTCCCTGCGGGGCCGCCGGGCCGCCGCGGGGACGGTGCCCGTCTGCGCGGGGGCGGTGTCCGCCGCCGCGGGGACGGTGCCCGCCGCGGCGCCGGCCGCCGGTAAGCCGACTTGCTCAGTGCTGGTCATCTGTCACTCCGTAGACCCTGATCAATGTGTCGTCCGGGCCGGGGAACGGCACGGCGTGCAGCCGGACCCCGGTCGCCGGGAGTTCCTCCAGGCCGGTCAGGCCCGTGAGGGCGGGCAGGCCGGCGGCGGCGAGTGCCCGCGCCACCGGTCCGTCGCCCTGCCGGCTGTCGGTCGCCACGAGGGCCGCGCCCTGCCCGGCGAGCAGTTCCACCGCGTCCTCGGTGAGGTACGGGCCGTCCTGGCGGCCGGTCTGCACCACGACGGCGTGTCCGGCGAGGTCGAAGGGGGCCAGCGCGAGCCGGTCGGCGACCGGCCGCCCGGCTCCGAGGAGTCGCAGCAGGACCACGGGCAGGTCCACCAGGCCGGCCAGGGCCGGTGCGCCGCCGCCGGGAGCCGCGGGCCAGGCGGCCCTGGTCGCGGGGCCGGTCAGGTCGGCGGTGCGGCGGCCCGAGCCGGGGGCGGCGGTGTGGCGGGAGCCCTTGTGCGGCTCCTGGAGCAGCTCCCGGCGCGTGATCTTCGTGCTGCCGACCATCAGCAGTCCGAGGTGGCGCACCAGCAGTTCGCCGAGCTCCCCGTCGGCGATGTCGTCACCGGGGATGTCCAGCCGGAATCCCTGGGTCTGCAAGGCGCCGCCGTTGCTGAAGACGACCTCCGCGTCGAAGTCGACCCGCCACTGACCGCTGCTCGTTCCCGTGGTCATGTCCCTGTCCTCGCGTTCGTGGATCCGCCGTTCGCGGATCCGTGCCCTGTCGTGCCGAACCGGCCGTTGCCGCTCAGGCGCAGTCGATCAGAGCTTTCTCCAGAGCCGCCGCCATCTCGTGGATCTCGCCCTCGGTGATGATCAGTGGCGGCAGGAGGCGGAGCACGGCGCCGTGGCGGCCGCCGCTCTCCAGCAGCAGCCCGTGATCCAGGCAGGCCCGCTTGACGCGCTTGGCGCGGGCTCCGTCGGCGGGCAGGGCGCCGAGCGCGTCGGCCCGGCCGAGCGGGTCCACGATCTCGATGCCCCACATCAGGCCCCGGCCGCGGACCTGGCCGATCTCGGGGTGGACCGCGGCGAGGCGGCCCAGCAGTTCCGCGATCAACTCGCCCTTGGCGACGGCCTTCTCGATCAGGCCCTCGGACTCCGTGACCCGCATGGCGGCGAGTCCGGCGACGAGCGCGATCTGGTTGCCGCGGAAGGTGCCCGCGTGGGCGCCGGGCGACCAGGAGTCGTACTTGCCGTGGTAGAGCAGCATCGACAGCGGGAAGCCGCCGCCGGCCGCCTTGGAGACCAGTACGGCGTCCGGCTCGATCCCGGACTCCTCGAAGGCCCACATGGTGCCGGTGCGCCCGAAGCCCGCCTGGATCTCGTCCAGGACCAGCGGGATGTCCAGCCGGGCGGTGATCTCCCGCAGCCCCCGCAGCCAGGCCGGCGGCGCGGGGATGACCCCGCCCTCGCCCTGGACCGCCTCGACGAAGACGGCGGCCGGCTTGGTGATGCCGCTCTCCGGGTCGGTGAGCAGCCGCTCGATGTAGGTCAGGCCGGCCCGGACGCCCGCCTCGCCGCCGATGCCGAACGGGCAGCGGTAGTCGTAGGGGTAGGGCAGGTGGTGGACGTCCGGCATGAGGGAGGGCACGGCCTCCTTGGCGCCCAGGTTGCCGGTGAGCGCGAGCGCCCCCGCCGTCATCCCGTGGTAGGCGCCGTGGAAGGACAGCACCGTCCGGCGGCCCGTCGCGGTCTTGAACAGCTTGATGGCCGCCTCGGTGGCGTCGGTGCCCGCGGGCCCGCAGAACTGCGTCTTGAAGTGGTCGGCCATGGTGCCGGGCAGCCGTGCGTACAGGGCCTGGAGGTACTCGTACTTGGCGGGGGTGGTCAGGTCCAGCGCCTGCTGGACCTGACCGGAGGAGAGGTACCGCGCGACCTCGCGCAGCACCTCGGGGTGGTTGTGCCCCAGGGCGAGGGTGCCCGCCGCGGCGAGGCAGTCGAGGTACTCGCGGCCGTGTCCGTCACGGATCCGCGCGCCGCGGCCCTCGGTGAGGATCTGGCCGAAGGCGTTGGCGTAGGTCCGGGCGCCCGACTCGCGCTCCTTGACGAAGGCGTACATGTCGTCCGGCGTGAGGGTGGTCACGTCTTCACTTCCTCAGGTGTGAGCGGGCGTCGGCGACCATGACCTGACCGAGGGCGATCCCTCCGTCGTTGGTCGGCACGAGCCGCTGGACGTAGGTGTCGAAACCGTCGGCGGTCAGCCCGGTCAGACAGTTGAGCAGCAGGAATTCGTTGAGGAACACGCCTCCGGAGAGGGCGACCTGGTTGACCCCGGTCTCCTCCCGCAGGGCCTTGCAGCGCTCCCGGACCATCTCGACGACGGCCGTGTGGAACCTGCGGCTGATCCGATCCGTGGGCAGTCCGGCGGCGATGTCGGCGGCCATGGCCCGGATCACGGGCCGCGGGTCCACCTCGGTGAGGCCGTCCGCCGCGTAGGCGCCGAAGCGGTACTCCGGCCCCTCCTCCCGGGTCGCGTCGCGGCCCAGGAGTCCTTCCAGTTCGATCGGGCCCTGTGCCTCGTACTCGGCTTTGGCGCACACTCCGGCCAGGGCGGCGGCCCCGTCGAAGAGGCGGCCCATGCTGGAGGTCGGCGGGGAGTTGATGCCGCGGGCCGCCATGGTCGCGAAGACCTGGCGCCGCTGTGCGTCGAGGGTGGCGAGGGCGGGGAAGCCGGCCAGGGCCCGGTCCTGGTCCCCGTCGAAGGCGTCGAGGGCGAGGGCGTACCCCGTGCGGATGGGTTCGCGCACGGCCTGGTCCCCGCCGATCAGCGGCAGTCCGCGCATCCGGCCGACGCGGCGGAAGGAGGCGAAGTCCCCGAGGAGGAACTCCCCGCCCCACACCGTGCCGTCCTCGCCGTAGCCGAAGCCGTCGAATATGACGCCGAGGGTGGTGCCGCTCACGTGGTTCTCCGCCATGCAGGAGGCCATGTGCGCGTGGTGGTGCTGGACTTCCACGGTGGGGCCGGCCGGGCCCGTGCCGTCGTCGTCCAGGGCGGCGCGGGTGGAGCGGAACTGCGGGTGCATGTCGTGCGCGGTGATCTCCGGCTTCAGCGCGTAGAGCTGTGCGAGGTGCCGGGCGGTGCGGTGGTGCGCGGCGAAGGTCTCGTCGTTCTTGAGGTCGCCGATGTGCTGGCTGAGGAAGACCCGGGAGCCGTTGGTGAGGGCGACGGTCGTCTTCAGCTCGGCTCCGAGGGCGACCACGGGGGCGACCTCGCGGCCGACGTCCACCGGGTAGGGGGCGTAGCCGCGGGCCCGCCGGATGAACTGGAGGAGCGGCTTGTCGAGTTCGGGGTGGGCCGAGAGGCGGACGACCGAGTCGTCCACGCGGATCTCGATGTCGCGGTCGTGGTAGAGGATGACGTCCGCGATCTCGAAGAGCTGCTCCAGCGCCTCCTCGTTGCGGTAGGCGATGGGGTAGCCGGAGATGTTGCCGCTGGTGGCGACGAGGGCCTCGAGGCCGGGCTCGTCCAGCAGCAGGTGGTGGTGGGGTGCCGACGGCAGCATGATCCCCAGGTTGGGGTTGCGCGGCGCCACCGACTCCGGGAGGGAGCCGGGGCGCTTGCGCGCCAGCAGGATCGGCCGGGCCGGCGAGCGCAGGATGTCGATCTCCTCTTCGGAGAGGTCCACGAGGCCCTGCGCCGTGACGAGGTCGCGGACCATCACCGCGAAGGGCTTGGAGTCGCGGCGCTTGCGGCTGCGCAGCAGGGCCACGGCCTCCGCGTTCGTCGCGTCCACCACGAGGTGGAAGCCGCCGACGCTCTTCATGGCCGCGATCCCGCCGTCCGCGAGCACCCGGGCGGCCCCCAGGAGGGCCTCGTCCCCTTCGGCCGTGTTCCCCTCGCGGTCCTGGAGCACCAGCCGGGGGCCGCAGTCCGGGCACGCGTTGGGCTGCGCGTGGTAGCGCCGGTCCATGGGGTCTTCGTACTCGTTCTTGCAGTCCGCGCACATGGTGAAGGAGGCCATGGTGGTCATCGGACGGTCGTACGGCAGGTCCTGGATGATGGAGTACCGGGGCCCGCAGTTGGTGCAGTTGATGAAGGGGTAGCGGTGCCGGCGGTCCTTCGGGTCCCGAAGTTCCGCCTGGCAGTCGCCACACACGTGGGTGTCCGCCGGGAGCAGCGCGGACCGGGCTCCGGTGTGCTCGCTGTGCACGATGGTGAACGGGCCGGGGGGCACGCTCCCCGGGGCCAGGTCCCGGGTGGGACGGACTTCGTCCACCCGGGCGAGCTCGGGGGCGCGGCCGCTCAGGCCGGCCGCGAACTCCTCCAGGGCGGCGACCGGTCCGGACGCCTCCACCAGCACGCCCTCGGGGTCGTTGCGGACCCAGCCGGACAGGCCGAGTTCGCGGGCCAGCTTGTAGACGAAGGGCCGGTAGCCGACGCCCTGGACCACGCCGGTGACGCGGATGCGCCACTCCTCCGTGCACACTGCGGGCTCTGCGCTCTGATCGATGCTCATGGCGGTCTCCCCGGCCCTTCTCAGCAGAGCCGGGGGAGCTCTGCGCCGAGCAGCTCCTCCAGCTGGGTCTCGCGACCCTCCTTGTCGCGCAGCAGGACCAGGCCCTCGGTGTCCTCGGAGATCTCGCCGATGGTCACCGCGTGCTTGCCGTAGGGCAGGGAGCGCAGGGCGGCCAGCACCTCGGCCTCGGCCTCCGGGTCCACGAAGACCGCCAGGCAGCCCTCGTTGGCGCAGTGGAGGGGGTTGATGCCGAGCATGTCGGCGGCCATCGCGGTCTCGTGCTGGATGGGCAGGTCGTCCTGGGCGACGCGGATGGTGCGGCCGAGCTTGTGGGCGTACTCGTGGAGCACCGCCGTCAGGCCGCCGCGGGTGACGTCGCGCATCGAGCGGACGGCGCCGGCGGGGACGGTGGAGAGCACCGTTTCGACGAGGCCGTTGAGCGGGGCGCAGTCGCTGTCCACGCGCTGTTCGAAGCCGAGGCCCTCGCGGATGGAGAGCAGGTGGACGGTGTGGTTGCCGATGGGGCCGCTGAGGATCACCTTGTCGCCGGGGCGCACGTCGGTCATGGTGAGCGGCTCGCGCTCGAAGACCCCGACGCCCGCGGTGTTGAGGTAGATCTGGTCGGCCTCGCCCTTGCGGACGACCTTGGTGTCACCTCCGACGATCTGTACGTCGGCCTCGCGGGCGGTGTCGCGGATCGACTCCAGGACCTGGACGAGCTTGGGTATGGGCAGCCCGGTCTCCAGGATCATGCCGAGGGTGAGGTACTTGGGCCGGGCGCCCGCCACGGCCAGGTCGTTGACGGTGCCGCAGACCGCGATCTTCCCGATGTCCCCGTTGCCGAAGAACGGCGGGTCGATCACGAAGGAGTCGGTGGTCATCGCGATGCGGTCGCCCTCGATCTTGAGGACCGCACTGTCCTCCATGATGCCGACGTACACGTCGCCGAGGGTCTGTGCGATCAGCTGGACCAGGTCCTGGCTGAGCTTCGCGCCGGTGCCGTGGTCGAGAACGATGTACTGGGTGGGGTCCACGCTCGTGGTCATGCCGGTTCCTTTGCGGAGAGGGGCTGCGTCGAGTGGGGCGCGGTCACGGGGTCTTGATGTTCTTGCGGGGCAGACCGCCCTCGGCGTCCAGGACGCGCAGGACCTCGGAGGAGTCGGTCACGGTGGCGCAGTAGCCCTCGAGCCAGTCCAGGGCGCGCTGCTTGTCGTCCAGGCGGGCCGAGACGACGCAGTCGGACGGGACCCAGATGTTGTAGCCGCGGAAGAAGGCGTCGGCGGCGGTGGTCTGGACGCAGATCTGCGTCTGCATGCCGGTGATCAGGACGGTGTCGACGCCGAGGGCCTGGAGGCGCTCGTGCAGGTCGGTCTCGTAGAAGCCCGAGTCCTTGCTCTTCTCCATGACGACGTCCTCGGGGGCGAGGAACGCCTCGATGACGTCGGCGCCGTGGGTGCCGCGGGTGACCGGGAGGTAGCCGTCGTAGCGCTCGGCGTTCGGGTCGTCCGGGTCGTTGACCAGCTGCAGGTGGAAGATGTGGTGGCCGCGGCGGCGCATCTCGTCGAGGAACCCGGTGAAGTGCGGGGTCGCGGCCTCGACGGCGGCGACGCGCTCGGGGTTCTTCTCGACCAGTTCGTACTGGAGGTCGTTGGTGAGGACGGCGATCTTCGACATGGCTGTGCCCTTCGGTGGACCGGTGTGTCGGATGGACCCGGCCGGGGGCGTGCGGAAGCGCGCTCTGCCGGGGTGGGTGCGCGGGGTGCGGGGCGGTGCGCGGCGGGCGCCGCGTGGGCGCGGCCGTCGGGCCGCTGCCCGTGGGGAGGAGGGGATCCGCCCGCCGGTGGCGGGGCGTTGGCGGTGGCACCGTGCCGGGCGGCCCCGATGGGGCGCCGACGGCCGGGAGGGGCGCTCGGAGGCGCGTCAGGTGTGGTGCGAGTGCGCCGCGAGGGTGCGCGGGGCGGCGCGGGGGTGTGCCCGTACGTTCAGCCGGTGTGCGGGCGGTGCGGAGCCGGGCTCGCTACGCGGCCACGCGGTCGGACTCGATCTCGTGCAGCCAGCTGCCGGTGGCCTCGAAGTGGGCCGTGATGTCGGCGAGCCGGGCGTACATGTAGAAGCCGGTGACGGGGCGTTCGTCGGCGCGGGCGTAGTCGGGCAGCCGGCCGTACTCGCGGAAGCCCAGGCGCTGCCAGAGCACGGAGGGGCCGTCGTCGCGGACTTCGAGCGTGATGACGTCGCATCCCATCTCGCCGACCTTGCGCAGGGCCTCGGCCCAGCCCTCGAGCAGGAACTGCCCGCGGTAGTCGGGGGCGACGACGCAGCGGCGCATCTCGACGATGTGGCGGCGGGCCGGCAGCGGCGCCCGGGCGAGGGTCACCATGCCGACGATGCGGCCTTCGTCGTTGCGGACGTGGAGGAGGTCGACGGCCCCCTTCCGCAGGTCGGCCTCGAAGGCCCGCATCAGCGGGAGGCCCTTCTCCAGCCCTACGGGTTCGTAGAAGCCGAGGGTCATCTCCTTGACCGCCACGGCGTCCATCAGCTCGATCATTTCGCGCATGTCCTGCTCGGACAGCTCGCGAGGCCATGAATAGTGCATCGTCGTCTTCCTTGGTGAGTGGACGGGAGAGGCAGCCGGACCCCGGACACCGCGCGCACGGCCCCGCCGGGGCGGTGCGGACATCTGGGAGCGCAATGTCCGGGATCGCCGGCTTGCGGAGGTGGCGACTTGCGTGTCGGACCGGGCTGACCGGTCGGACCGGGCTGACCGGCCGGATCAGGCTGACCGGCCGGACCGGGCCTGCTAGACCGAGGCCGTGGCCTGCGTCTGCAGGTTGGTCTGGACGGCGGCGGCCGGGGCCGCCTGGGTCAGCAGCGAGAGGTCGGCGCCGGCGCCGAGCACGGTGGCGGCGTAGACCTCGACGAAGTAGGAGACGAACAGGGAGTTGATCTTGATGAGGTGCTCGACGAAGCGCTCTTCGTCGTCCTCGTCCTTGACGACCCGCATGATGAGGTTCCAGACCATGTCCACGTGGTCGTCGTCCTCGTCGAGGGCCAGGTGGGCGCGGGCGCCCTTGGTGTTGGCGGCCCCGACGTGCTGCTCCATGATGTTGAGCCAGTCGGGCTGGGTCTTGCCCGCGATGTACTCCAGGTAGAAGCCGCTGATCATGGCCGCGAGCGGACCCTCGGTGGCCATCGTGTAGTAGAAGTAGCCGTTGAGCAGCTCGGTGGCGAAGGTCGGACGGATCGCGTAGATCTCCTCGTCCGTCATGCCCACCTTGTGCAGGTCGCCGGCGAACATGCGGTCGTGGCGGCCCTCCTCCGCGCCGTACAGCCCCCACTCCTTGCAGAGCTGCGGGTCGCGGGTGGCCCAGTAGTTGGCGATGAGCGGGTCGACGGCGCGCTTGAGACCGATGCGGATCATCGTCTCGACGTTGTGCCGCTTGTACAGGTCGAGGTCGAACTTGTCCTTGTCGAGCATGCCGTCGGCGCCCGCGCTGCGCTCGTAGAAGTCCCGCTCGAACTTCAGCAGGAGGTCGTCCACTCGCTTGCGGAACTCGGGTCGCTGCAGGTTGGAGTACGTGTTGTACGACTTACTTCGAGGCATCTCATCCCCAGCCGAGATCGTTGACTACCCGATCCGGACCAGTGGCGGCCACCGGGGCCATACCACTTGTCGACGGAGCAAGGAAGACGGACACCGCGACAGTTGCCGCAATGGCGAGAAGGGATCTCGCTATACGTGGCATGCTTACCTGCCCCTCCAGAATCTTTTCCGCGGTCCGGATCAGCTTCGCCTTCATCCTGCCGGTGGGACGACTTCCGTATCCATCCCCTTCTGGGATCATGTTGCCGCTGGCGAAAACATGACAGGGGGATGAATTGAACTCAACCAGACAAGTCCATCCTTTTCCCGTGCCTCAGCTGACCGCTGACGGGAACCGCCTCTACCGGTTCGTGGCCCTGACACCGGGTACAACGCGCGAATCCGCGTGCGAGGCACTGGACATGGACGCCGCCGACGTGGAGGAAGCCGCCGACGCCCTGGGGGACCTCGGGCTGCTGAGCAAGTGCCCGGACACGGGGATCTACACCCCGTACCCCGTGGACCACGCGCGCATCAAGGTCCTCAACCCGGCGCAGCACGGCCTCAACGAGATACAGGCCTTCATCGACCATCTCCGGGGAGATCTCGATGAGTTGACGCTCAAGACCGAGCACTTGGAGGACGACAACTCACTGGAGGTCATCCCCGGGGTCCACGATGTCCGCCAGCTCATCAACGGCCTGGCCGAAGGCTGCCGCGCCGAGGTGCTGACCTCCCAGCCCGGCGGGGCGCGGGACGAGGGGGTGCTCGACGAGAGCCTGGAGCGCACCGAACGGCTGCTGCGGCGGGGGGTGCGGATGCGGACCCTTTACCAGCACACGGCCCGGTTCAGCCCGGTCACGATGTCCTTCGTCGAGCGGTTCACACCGCTCGGCGCGGAAGTCTGCACGCTCGCCGGCGGTTTTCCGCGCTGCATCGTCTTCGACCGGGAAGTGGCGATACTGCCGCTCATGGACGGATCCCACGGGGCGGCGGTATCGAGAAACAGACACCTTGTCTCATTCATTGCGGAGGCTTTCGAGCGGGCCTGGAGCGCGGGGGAGAAATTCGTCCCGGAAACCGACCGCCCGGCTCGTGCCGCGATCACCTCGGACATCCAGCAGACGATCGTTTCCCTGCTCATCCAGGGCGAGTCGGACAATCGGATAGCCCATGTCGTCGGGATTTCCCTGCGGAATTGCCAGCGGCACATCGCGAACATCATGAAGAGCATCGGCGCCCGCAACCGGCTGCACGCCGGATATCTGCTGGGCAAGGAGCCCTTCGGAGGCAACTGATCCGCGCCGGCCCCGGCGGATCCGCGGGTCAGGGGACGCGGACGGCCGCGTCCTGACCCTCGGGCGCCGTCGCCGTCGCCGCCGGGGCCGGAGCCACGGCCGGGGCCGGGGCCGGTCCGGCCGCGGGCCGGGACTTCGAGGGGACCAGCGAGGTCACCGCCACACCGCCCACCAGCAGCACCGCCGCCACCCAGCGCAGCCCGCTCACCTGCTCCCCCAGCACCACGGCCGCCGAGGTCATCCCGAAGACGGGGACCAGGAGCGAGAAGGGGGCCACGGAGGAGGCGGGGTAGCGGCGCAGCAGGAACCCCCACGCCCCGAACCCGAACACCGTGGTGATCCAGGCGAGGTACACGATGACGCCCACGCCGCTCCAGTCCAGCCCGCGCAGCGCGGCCAGGTCCCGCTCCGGGCCTTCCAGCAGCAGCGACAGCGCGGCCAGCGGCAGCACCGGCACCACGCTCACCCAGACCATGAAGTTCAGCGCGTCGGGCGGGGACGCCTTGCGGGTCAGGACGTTGGAGACGCCCCAGCACGCGGCGGCCGCGATCACCATCGTGAAGCCCAGCACCGGGCCGGAGGCGCCCTCGTCCACGGCGGCCACGCCGATCCCCACGAAGGCCACGGCCATGCCGGCGATCCGCACCCGGCCCGGCCGCTCCTTGAGCACGACCGCCGCGAACACGGCGGTGAACACCGCCTGGGCCTGGAGCACCAGCGAGGACAGGCCGGCCGGCATCCCGCGGTCCATCCCCGTGAACAGCAGCCCGAACTTCACGATCCCGAGCACCACTCCGACCGCGATCACCCACTTCCACGCCACCTTGGGCTTGCCGACGAAGAAGACCGCCGGGATCGCGGCGACCAGGAAGCGCAGCGCGGACAGCAGCAGCGGGGGGAAGGTGCCGAGCCCGATCTCGATGACGACGAAGTTGAAACCCCAGACGGCGGCTACGAGAACCGCGAGGGCGGTGTGAATGGGTCGCATGCTCCGAGCATCGGGGCCGCGACCGTTCAGCACCAGCGCCGATGTCTTCAGTATCGGAATTAGTGATGCTTCATCCACCGGCGGCACCGGGCGCCGTAGGCTGCCGGCATGCTGGACCTCTCACGGCTGCGCGCCCTCCATGCCGTCTCCGTCCACGGCTCGGTCGGGGCGGCCGCCGCCGCACTCGGCTACACGCCCTCCGCCGTCTCCCAGCAGATCTCCAAGCTGGAGCGGGAGACCCGCACCACCCTCCTCGAACGCCACGGCCGCGGGGTCGCGCTCACCGAGGAGGCCAAACTGCTGGCCGCCACGGCCGAGCAGCTGCTGGCCATCGCGGAGCGGGCGGAGACCACCCTGGAGGAGTCCCGCGGCCAGCCCGTCGGCCGGCTGCGGATCGCCGCCTTCGCCTCGGCCGCCCGCGGCCTGCTCCCCGGGGTCCTCGCCGACCTCGCGCGCCGCCACCCGGCCCTGGACACCCGGCTCACCGAGGTCAACCCGCACCTGTCGATGGACCTGGTGGCCCGCGGCATCACGGACCTGGCCGTCACCCACGACTGGGACATCGCCCCGCTGCCCGCGCCCGACGGCGTCGAGCAGGCCGTGATCGGCGACGACCGCTGCGACCTCGTGGTGCCGGCCGGGCACCCGTTCACCTCCCGCTCCGTCATCCACCGATCGGACCTGGGCGGGGAGCGGTGGGTGTGCCAGCCGCCCGGCCGGGTCTGCCACGACTGGCTCGTACGCACCCTGCGCACGGCCGGGTTCGAACCCGACATCACGCACGTCGCCGAGGAGAACCACACCGTCGTCGCGCTGGTCGCCGCCGGGCTCGGGGTGGCCGTCGTACCCCGGCTGGGCACCGGGGAGCTGCCGCCGGGGGCGGTGGCCGTACCCCTGGACCCGGGCCCCGTACGCCGGTTGTACGCCGCGTGGCGGACCGGGGCGGCCCGCCGGCCGGCGATCACCGAGGCCGTGCGGACCATCCAGGAGCACTGGGCCCGGCTAAGCGGTCTCGGGGAAGTGAGGCACGCCTCCGCGCCGCCCACTTCCCCGAGACCGCTTGGCCCCCCGTCCGGGGGACCTGAGGAGTGTCCGTCGCTCTGAAGGCGTAGTCCCGCAGTAGCGTCCGGCGCGTGCCGTACCAAGCCTCCCGCCGGTCCCTGCTCACCGCGGCCGCCGTCGCCGCCGTCACCGCCGCGGGGGCCGTCTCGGCCGCCGTCGGCCCTTCCGGAACCCCCGGCGGACCGGCCGCGCGCGGCCCCCTGCCCGACGACGCGAGGCCGGGCGACCGTCCGCCGGGGCGCGGCTCCGCCCGGGCCCGGCCGCGCGCGACCATGGCCCGGATGAGCCTGGCCGAACTGGTCGGGCAGCTCTTCGTGTCCCGTGCGTACGGGCATTCGGCGACCGGGCCCGACCCCGCGGACGCCGCCCTCAACCAGCAGAACTTCGGGGTGCGCACCGCCGCCGAGCTGGTCTCCCGCTACCACCTGGGCGGGATCGTCTACTTCGGCTGGGCGCACAACACCCGTACCCCGCACCAGGTCGCCGAGCTGTCGGCCGGCCTCCAGCAGGCGGCCGCGGAATCCGGCGCGGGCATCCCGCTGCTGCTCTCCGTCGACCAGGAGCACGGGGCCGTCGCCCGGATCGGCAGGCCCGCGACCCTGCTGCCGGGCGCCATGGCGCTGGGGGCCGTGGCCCCCGACGGCGACGGTGCGACGGCCCAGGCCCGCCGGGCCGCGCGCGTCGCGGGCGCGGAGCTGGCCGCGATGGGCATCCGGCACAACTACGCGCCGGTGGCCGACGTGAACGTGGACCCGGCCAACCCGGTCATCGGCGTACGGTCCTTCGGCGCCGACCCGCACGCGGTGGCGGACCTGGTCGTGGCCCAGGTCCGCGGCTACCAGGGCGCGGGGGTGGCCGCCACCGTGAAGCACTTCCCGGGGCACGGGGACACCGGCACCGACAGCCATGTCGGGCTGCCGCTGATGAAGCACACCCGGGCGCAGTGGGAGGAACTGGACGAGCCGCCGTTCCGGGCGGCCGTCCGGGCCGGCGTGGACGTGGTCATGACGGCGCACATCGTCTTCCCCGCGCTCGATCCCTCGGGGGATCCGGCGACCCTGTCGAGGCCCATCGTCACCGGCATCCTGCGCGAACGCCTGGGCTTCCGGGGGGTGGTGGTCACCGACGCCCTCGACATGGCCGGGGTGCGCCAGAAGTACGGGGACGACCGGGTCCCGGTGCTGGCCCTCAAGGCGGGCTGCGACCAGCTGCTGAACCCGCCGGACCTGGGGCTCGCCCACCGCAGCGTGCTGGCGGCCGTGGAATCGGGTGAGCTGACGCGGGCCCGGATCGAGGAGTCGGTGCTGCGGATCCTGGAACTCAAGGAACGCCGGGGGCTGTTCGACCAGGCCCCGGGCGTGGTCCCGGCGGCCCCGGCGGCCACGGCCGGGGCGGTGGACGCGGCCGTCGGGATCCCCTCGCACCTGGCCGCGGCCGAGGAGATCGCGGGCCGGACGACGACCCTGCTGGCCAACGCGGACGGCCTGTTGCCGCTGGACGCGGCGGACCGGCCTCGGCTCCTGGTCACGGGGACCGACCCGCTCTCCCCCACGGGCACCACGGGTCCCCCCACGGTGGTGCTGGCCCGGGAGCTGTCCGCGCTGGGCTGCCGGGCGACGGCGCTGCCGCCCGGCCGCGCGGTGGCCCTCGCGGCGGGGAACGCGGCGGTGCTCGTGTGCACGTACAACGTCCCGGAGGGGCCGAGCCCGCAGCGCGACCTGGTCACGGAGCTGCTGGCCACCGGGGTGCCGGTGGTCCTCGTGGCGATCCGCAATCCGTACGATCCGGCCCGGCTGCCGCGGTGCGCCGCCGAGCTGGCGACGTACACCTGGACGGACGCGGAGCTGCGGGCGGCGGCCCGCGTGGTCACGGGGACCCTGCGGCCGACCGGGCGCCTCCCGGTGCCCGTGCCGGGCCGCTACCCGCTGGGCCACGGGCTGACGTACTAGCCGGGGGCCCAGCGGGAGCCGCGGCTACGGCCGCAGCATCGGCTCGCGCTGCAGGTCGCGCTGGTCGAGCTGCGCGTCCGGCTTCGCCAGCGGCTCGGCCTTGGCCGGGCCGGTGAGCGTGGCGGCCGGGGCCACCCCGGCCCACTGCAGGATCTTCGCGGTGGCCAGCGCCCTCTCGCCCTCCTGGAGCTTGGCGACGTTGGCCCCGTGGTTGGCGCCCGGCGCGGTCATCACGTAGCTGTCGCGCGCCCCGTGGCCGAGGTGGAACGGCTCGGCGCCCCACGGGTCGTTCTGCCCGTAGACGAAGAGCATCTGGTTCGCGTGGTGCCGGACCCAGGTGTCCACGTCCCGCATGGCCCCCGGCTGGAAGTCCATGGGGATGTCGCGGGGGACGAAGTTGCGCGGCGGCTGGTAGCCGTAGCGGCTCAGCTTGCCCAGGTGGGGCTGCTTGATGTCGGGCGAGCCGAGCTGCGTGCCCGCCTGGTAGTAGTACGGCGTGTACGTCTCCAGGCCCTGGTCGGCGTAGGCCGAGAAGCCGGAGATCGCGTCGATCGTGTCCCAGATCTCCTGGTCGCTCGCGGTCGCGGCCGCCGGGACGGCGGAGCAGTCGGCGAGCAGGCTGTACTGCCAGAAGGCCCACACGTAGTCGAGCACGACGGCCTCGTAGGCCTTGTCGAGGTTGCCGACGGTGGTGAAGGTCCAGCCGTTCTCGGCGGCGGCGGCCGCGTACTTGGCCTCCAGCGGCACGCGGCGCACGAGCGCCTCGCGCTGCACCGCGTTCAGCCTGTCGCGGCACTCCTTGGTACCGACCTGGGCGAAGAACCGGTCGTAGGCCGAGTCCTCCTTGTTCACCACGTCGTTGGGGGCGACGTACGCGACGACGCCGTCCATGTCGCGCGGGTAGAACCGCTCGAAGTAGGTGGCCGTCATCCCGCCCTTGCTGCCGCCGGTGGCGAGCCAGTTCTTCTTGTAGATCCTCTTCAGTGCGGTGAAGACCCGGTGCTGGTCGCTGGCGGCCTGCCAGATGTCCAGCTTCGCCCAGTTGGCCGGGTCGGGCCGGGAGGGGGTGAAGAACCGATACTCCATGGACACCTGGTTGCCGTCGACGATGGTCGTCGGCTCACTGCGCCGCGGGCTGGTGTTGACGTTGTAGCCGGAGGTGAAGAACACCGTGGGCCGGGAGACGTCCTTGTGCAGCAGGGTCAGGCGCTGCTTGAAGGTGCCCTTCCACGGCGCGCGGTGGTCGACCGGCTGCTCGTAGTTCAGTACGAAGAAGCGGTAGCCGGGGTACGGCTTCTCCTCGATCAGGCTCATCCCCGGTACCGCGAGGATCTGGTCCTTGATGTCCGTGGCGGCGGTGGTCTCCGTGGCGGCGGCAGGCTCCGCGGCGGTGGCCGCTTGTGCCGCGGTGCCGGCCGCACCCATGGTGCCGATGAGCACCACGAGCGACAGCAGCCATCCGAGCTTCTTGCGCATTCACCCTCCCCTTAGTTCACTTCGGTCGCCGTGAACCTAGCCGGGGCAACACGCGCCTGAACAGACCTAGTTGGGCCGCTCCATCAGCACAGTATCCAGCCGGAATCGACAGATCCGGCCCCCACGCTCCCCTTTACATACACGCAGCGGTGGATCGCGTGGACGGTGACCGGTCCGGCATAACGGGTGAATGGTCCGGAATCGCGGACCGGGTACCCGCCGCGCGGCTGGATGCTCACCGACATCGCGCGGCGCCGGCCGGGGTCATGGGCGACCGCCACCGCGCAGGCCTGGTCGCGGGTCTTGTAGACCCGCACCTCCCCCGCGGGGAACGGCAGCGTCGCCGCCCGCCGCCCCTCGCACCCCCCGGTCGCCGCGTGCGCGGGCTGCGCCACGAGCAGCACGCCCGCGAGCGTCCACAGCGCCGCGGTGAACACACCCAGGCGGACGGCCCACCGGCCGCCCCGCTTCCGCGCCTTCAACACACTGCCCCCCCGACGGTCGTACGTACAACGCGCGTACGCACGTACGACGCCCGACCGCCGCGAAAGGTTGCAGGGGACAAGGACTTCAGACCGGTGGGCGGGGACCGCGGCCCACCGGGCTCACTCCGCGCCCGCCGCGCGGTCGAACGCCCCCGCCGCGTGGTCGAAGACGGACTCCCGGGGGCTGACCAGGGTGGCGACGGCGATCGACTGGAGGTGGGTGGTGCGCACGGCGGGCTGGTTGGCCTCGCCGAAGACCCCGCCCGTCGCGCCCGTGCCACCGTTGTACGGGAGCACCGGCAGGCAGCCGATGTGCGAGTCGTTGACCTTCAGCATGCCGCCGTTGACCACCTCCTCGCAGAACCGCTCGACGACCCGCTCGTCCCGCGTCCACAGGGAGTTGCGCAGCCCGTAGCGGTTGGCGTTGAGGAACGCGAAGGCCTCCTCCAGCCGGACCGGCTCCCCGGGCACGACCACGCACAGCAGCGGGAAGAAGGTCTCCTCGCGGAAGGCGCGCAGCCGGCCGGCGGCGGCCAGCCCGTCCACCCGGACGACCGCCGGGCGGATGAACGGCCCGGCCGCGGCCGGCACGTCGTCGACGTCCACGAGCTCGCCGCCGCACAGCAGCTCCCCGCCGGCCGCCAGCACCTCGTCGAGGAACTCGGCGAACTCCGCCCGCTTGACCACCGGGCTCAGCACCGTCTCCGGGTCCTCCGGCGGTCCCGGGCGGATCCCCCGCACCCGCTCCACCAGCTCCTTCAGCAGCCGGTCCGCCGCCTCCGGGTGGACGATCGCGAACTTGGGGGTCATACAGATCTGGCCGGAGCCGTAGAACCGCTCGCACAGCGCCCGCGCGGCGAGGTCGGTCTCGGCGTCGCGCCACACCAGCACGCCGTCGTTCCCGGACAGTTCGAGTACGGGCTTCTTCCCCGCGGCCACGCACTCGCGCTCCAGCTTGAGGCCCTGCTCGGAGCCGCCGAAGAAGACGAGGTCGTCGCAGTCGGGGCTGTCCAGCCACTGGCGCACCGCGGCGCGGGCGTGCGTGGAGAGCACGCTCAGGGTGCCGGGCGGCGCTCCGAGGCGTTCCAGGGCCGGGGCCACGATCTCCCGGTAGACGAAGCTGACGCCCAGCGGGGCGGTCGGCGGCGCGTTGACGACCAGGCTGTTGCCCGCCGCGAGCGCCATCGCCCCGTAGAAGGAGTTCGAGGTCGGCGCGTTGCGCGGCGGGCTCAGGCACACCACCCCGTCCGGCTTGCGCACCATGCGGATCCGCCGGCCCGCCGCGGTCCGCTCGGGCTCGCGCAGCCGCCCGGCGAAGTCGGCGACGGAGTCCGGGTGGAACGAGGCGGCCACCGAGGCCAGCTCCCAGGCTGCCAGCCGTACGGGGTGGCCTTCGGCGACCAGCAGGCCGGTCAGCTCCTCACGGCGCTCGATGACGGCGCGGTGGACCGCGTGCAGCAGCTCCAGCCGGTCGGCGAGCGGGATCCGCGCCCATCCCGGCTGGGCGGCGCGGGCGGCGGCCAGGGCGCGCAGGCCCTGCTCGGGGGTGGACATGGCGACGCGGCCGGCGAGCAGGCGGTCGTCGTACGGCAGGTCCTCGCCGCGCTCCAGCCGGGCCTTGAGGCCGAGCACCTCATAGGGCTCGCGCAGCAGTTGACCCACCCGGGGCCAGTAGACCCAACGGGTGCCGGGCTCTTCGGCGCCGGCCACCCATACCTCGTAAGAGTGCATCCACAACTTCCTAGCGGGACAACGGGAGTTCGCGATCACCAGGGACACTACGGTAGGTGACCGCAGGACCCCGCACCGTAGCCGCGAAAGGCAACTGAAATGACGAACGACCTGCTCGACCGCAAGCTGGACCGCGCCTTCGCCCACATGGACGTCAACGAGGACCGGGTCATCGACGAGCACGACATCATCGGGCTCGGCTCCCGCCTGCTGTCGGCCCTCGCGGAGCCGGCCACCTCGCCCAAGGCGACGCTGGTGATGGGCGGGCTCGTCGATTTCTGGCAGGAGCTGTTCACCGAGCTGGACCTGGACCGGGACGGCAAGGTCACGCCCGAGGAGTACAAGGCGGGCATGACCCGGCTGTACGCGCAGGGCGGGCCCGCCTACGACCGCTCGTTCCGCCCGATGGTGCAGGCGATCCTCACGATCGTCGACACCGACGGCGACGGGCGCATCAGCCCGGAGGAGTTCCACAAGGCGCAGGAGGCCTTCGACACGCGGCTGAGCCACGCGGACGCCGAGGCGCTCTTCCGGCGGATCGACGCGGACGGGGACGGCACGCTGACCGTGGACGAACTCCTCGGCGCGGTGCGCGAGTACTACACCGGCACCGAGGAGGACGCCCCGGGAAACCTGCTCTTCGGCGAGCTCTGACCCCTGGCGCCGCGACCGGAAGGGTTCAGGCCGCGGCGGCCGGCTCGTCCTCTCCGACGAAGGTGCGCCACAGCTCCGCGTAGCGGCCGCCGCGGGCCAGCAGTTCGGCGTGGGTGCCGTCCTCGGCCACCCGGCCGCGGTCCATGACCACGACCCGGTCGGCGCGCGCGGCGGTCGTCAGGCGGTGCGCCACGACCAGGGTGGTCCGCTTGCCCGCGAGCCGCTCGGTGGCCTGGTTGACCAGGGCCTCGGTCGCCAGGTCGAGGGCGGCGGTGGCCTCGTCGAGCAGCAGCACGTCGGGGTCGACGAGCTCGGCGCGGGCCAGCGCGATCAGCTGGCGCTGACCCGCGGAGAGGTTGCGGCCGCGTTCGGTGACGGCGTGCAGGTAGCCGCCGTCCAGGGTGGCGATCATGTCGTGGGCGCCGACCGCGTGCGCGGCGGCCTCCACCTCGGCGTCGCCCGCCTCGGGCCGCCCGTAGGCGATGGCGTCGCGGACCGTGCCCGGGAAGAGGTACGGCTCCTGGGGGACGACCCCCAGCCGGTGCCGGTAGCCCGTCAGGTCCAGCTCGCGCAGGTCCACCCCGTCGGCGGTGACCCGGCCGGACGTCGGATCGTAGAACCGGGCCACCATCTTGACCAGCGTGGACTTGCCGGCCCCGGTCTCGCCGACGAAGGCGACCGTCTGCCCGGCGGGGATGCGCAGGCTGATTCCGGCCAGCGCCTGCTCCTTCTCGCCGCGCTCCTCGGCGGTGCCGTAGCCGAAGTGGACCCCCTCGAAGGCGATCTCGCCGCGCAGCCGCGGCACCTCGCGGGGGGCGGCGGCGCGGGGCGTGCTCGTCGGTTCGCGCAGCAGGCCCTGGATCCGGCCGAGGGAGACGGTGGCCTGCTGGTAGCCGTCGAAGACCTGGGAGAGCTGCTGCACGGGGGCGAAGAACAGGTCGATGTAGAGCAGGTACGCGACCAGCGCGCCCGTGGTGAGCGTGCCGGCCCCCACCCGGCCCGCGCCGACGATCAGCACGGCGGCCGCGGCCCCGGAGGACAGCAGCTGGACGAAGGGGAAGTAGACGGATATCAGCCACTGGCCGCGGACCCGGGCCTCGCGGTAGGAGTCGCTGCGCTCGGCGAAGCGGGCGGCGCCGGCACGCTGGCGGCGGAAGGCCTGGACGATGCGCAGCCCGGCCACCGACTCCTGGAGGTCGGCGTTGACCAGGCCGACCCGGTCGCGGGCGAGCTCGTACGCGGCGACCGACCTGCGGCGGAAGACGATCGTGCCGAGGATCAGGACGGGCAGGGTGGCGAAGACGATCAGCGCCAGCTCGACGTCCAGGACGAGCAGGGCGATCAGGATGCCGAAGAAGGTGAGGACGGAGACGACGGCGGTGACGAGCCCGGTCTGCAGGAAACTGGACAGGGCGTCCACGTCGGTGGTCATCCGGGTCATGATCTTGCCGGTGAGCTCGCGCTCGTAGAAGTCGAGGCCGAGGCGCTGGAGCTGGGCGAAGATCTTGACGCGCAGCGCGTAGAGCACGCGCTCGCCGGTGCGGCCGGTCATCCGGGTCTCGGCGAACTGCGCGGCCCACTGAGCGAGTACGACGCCCAGCGCGAGGGCCGAGGCCAGCCAGACGGCGCCGAGGGCGGCCTGTTCGACGCCCTCGTCGATGCCGTTGCGGATCAGGATGGGCAGGAGCAGCCCGGAGCCGGCATCCAGGGCGACCAGGCCCAGGGATATCGCGAGCGGGGCCCAGAAGCCGCGGAGCAGGCGGCGCAGGTTGTAGCTGTCCTCGGCGGACTCGGCCCGGGCCTCGTCCACCTGCGGGGTGTCGTCGGCGGGCGGCAGCGCGGCCACCTGGGCGAGCAGTTCGGGGGTGGCGGGCATGCCGGCGGGGGCGGTGGTCCGCTCGTCCGCCTCCTCCTGGCGCTGCCAGAGCTCGGGGGTGATCCCGCCGGCCACCCGGCGCTTGGCGTTGACGGGCTCGGAGTCGATCTCGGCTTCGAGTTCGATGTCCCGCTCGATGTTCCGGTCGAGCTCGCGCTCGAACTCGCCCATCGCGGCCGCGTCGGGGGTGCGCGGCGAGCCGGCGCCGAGGGCGTCCGGGTCGGTCAGCAGCCGTCGGTACAGGGCGCAGCGGCGCTCCAGTTCCTCGTGCGTACCGATGTCGGCGAGCCGCCCGTGGTCCAGTACGGCGATCCGGTCGGCGAGCCCGAGCGTGGAGCGGCGGTGGGCGATGAGCAGGGTGGTGCGGCCGGCCATGACGGACCGCAGCGCCTCGTGGATCTCGTGCTCGACGCGGGCGTCGACGGCGGAGGTCGCGTCGTCCAGGAGCAGCAGGCGCGGGTCGGTGAGGATGGCGCGGGCGAGCGCGATGCGCTGGCGCTGTCCGCCGGAGAGGGTCAGGCCCTGCTCGCCGACCTTGGTGTCGTACCCGGCGGGGAGGGCCCGGATGAAGCCTTCGGCCTGGGCGGCGCGGACGGCGGCCTCGACCTGTTCGTCCGTCGCGCCCGGGTGCCCGTAGGCGATGTTGGCGCGGATGGTGTCGGAGAAGAGGAAGGAGTCCTCGGGCACCAGCCCGATCACGTCGCGCAGCGAGTCGTAGGTCAGCTCGCGCACGTCCCGGCCGCCGACGCGGACGGTGCCGCGGTCGGCGTCGTAGAAGCGGGGCAGGAGGAGGGAGACGGTGGACTTGCCGCTGCCGGAGGAGCCGACGAGGGCGACGGTCTCCCCCTCCCGGATGCGCAGGGAGAACCCGTCGAGGACCGGCCGCTCGGGGTCGTACCCGAACCGCACGTCCTCGAACTCGACGGTGGCGGGCGCATCGGCGGGAAGCTCCTCGCTCCCCTCCCGGATGGCGGGCTCGGTGTCGATGAGCTCGAACACCCGCTCGGCGCCGGCGCGGGCCTGCTGGCCGACGGTGAGCACCATGGCGAGCATGCGGACGGGTCCGACGAGCTGGGCGAGGTAGGTCGAGAAGGCGACGAAGGTACCGAGGGTGACCTGCCCCTTGGTGGCCATCCACCCGCCGAGGGCCAGCATGGCGACCTGCCCGAGGGCGGGTACGGCCTGCAGGGCGGGGGTGTAGCGCGAGTTCAGCCGGATGTTGCGCATCCGCCCGGCGAAGAGCCGGCGGCCGGCGTCGCGGAGCTTGCCGGTCTCCTGCTGCTCCTGGCCGAAGCCCTTGACCACGCGGACGCCGGTGACGGCCCCGTCGACGACGGTGGCGACGGCGGCGGCCTGGCTCTGGGCGTACCAGGTGGCGGGGAAGAGCTTCTTGCGGCTGCGCTTGGCGATGAACCACAGGGCGGGGGCCATGAGCAGCGCGACGACGGTCAGCAGCGGCGACAGCCACAGCATGATCCCGAGGGATATCCCGAAGAGCAGGAAGTTCCCGATGGTCATGGGCAGCATGAAGAGCAGCCCTTGGATCAGCTGGAGGTCACTGGTGGCCCGCCCGACGACCTGTCCGGTGGACAGCTCGTCCTGCCTGCGGCCGTCCAGCCGGGCGATGGTGTCGTACATGTCGGTGCGCAGGTCGTGCTGCACGTCGAGGGCGAGGCGCCCGCCGTAGTACCGGCGTATGTAGGTCAGCACGTAGACGATCACGGCGGCGCCTATGAGCATCCCGGCCCAGGGCCCCATGGGCTTGGTCTTGTCGCCGATGACGTCGTCGAGGATCACCTTGGTGACGAGCGGGACGAGCGCCATGACGGCCATGCCGCCGAGCGAGGACCCGAGCGCGAGCAGCACGTTGAGCTTGTAGCGCCAGGTGTAGGCGGCGAGCCGCCGCCCCCACCCCTGTTTGTCCCCAGCCGCCGTTCCCGCCGCCGCCGTAGCCACGTGCTGCCTCCCCGTTCGTCCTGCCCTACCGGAAGCCCCAACGCTCCGACCGGCGGATTTCATCCCGCCGCAACAATCGAACGGGTTTACGCGAGGGTGGGCGAGGTGGCTAGGACCATTCGGGGTGGACGGCTCTAGTGCTGTGGCCGGAAAGGTTTGCCGGGTCGCGGTGTCCGGTGCGGTGCCTCGCAAGGCGGAGGGCCACGCCTCGTACTGGACGTACCGGTGTGGTCCGACAACGCGGCGAGGTGCCGTGCCGGGCGCCGCGACCCGGTGGACCTTTCCGGTCACAGCACTAGGGAGAGTCGAACTCGTACTCCAGGACGTACGCGGAGGCGTCGAGGACCATCTCGTTGACCTCGACGACCCGTCCGCCGGCGGCGAAGGCGGTACGGGCGACCAGGACGACGGGCGTCCCGGCGGCCAGCCCGAGGCTCGCGGCCTCCTCGGTGGTGGGCATCCGCGAGCGAACCTCCTCGCGGAACCGGGCCGGCTTCTGCCCGAGCTCGGCGAGCCGGGCGTAGATCCCGCCGGGGCCGGTGTCGGGCTCGGTGATGGGCGTCCCCGCGACGAGGGCGGCGTCGAGGTACGAGGTCGCGAACATGACGGGCTTCCCGTCGAGCAGGAACCTGCGGCGGCGGACGACGGCCGTCCCGTCGCTCAGGCCGAGCAGTGCGGCGATGGCCTCGGGCGCAGCCTCCTCCGTGACGGAGAGCGGCTCGACGACGGGTTCCCGATCCTCGGTGTCGGCGGCCCAGATGGACCGACCCTCACCCCAGACGTCTTCGGCCAGCCGCTGAATCCCGCGCCGCCGGATCCGCCGGAACTCCCGGACGAAGACTCCGGCCCCCTTGCGGGCTTCGGTCAGCCCCTCGGACTGGAGCACGCCCAGCGCCTGCCGCGCGGTCATCCGGGCGACGCCATAGGTGGCCATGAGGTCGTTCTCGCCGGGCAGCCGGTCGCCGGGACCGTACTCGCCGGCCTCGATGGCGGCCTTCAGCGCGGCAGCGATGCGCTGGCACTTGGGCTGACTTGGGGCGCCGTCACTTTTCATGCGGTCCTCACTCACACGAGGGATTCCTTCCCGTTCCTGTCCGTCATACACTGAAGCATCTATACGTTCCGATGTATGGATGACCCATTCGACATCGAGCTCGAACCGGAGGTCCGGCTTTGGCTGATGAACCTCTCCGACGCGGACTACAGGGCAGCCGAGCACGCAGCCGTCCGTCTCTCCACTGATGCGACCACGCTCGGCGAACCTCACTCCCGCTACCTGGGTAACGGCGTCCGGGAATTGCGATTCGACATCGGCCCGAGTCGGGACGCTGTCAGAATCTCGTATTGGCTGGCCCCAGGGCGCCGGGCGGTTCTGCTGACCGTCTTCCGCAAAACGCGGCAGCGCGAAGACGCCGAAGTTGCGCGCGCCAAGCTGGCGAAGGCGATCTGTGAAGCGCAGCACGAACCCGCCCACGACGTGTTCAGCCGTGAACCGTAGGAAGGAGCCCCTGATGGTGAGCCACGCACATTGGAAGATTGCCCGGGACAAGAAGGTCGCCCAGGGCTTCTCTGAGAGTCCGGAGGTGACCAAGCACCGTGAGGAGATCCGGCTGGCTTGGGATCTCGGGCAGGCCGTCTACGACCGGCGGACCGAGCTCGGGATCTCACAGACCGAGCTGGCGCGGCGGGCCGGGATGACGCAGCCGCAGGTGTCCAAGCTGGAGCTCGGCGGCACCGTGCCGACCGTGCCGCTGCTGGCACGGCTGGCGCGGGCTATGGAGTCTGAGCTGAACCTCAAGCTCGTCGGGGAAACCTCACAGGTCGTCTTCACCGCGCACGCGCACGAAGCCGCCTGACGCACCGCCCTCAGAGATGCGTCGGGGCGAACATCTTGAGGGTGGTCGGGAGGACCAGGAGGGAGGGGCCCGGGGTGGCCAGGGACTTCTTCAGGTCCTCGCGGAGGGACTCCGGGGTGGTCGTCTGCGCCGGGACGTCGAAGGCCGCCGCCAGGGCGACGAAGTCGGGGCGGGTCAGGGACGTGCCCGTCTCGCAGCCGTACTCGCGCAGGATGCCGTAGCCGCCGTCGTCCACGATCAGCCAGGTGACGTCCAGGTCGTGCTGGCGGGCCGTGGCCAGGTCGGCGATCGAGTACATCGCGCCGCCGTCGCCGGAGACCGCGAGGACCGGGGTGCCGGGCTCCGCCACGCACGCGCCGAGGGCCGCCGGGAAGGCGTAGCCGAGGCCGCCCGCGCCCTGCGCCGAGTGCATGGTGTTGGGGTGCTTGGCGTCGAAGGCCGACCAGGCCCAGTACGACAGGATCGTCATGTCCCAGAAGGACGGGGAGCGCGGGGGCAGGGCCGCGCGGATCGAGGTCAGGAGCCGCTGCTCCAGCCCCACGTCCTGGGTGGCCAGGCGGGCCGCGATGGCGGACACGAGCGCGCGGACCCGCTCCGGAGCACCCGCGTCCGCGCGCTCGGCGACCGTCTCCAGGAGCGCCTGCAGGGCCAGGCGGGCGTCCGCGTGGATGCCCAGGGCCGCGTGGTTGGACTCCAGCTTGCCGAGGTCCGCCTCGATCTGGACGACCCGGCCCTCCGGGAAGAACGTGTGGTAGTTCGAGGAGAGTTCCCCCAGCCCCGAGCCGACCACCAGCAGGACGTCCGCGTCCTCCAGGAAGTCCGTCATGTGGCGGTCCTCCAGCCAGGACTGGAGCGAGAGCGGGTGGGTCCAGGGGAACGCGCCCTTGCCGCCGAAGGTGGTGACGACCGGCGCGTTCAGGCGTTCCGCCAGTTGCTTGAGCTTGCCCGCCGCGTCCGCGCGGATCACCCCGCCGCCCGCGATGATCACCGGGCGCTCGGCGTTCTCCAGCCAGTGCGCGGCCAGCGCCGTGAGCTCCGGGCGCGGGGCCAGTTCGTGCGGGGTCGCGTCCATGCCCGTGACCTGCGGGATCACCGTTTCCGCCCGCAGGACGTCCTCCGGGATCTCCACCCACACCGGCCCGTGCGGAGCCGTCAGCGCCGACTCCCACGCCTCGGCGATCACCGACGGGATCTGGGACGGGGTCCGGGCGGTGTGCACGGACTTGACGACGTCCCGGAAGGACGCCGCCTGGTCCCGCAGCTCGTGCAGGTGCCCGCGCCGCCCGCCGCCCAGCCCCGGGGTCGGGACCTGGGAGGAGATCGCCAGGACCGGGGCGGATGCCGCCGCCGCCTCGGCGAGGGCGGGCAGCGCCATCAGCGCGCCCGGGCCGGTGGACAGCAGGAGGGGGGGCGCCTCTCCGGTCATCCGGCCGTAGGCGTCGGCGGCGAAGCCCGCGTTGTTCTCCGTGCGCAGCCCGACCAGGCGCAGGTCCGAGCGGCCGACCGCGTCGAAGAGGCCCAGCGCGTGCTGCCCCGGCAGGCCGAAGACGGTGGTCGCGCCGAGCGAACGCAGCGTCTCCACGACCAGGTCCCCGCCCGTCCGGCCCGGCGGCGGCGCGAGCGCGGCCGCCTTCTGGGCTTCGGTGGGACGGAGTACCAGGTCGTGGTCGTGCGTCACTTCTCTTACTTGCCCTTCGGGTTCGCCTTCGCCTGCGCGCTGTGCCTAATTGGCGCCGCGTGCCGCAGCGATCTGACGGCTCATGATCGTGGTCAGCTCGTACGCGGTGTGCGAGGCCGCGACCGAGGTGATCTCCGCGTGATCGTACGCCGGGGCCACCTCGACGACGTCCGCCGAAACCAGGTTGCAGGAGGAGAGGCCTCGGATGATCTCCAGCAGCTCGCGCGAGGTCATGCCGCCGGCCTCCGGCGTGCCCGTACCGGGCGCGTGCGCCGGGTCCAGCACGTCGATGTCGATCGAGATGTACAGCGGGCGGTCGCCGATGCGCTGGCGCAGCTGGTCCGCGACCTCGTCGGCGCCGCGCCGGTAGACGTCGGCCGAGGTGACGATGCCGAAGCCCATCTTGGCGTCGTCGTCCAGGTCCTGCTTGCCGTACAGCGGGCCGCGGGTGCCGACGTGGGACAGCGCCTCCGTGTCGAGGATGCCCTCCTCGACGGCGCGGCGGAACGGCGTGCCGTGCGTGTACTCGGCGCCGAAGTAGGTGTCCCAGGTGTCCAGGTGCGCGTCGAAGTGGAGCAGGGCCACCGGACCGTGCTTCTTGGCGACGGAGCGCAGCAGCGGGAGCGCGATGGTGTGGTCGCCGCCGAGGGTCATCAGGCGGGAGCCGTTGCCGATCAGCTCGTCGGCCGCGGCCTCGATCGTGTCGACGGCCTCGTTGATGTTGAAGGGGTTCGCCGCGATGTCACCGGCGTCCGCCACCTGCGCCAGCGCGAAGGGGGAGGCGTCCTGCGCGGGGTTGTACGGGCGCAGCAGGCGCGAGGCCTCGCGGATGGCGTTGCCGCCGAAGCGGGCGCCGGGGCGGTAGGAGACGCCCGAGTCGAAGGGCACGCCGACGACGGCCACGTCCGCCTTGCCGCCGACCTCGTCCAGGCGGGGCAGCCGGGCGAAGGTCGCGGGGCCCGCGTAGCGCGGGATGCGGGAGGAGTCGACGGGGCCGCGCGGCTGCGTGCTCATGAGGGGGTGCCCTTCTGGAGGTACTGCGGGTTCCTGCGGGTGCGGTGCTTCGAGCGTAAGCCGACACCCGGGAGGCGCGAAGTGTACGTTTCATCCATCTGGCTCCCCTGATGTGTACGGAGTATCCATGGAAGCCCCTCCCACCCCGCCGGTGGCGCTCGGCAGGCTGCTGGCCGACCACGAGCTGGGGCTGCGGCACCTGGCCGGGCCGGCCGAGGGCGAGGTGCACGGCGTGCACGCCTCGGAGATGGCGGACCCGTCGCCGTACCTGCTGGGTGGCGAGCTGCTGCTGACGGCCGGCGCGGGGCTCGCGGGGGCGGACCGGGAGGGTTTCGGCCTTGTCATGGTCGACGCGGACCTCTCCGGGCGCGTGGACCCCTGGTTGCGCCATGCGGGTGCGTTGTGCGACTGGCGTGTCCGCAGGAGTGATTGGGAGTTGGACCACGACCCGCCGCCGGCCCATCCCCCGGTCTGCCGGAAGGCGGCCGCCCTGACCGGTGACCACTCCGCGGCAGCGCGCCGCCGCCGAGACCTGGCAGTCGAGGGTTTCCTGGCCTTGCGCGAAGGCGGGCTGCAGGATTTCCACATCGCGGCCCACTGCCTGAAAAGCGAGCTCCTGGACGCCTGGTGGCTCCGCTGGCGTGACGGCTCCCTGGCCGCAGCCGTCACGACCGGCCGTCAGCTGGAACGGCTGAAGGCCGGAGACCTCTCCCACCTCGACCACGGCGAAGTGTCGCGACTGGAGCGTCCGGAGCACCAACGCTTCGGCATGTGCGGCCGCCTTCACACCTATCCCGTCCCCGACCGCCCAATACGGCCGTTCCGCGGTCCGTCGGGGTCACCTCACCCCCACCTCCCGAAGGAGCCCTTCTGATGTGGTTTCGCCATCCCTCCCCGGTCCACCTGAGACGACGTCTGCTCGCCGTGCTCGCGCCCTTGCTGCTCCTGGCCACCTTCCTCAGTGTCCAGCCCGCCAGCGCGGCGACCGTCGACCCCAACGCCTCCTACGTGCTGGTCAACCGCAACAGCGGCAAGGCCCTGGACGTCTACAACCTGGCGACCGGCGACGGCGCCCGCATCACCCAGTGGACCCGGAACGATCAGAACCAGCAGCAGTGGCAGTTCGTCGACTCCGGCGGCGGTAACTACCGCATCAAGTCCCGCCACTCCGGCAAGGTGCTGGACGTCCAGAACGGTTCCACCGCGAACGGCGCCTCGATCGTCCAGTGGGCCGACGCGAACGGGACCAACCAGCAGTGGCGGCTGGCCGACAGCTCGGACGGCTACGTGAGGCTCATCGCGCGCCACAGCAACAAGGCTCTCGAGGTACAAGGCGGGTCCACCGCCGACAACGCGAACGTCGTCCAGTACGACGACTGGGGCGGCACCAACCAGCAGTGGCAGCTCGTCAAGGTCGGTGCCGGCAACCCCGGTGCGTGCGCTCTTCCGTCGACATACCGCTGGACCTCGACGGGCGCACTGGCGCAGCCCAAGGCCGGGTGGGCGTCGCTCAAGGACTTCACCGTCGCTCCCTACAACGGCAAGCATCTCGTCTATGCGACGACGCACGGCGCCGCGGGAACGGGAACGGGCTGGGGTTCGATGAACTTCGGCCTGTTCACCAACTGGTCGGAGATGGCCTCGGCCAGCCAGAACACGATGTCGAACTCCGTCGTCGCGCCCACGCTCTTCTACTTCGCGCCGAAGAACATCTGGGTGCTCGCCTACCAGTGGGGAGGCGGGAGCGCCTTCTCCTACCGGACGTCGAGCGACCCGTCCAACCCCAATGGCTGGTCCTCACAGCAGGTGCTCTTCACCGGAAGCATCACCGGCTCCACCACAGGCCCCATCGACCAGACGCTCATCGCCGACGGCACGAACATGTACCTGTTCTTCGCCGGTGACAACGGCAAGATCTACCGGGCCAGCATGCCGATCGGGAACTTCCCGAGCAGTTTCGGCTCGAACTACACGACGATCATGAGCGATACGGCGGACAACCTGTTCGAAGCCCCGCAGGTCTACAAGCTCCAGGGCCAGGACCGCTACCTCATGCTCGTCGAGGCGAGGGGCTCGCAGGGCCGCTACTTCCGCTCGTTCACGGCCACCAGCCTGAACGGCTCATGGACACCCCAGGCCGCGACCGAGAGCAACTCCTTCGCCGGTAAGGCCAACAGCGGCGTCACCTGGACCAACGACATCAGCCATGGCGAACTGATCCGCACCAGCGCCGATCAGACCTTCACCGTCGATCCCTGCAACCTGCAGTTCCTCTACCAGGGACGCGACCCCAACTCCGGCGGCGAATACGGCCAATGGCCCTACCGGCCGGGTCTGCTGACACGGCAGCGCTAACGACGTGACACGGGTCCGGCTCCGGACCGGAGCCGGCGTGGCGGGCTCGGCGGAAGGCTGAGCCCGCCCGGGTCACGCGAAGAGAAGAGCCAGCGTGCCGGTCCCAGGCGCCAGGACGTAGGGGCCGCCGTTCCGCCGCTGCCGGCGCCTGCTTCGTAGGCACTGCCTCCGCGGCCCCCGTTCGCGGTCACGGTGATGCCGTTGACGGTGATGCTGGTGTCGCCGCCGTCGCTTCCGGCCTGTCCTGCCGCTCCCTGCTGAGATGTCCGTCACGACAGGCAGTCCAGGCTCCCCAACCGGGGGCCCTGAAACCGCCTGCGCACAGGATGAGGAACCCCAGCCGATGCGCGGCTGGGGTTCCTCGGTGCGGTGAGTATCGGTCAGCAGGTGGAGTTGCCCACGCCGTAAACCGCTCGTCTACACGTCGGCGGACCGCACCACATCGCGATCACCGTGGATCAGGCGGGTCAGCGCTGCAGGGTGAGCAGGCCCGGCCGGTACGGCAACTCACGTCCGTCCCGTCAGCAACTTTGACAGGACGAGATTCGGATGACGCCTCAGTGACGGACAGGTTTCGACGCGGGTACTTGACGGCCTCTCATGTGCCGTGGTTTTCTCCCTGCAACACACCGGATGTTCGACTTTCAAGTTGTTAGCGCTAACAATACGCCGGAGGCCCGGCATCCCCACCCCGCAGGGGTCACGTCTTGCCGCCACCCCGGACAAACAGTCCGTTCGCGCAGTTCAGCGCACCAACCCAGATGACCAACCGCCCCGATGCGGGACGCGGTCACCGGCCCGGACGGCCGAAAGGCAGCACGATGGCCGACACCACCAACTCCCGTGCAGGCAGCGGCCGCCCGCCCGGCATCCGAGTAGGCGAAGACGGTCTGACGGTCGCCAGCGCTCGGCGGCTCCGTCCGCATCGCACGGTTCGCACGGACCACACCCCGAGCGCAGCAACGTCCCTCCTCCGCATCTGACCAGCTGCTCAGTCCCCGACGCGCAGCACCAGGAAGGATCACACCATGGCCAGTACCGCCGTCCACAGGGCAACGGCTCACCCGACCGCAGTGAGGTCACCCGCCGCCGGTACGAGCCTCGCCCGGGCAGCCTGGGTGCTGATGATCCTCATATTGGCGTTCGTCGTCCTTCCCGCCGCGGTGCATCCCACGGCGGCCAGGGCCGACAACCCGATCGTGCAGCACGTCTACACCGCCGACCCTGCCCCACTGGTGCACAACGGGCGGGTCTACCTCTACACCGGGCACGACGAGGACACCTCCACCTCCTCCTTCGTGATGAATGACTGGCGGGTGTGGTCCTCCGCCGACATGGTCAACTGGACCGACCACGGCTCACCGCTCAGCCTGAACACCTTCAGCTGGGCGGGTGCCAACGCGTGGGCGGGCCAGGCTGTCGAACGGGACGGCAAGTTCTACTGGTACGTGCCGGTGTCGGTCCGGGCGACCGGCCAATTCGCCATCGGCGTGGCGGTGTCGGACAGCCCCACCGGCCCGTTCCGGGACGCCCTCGGCCACCCGCTGGTGGAGAACAGCGAGATCGACCCGACCGTCTTCATCGACGACGACGGCCAGGCCTACCTGTACTGGGGCAACCCGAACCTTTGGTACGTCAAGCTGAACGCGGACATGACGTCCTACGCAGGCAGCCCCGTCAGAATTCCGCTCACCACCGAGGGCTTCGGGTCCCGCACCGACAACCCCGACCGTCCCACGCTGTACGAAGAAGCACCATGGGTCTACAAGCGGAACGGCCTGTACTACATGGTGTATGCCGCCAAGTGCTGCTCGGAGTTCATCGCCTACTCCACGGCACCCAGCCCGACCGGACCGTGGACCTACCGTGGAACAGTCATGCCCGCCCAGGGCAACAGCTTCACCAACCACGCGGGCATCGTGGACTTTCAGGGCAACTCGTATTTCTTCTATCACAACGGCGCCCTCCCGGGCGGCGGCGGCTTCACCCGCTCGGTCGCAGTGGAGAAGTTTTCCTACAACGCTGACGGAACGATCCCGACGATCAATATGACGACGGCCGGGGCGCCGCAGGCCGGCACGCTCGATCCTTATGTCCGCCAGGAAGCCGAGTCCATCGCGTGGGGCAGCGGCATCGAAACCGAACCCTCCAGCGAGGGCGGGATGAACATCAGCTGGATTGAAAACGGCGATTACATCAAGGTCAAGGGCGTGGCATTCGGCACCGGTGCCGGCTCGTTCACCGCCAGGGTGGCCTCAAACACCAGCGGCGGCCGAGTTGAGCTGCACCTGGACAGTGCTACTGGGCCGACGGCCGGGACCTGCACGGTGTCGGGCACCGGAGGCTGGCAGACCTGGAGCACGGTCTCGTGCCCTGTCACCGGTGCGACCGGGACCCACGATCTGTACCTGAGCTTCGCCGGTGGCAGCGGGTACCTGTTCAACATGAACTGGTGGCAGTTCACCACCGGCCAGCCCGCCTTCTCGTCAACCGCCGTCGCCCAGCACAGCGGGCACTGCCTGGACGACCCCAACCAGAGCACCGCCGACGGCACTCAGTACCGGCAGTACACCTGCGGCGCCGGTGAGGAGCAGCGGTTCGACTTCCGCCCGGTGCCAGGGGTGGCGGACACCTACTCCCTGGTGAACCGCCACAGCGGCAAGTGCCTCGACATCCGCGGTGTCTCCACCGCCGACGGCGCGGCGGTCCACCAGTGGACCTGCCACGGCGACACGAACCAGCAGTTCACGCTGCGGCATGTCGCCGCCAACGACTACCAGCTCGTCGCGGTGCACAGCGGCAAGTGCGTGGACGTCAGCGGGATCTCCACCGCCGTCGGAGCATTGGTCCACCAGTGGACCTGTGACTCCGCCAGTGCCCTGGCCACCAAGAAGAACCAGGTCTGGCGCCTGACCGGCAAGAGCTGAACCAACACGGGGTCGGGCCCGGTCCGGTAACCCGGTGCCCGACCCTGTCCAGTGCCTTTGCGCGACGGCTTCATCTCGCCGCCCGGCCTGGGTCAGCCCTCGGTCCCCTTGCTCGTTCCGATGCGGAACGTTCGCTACCCCTTGGTGACCTCTTGCAGACAGAAATGACAAACACTCTGGCTGCTCCTGCACATGCTGAGGGACGCCCAGATCACCCCCTGCACGGTTCGTCCTCGGAAATGTTAACGCTCACACTTCGGCTCTCGGTCCCCCACGCGTGAGGAAGCTGATCTCGTATGTCCTGGCTCCAACACCCCCACAGCCGACGGAAAGTCATGGCGGCCACCGTCGGCCTGGTCGCGGGCACCACGCTGCCGGTGATAGGCGCGAGCGCGGCGGCGGCCACGACGGCCCAGCAGGAGCGGTTCACCAACCCGGTGATCTGGCAGGACTTCGCCGACCTCGAGGTCATCCGCGTCGGCGACGCTTACTACTACACCGGCTCGACCATGCACTTCTCGCCGGGCGCGCCCGTCCTGCGCTCCTACGACCTGGTCAACTGGGAGTTCATCGGCCACTCGGTGCCGGTCCTCGACTTCGGCGACGCGTACGACCTCAACGGCGGACGGGCGTACGTCCAGGGCATCTATGCGTCCTCGATGCGCCACCGCCCCAGCGACGGGACCTTCTACTGGCTGGGCCAGACCGGCGGGCAGCGGTCGTACGTATACAGAGCCACCAACGCGGCGGGCCCCTGGACCCGGCACGCCGCGATCGGCAGCAATTACTACGACGCGGGACTGCTCTTCGACGACGACGGCACCCCGTACGTGGCGTACGGCGCCAACGAGATCCGCGTCGCGCAGCTCTCCCCGGACATGCGCACCGAGGTCAGGTCCGAGCACGTGCTCACCAAGCCCGACGAGATCCACTATATGGAGGGCTCCCGCTTCTACAAGATCAACGGGAACTACTACATCTTCGTCACCCGCCCGCCCAACGGCCAGTACATCTGGAAATCCACATCAGGCCCCTTCGGCCCGTACAAGATGCGGGAGGTGCTGTTGGACCTGCCCGGCCCGATCCCCGGCGGCGGCATACCGCACCAGGGCTCGCTGGTCGACACCCCGAACGGCGACTGGTACTACGTGGGCTTCATCGACGCCTATCCCGGCGGCCGCGTCCCCGCCCTGGCCCCGGTCACCTGGAACGCCGAGGGCTGGCCCGAGCTCCAGACCGTCAACGGCACGTGGGGCGAGACATACCCCTACCCGGTCACCCCGCACCCGCTCCCGCCGATGACCGGCGCCGACACCTTCCGGGGAACGGCGCTGGCGCCGTACTGGGAGTGGAACCACAACCCCGACACCGCCGCGTTCACCGTCAACAACGGGCTCACCCTCAGGACCGCCACCGTCACCGACGACCTCTACAGCGCCCGTAACACCCTCACCCGCCGCATCCAGGGCCCGGCCTCCACCGCGACCGTCGTGCTCGACTGCTCCGGGATGGCGGACGGCGACCGGGCCGGGCTGGCGATGCTGCGGGACTCCTCCGCCTGGATCGGTGTCACGCGGCAGGGCGGCGTCAGCAGGCTGGTGATGGTCGACGGCCTGACCATGGACGCCAGCTGGAACACCAGCAGCACCGGCACCGAGCAGGCCCGCGCCGACCTCCCCGCGTCCGGCAGCCGCGTCTGGCTGCGCGCCGCCGCCGACATCAGCCCGGGGCCGGGCCGTCAGGCGACGTTCTCCTACAGCACCGACGGCACCACCTTCACCCGGCTCGGCCCGGCCTTCACCATGAGCGAGAGGCCTCATTTCTTCATGGGCTACCGCTTCGCCGTCTTCAACCATGCCACCCGGGCCCTCGGCGGCGGAGTGCTGGTGGAACGCTTCGAGTTGCGCGCGCACGCGCCGGCGGCCCCTGTGGACACCAACGCCTGGTACGTCATGGTCAACCGCAACAGCGGCAAGGCACTGGACGTGGCGGGCGTGAGCTCCGCGGACGGCGCCGCCCTCACGCAGTGGGCCCGGTACGACGGGCCCAACCAGCAGTTCCAGTTCGTGGACTCCGGTGGCGGCTACTACCAGTTGAAGGCGAGGCACTCCGGCAAGCTGCTGGACGTCTCCGGCTGGTCGACGGCCGACAACGCCGCCATCCACCAGTGGAGCGACCACGGTGGCGTGAACCAGCAGTTCCGGTTGGTGGACTCACCGGACGGATACGTCCGGTTGATCAACCGCAACAGCGGGAAGGCCGTCGAGGTACCGGGCTTCTCCTCCGCCGACGGGACCGGCATCGTCCAGTATTCGGACTGGGGCGGAGTGAACCAGCAGTGGAAGCTCGTCCGCGTCGGCTCCACGGGCTAGTCCTCCTGCTGACACCGGTATCCGGTTCAAGCCCACCGAAACTCCCCCTGCCTGCTGCGCAAGGGGAGTTTCGGTGGCAGCCCGCGGCGGCCGCCGCCGGGTGCGGCCGGTCGCCGGGGTCGGACGGGAGCGGGGGAGGAGTTGTCACCCGGGCCCAACGAGCGGCACCACCGGTGGCGTCACGCGGTGGTGGACGGGAACAAGCTGTCCAGCGCCAGGACGGGCACCTACTGATGGACGCTCCGAGGTGGCGCTCTTGGCCGCGGCCCCGGCGGCAAGGACCAGCCCGGGCGTGTCACGGGGCCACCGGGTCCGGTGAGACGGTGCGACCGCGTCTCGGCGAAAGATGTTTGAAACGGCAACCCTTCCGCTCCGGCCGGCCACTTAGGGGTGTACCGACGAGGGCGAGCCGTGATCAGCGGCCCTACACCCTCTGTGTCAACACCCGATCGGAGCCCCACATGTCACCAGGCAACCCGAGATCCCCCGAGCAGCCGATGCCTCGGGATCGCACGCCCCGCCGTAGCCGGATTCTCCGGCATTTGGTCGTGGGGGCGGTGGCGGTGCTCGCCGCCTCGGCCGGTGTCGGCGCCCTGGCGCCCAGCGCGGGCGCCGCGCCGACCGTCCGCATCAGTGTGGATGCCGGTACCTCCTTGGGCACGGTGCCCAGAAGTGGTGTCGGCCTCAACACGGGCTTCGGCGACGAGCACATGGGGGACCCCAAGGTGACATCGCTGATGAAGGCCGCGGGAGTCCGGCAACTGCGCTATCCCGGCGGCTCCGGCGCGGACGACTACCACTGGAAGACCCACACCTCCGGCGACGGCAGCGGCTGGATCCCCTCCAACACCAACTTCGACCACTTCATGGCCACCGCGAAGAAGGTCGGCGCCCAGCCGATCCTGACCGCGAACTACGGTTCCGGCACCCCCCAGGAGGCCGCCGACTGGGTCAAGTACGCCAACGTCGACAAAGGTTACGGCGTGAAGTACTGGGAGATCGGCAACGAGGTCTACGGCAACGGGCACTACGGCAACGGCAAGGGCTGGGAAACCGACACCCACGCCGACAAGAGCCCGAAGGAGTACGGAAAGAACCTGGTCGCCTACTCGAAGGCGATGAAGGCCGTGGACCCGAAGGTGAAGATCGGAGCGGTGCTCACCACCCCCGGTGGTTGGCCGGACAAGGAGAAGGCTCCCGGTGACAGCGCCGACTGGAACCACACGGTGCTCTCCATCGCGGCAAGCTCGATCGACTTCGTCATCGTCCACTGGTATCCGGGCGGCACCACCACGGCCGACCTGCTGAACACCCCCTCGCGGATCGCCGGTGCCACGTCCTCGCTGCGCTCGCTGATCGCCAAGTACGCGGGCTCGCGCGCCGCTTCGGTGGAGATCGCGGTCACCGAGACCGACGCCGTCGGCTCGCCCGCCTTGACCAGCCAGGCCGCGGCCCTGTTCGCGCCGGACACCTACATGACCTGGTTCGAGCAGGGTGCCACCCACGTGGACTGGTGGAACCTGCACAACGGCTCGGGCGAAGCACCCACCACCGTCCACGGCGAGACCGACTACCGGGACGGGGGCATTCTCTCCGCTGGAACCTGCGCCGGGGGGAAGTGCCAACCGCCGCGCGACACGCCCTTCCCCACCTACTGGGGCATCCGCTCGCTGACCGCACTGGCGCAGCCCGGCGACACCATGGTCAAGTCGTCCTCGGGCAACTCGTCGGTTGCCGTGCACGCGGTGCGGAGCGGCAACGGCGGTCTGAACGTCATGCTGATCAACAAGAGCCCGCAGAACGCGGCGCCGGTGTCGCTCTCGTACGCCGGATTCACCCCGGCCGCCGGGGCGGTCACGACCGTTTCGTATGCCAAGGGAGATACTGCCCTGACGACGGCGAAGCGGGGTACGGCGGTCGCACAGACGCTGCCGCCGTATTCGATCACGACTCTTCAGCTGAAGCCCGCGTCGGGGACCGCCGGCGCTGCCAAGCCGACGCCCGCCCCCACGCCGACCGCCGCCACGCCGGTTGTTACCGCCTCCGGCACGACCGGCACCCGTGCGCAGGCGGAGCGCGGCGTACCCGTCGGCCAGCCGACCCCGGGCAGCACGTCCGGCGGCCTGGCTTCCACCGGGGTGAGCAACACCATCACCTACAGCGCCCTCGGTGGCCTGCTGGTCATCGTCGCCGGCAGCGTGCTGGTGCTTCGCGGACGTCGCCGCGGGGCTTTGCGCGGGAAGTGAGACCGCGTGAGTGACCGACGGCCCGGCAGCAACGCCACCCACCCGTGGCGCGCGCCGGGCCGTCGGCCTCCGCGCCGGCGTCGGCGGTCACGGGACGAGACCGGGTCGGTGCTGTTCGCAGACTCCACCGATGCCACCATGCGGGGCATCTAACGGAACTGGCGCCACGTGTGGCGCACCGCAGGAGGCAGCGCCGATCGCTGCGCCCCACCCCGCTGCTGATCTCCGGCCTTCTGTAGACCGGTAGCGCCGCCCGGACACGTCCGTGGGCGCCACCTGCACCACCGGCGCCGACGGTGTCTGCACCGCGACCGTCCCGCTGGGGAGCTACTACTGGCAGGAGACCAAAGCACCGCACCGCCGGGAGCACTCCCATTCGTAGGCACATGAAGCCGGCCCCGCGCGGTGCGCGTCAAGCCACGCACCCGCGTTCACCTTCCGTAACCGGACCTCCCCCTGCCCCACCGCGTACGGTCGACGGGCCCGTCCTGGGCGATCTCCCCACGGACATCGCCTGGTCCCTTCGGGTTCACCCCGAGGGGACCGGGCCGGCGTTTCCCAACGGCCGTGAAGCCAAAGGCCCGAGCCGACCCCCGTCAGTAGCCGACGTGGAAGGTGGCGTCGGCCTTCTCCGTGGTGGTGGCGATCGGGTCGATGCGCAGGACGTAGCCGGTGTGCCGGATGTAATGCGTCGGGAAGTTGTGCGAACGGAAGGACGACCAGGAGGAGTCGGCCAGGCCGGCGGTCCTTTGGAACGTGGCGTCCGCGGCGAAGGTCGCGGTGCCGTCGTTCTCTTCCAGCCGCAGGTCGTAGTTGGAGTGCCGCAGGTAGCGGGTCGGGAAGTTGACCGACTGGAAGGACACGCCCGCGCTGTCGGCCAGGCCGCGTACGAGTTTCCACTGCGAGTCGGTGTACGGGTCGAACGGGTAGACATCGATCCGGCCGACGGAGTTGGCATGACGGACGTAACGGTCGGGGTAGTTGTAGGACTTCAGCCGGTTCCAGGCGGGGCTGCCCCACTTCGCCACGAGGTTGTCGTACTCACTCGTGGTGATCGTCGCGATGGTGCAGTGCTTGGAGTTGAGCGGCTGGGTGTAGAGGCGCTGGTCGAGCGGGGTCCAGGTGCCGGCGGCGAGGTCGTTGCTCTGCCAGGCGTAGAAGACGCCGTTCGGCGAGTAGGTGTCGCCCCACAGGTACCAGGATCCGGAGGTCAGGGATTTCACCAGGGTCGGCGCCTCGGTGGCACCGTGAGCGGCCGCCGTGCTGAAGGGCGTGAAGCTGCCCGGATTGAGGGTGGTCGACCGCGCGCCGACCAGGGCCTCGTCCCTCTTGTGGTAGAGGTAGTTGACCCCGTTGACGCCCACGGCCAGATTGCCGTCGATGATGTCGTAGCCGGGATCGAAGAAAACCTGCGGGGGCGACACCGTCTGGAAGTCGGTGGTGTAGTTCACCATGATCACGCCGTGGCCGCTGGCATTGACGGACGAGTAGATGATCCCGTACGCGCCCCGGCCGGCGTCCCAGAACGTCTCGGGCGCCCAGCTGTGGGTGATCATGTCGTGCAGCTTGAGGCGTCGGTATCCCGTGAGGCTGCGCAGGTCCGCGGAGTCCCAGACGTGGATGTACTGACTGTTGTAGCCCCAGTCGAAGCCCTTGAGGTCGGTGGCGAGTACGACGAAGGTGCCGTCCTGCTTGCGCATGATGAACGGATCACGCAGGCCGCCCGCACCCTCGGTCGGGGTCACCACGGGGTTGTTCTGGTTGAGCGGCATCCAGCGCAGGCCGTCGGTGCTGACGGCCAAGTGCAGGCCGTAGTTGGCGTCCAGCAAGGCCGCGGACTCGGTGAAGTAGCCCATGACGTAGGCCGCGTCGGCAGCGTAGGCGGGCCGCGCGCCCAGGGCCAGCGTGCCGCTCAGGGCCAGCGGGACGGTGGCGGCCATACCGAGGAACAGGCGTCGCGACGGGTGGGGGCCGGGGCCGGTTGTTGCGGTCATTTGCGCTCCAGGGTGCGTGGGGGCGGGCGGCCGTTCTCGGCAGGCACGGCATGCACCGTCGCAGTGCTGGGCGGGGGCGCCCGGACCACGGGATGCAACGGGTCCCGCGGGTGGTCGCGGACGTTGCGTCCCGGGGCGGGAGGTTGCTGCCCGTTCCGTGGAGCCCAGCCCGTCGGGAGTGCGGGGACGGTGGAAGCAGGATCGAATGTTAGCGCTAACAATCAATTCAGCCAGGACACGCGGTAGATGAGAGCGGCTCGGTGGCCATCACTATGGGTCTGCCCGAGTAGCGCGTCAAGGTCACGCGCAAGGTCGTCCCGTTGCCCGGCCGGGAAGCGCGGCCCGACCCGATCCGTCGTCCCGGACGGGCACGTCGGCCTCGACGAAGCCCAGCCGCCGGTTCATGCCGATGGCCGCAGCGTTGCCCGGGTGGTGGAAGGCCCGCATCCAGTGCACGCCGTGCGAACGCGCGAAGCTGATCGCCAGAAGCTTCATCGCCGGCGCGACGCCCCTCCCTCGGTGGCCGGCCGGCACTCCGTCTGCGCTATTGGGGGATGGTGAGCAGGATGCGGCCGTGGCCACCGCCGGCGTCGACGTGGTCGTGGGCCTTGGCGATGTCGTCCAGCGGGTAGCGGTCGCCGACGGCGATGGTGAGGGCGCCGACGGCGGCGGCGGAGGTGAGGTCGCGGGCGGCCTGGCGCTTGGCCTCGGCGGGGAAGTCGTCGCTGCCGAGCAGGCGCAGGGTGACGTTGTTGAACAGCAGCGGCCAGAAGGGGATCTCGGTGCGGTCCGTGCGGGTGGCGGAGGCGGCGATGACGGCGTTGTTGGCGGCGACGGCGTTGTCGAGGTCGGCGTTGTCGGACAGGGCGACCTCGATGATCCGGTCGACCCCCTGCGGCGCGTACGAGCGGATGGCTGCGGCGGGGTCGCCGGTATCCAGGGCGACGGCGTGGGAGACGACGGCCGGGTCGACGTGGTCGAGGTCCGCGGTGCGGCGGACGGTGGCGATCACGGTGGCGCCGGCCCAGTGGGCGAGCTGGGCGGCCAGTGAGCCGACGCCGCCGAGGACTCCGTGGACCAGGACCGGTCGGCCGTCGACGGGGCCGTCGGCGAAGACGGTGCGGTGGGCGGTGATACCGGGGATGCCGAGGCTCGCCCCCAGCTCATCAGTCAGATGGTCGGGCAGAAGTACGGCTTGGTGGTCGGGTACGACGGTGTACTGAGCAGCTGTACCGAAGGGGCGGTAGGACTGGGCGCCGTATACCCAGACCCGCTGTCCGACGCGGCGGGCGTCGACTTGGGCGCCCACGGCGTCGATGACTCCGGCGGCGTCGCTGTGCGGGATCACCCGTGGGTAGGGCATGGACGAGCCGAGCCAGCCGCGCCGCTTCTTGGTGTCGCCGGGGTTGACTCCCGAGACGGTGACACGGACGCGGACCTCGCCGGGGCCGGGGGCGGGATCAGGGAGTTCACCGACGTGCAGGACATCGGCGGCGGGGCCCTGGTCGTCGTACCAGGAAGCAAGCATGGGGGTACCTCCGTGGACAGTCAGCTCGCGGGAGCGGCGGGAGCGGCGGGTGCGTGCGGATCGCTGTCGGCGCGTCCGGTGTCGAATACGGGGGCTTCGTCTCCGAGGGCTTCGCGCAGCCAGGTCCGCTCCGCGCGACTGGTGGCGCGGGCGGTGAGCAGCATGCCCCGCCGGTAGGGGTCGGCGACCTCCTCGGCACGCAGGGGCCGGTCGTGGTCGTAGAAGAAGCTCGCCGGTTCTTCCAGGAACTCCAGCCGTCTGCTCAGCACCGCGTGCTGTTCGGCTGCGTCGGGCAGGTGGGAGAGGAATGCCAGGACGATGTAGAACCGGGTGAAGTCGGTGATCTCGTGGTCGGCGGGCTCGCGCAGACGCTGAAGCATGTCGGCCCGTCCGGCCGCGGTCAGGCTGAGCACGTACCGGGCCGCCCCCGCGGCCGGGTCGGCGCGCCGCTCGATCAAGCCCGCCTTGGTCAGGCGATTGATCGCCGGATACAGGCTGCCGTCGCTGACCGGCCGCGTATAGCCGGTCAGCTGTGAGACGCGGCGGCGCAGCTCGTGTCCGGGCAGGGGTCCCTCGGCGAGGAAGCCGAGTATCGCGAGTTCCAGCATGAGTCCATCTTCGCACAGGTGCATCGAATCGATGTGAACATCGATTCGATGTTACGCTCGTAGGTACCCGCCCAAACGTTTCTGGAGAGGCACAGCTAGTGCTGTGGCCGGGAAGGTTTGCCGGGTCGCGGTGTCCGGTGCGGTGCATCGCAAGGCGGAGGGCCGCCGCTTGTACTGGACGTACTTCGGTGGTCCGACAACGCGGCGAGGTGCCGTGCCGGGCGCCGCGACCCGGTGAACCTTTCCGGTCACAGCACTAGATGCAATCGCAGTCCACCGAGTCAGTGATGAACCGCTTCGTCGAGTTCATCAACACGGGCAACGAGGATCTCGCCCGCGAGGTCATTTCTCCGGACGCGGTGTTCCACGCACCCAGCCACCCGGAACCGCTGCGGGGGCCCGATGGGTACATGGAAGTCCTCGGAATGATGCGCAGCGCCTTCCCGGACGTCCAGTGGACGCTGGAGGAGACGGTCACCGAAGGCGACACGGTCGCCGCGCGGTTCACCATGCGGGGAACCCACGACGGTGAATTCTTCGGGATCCCGGCGACCGGCAACAAGATCTCGGTGCAGGCCATGAACTTCTACTACCTGGCCGACGGCCGGATCGTCGGCGAACGGGGCCAGCCCGATCTCCTCGGGGTGATGCAGCAGATCGGCGCCGTACCGGCGCCGTGAGGCAGACAGTCGCCTCCTCCTCCCACGCAACCGTCCAGGTCCGCGCTGCCGCCCTCCCGCAAGGCACATCATGGAATCCCTCGCACCCCCACCGCCCGCTCAGGCGATAGCCGTCCTGCCCCGGTCCTCCATTCTGGTGGCGGCCCTGTCCACCGTCGTGGAGTGGTACGACTTCACGCTGTACCTGTACATGACCACCGTGCTGTCCCGGGTGTTCTTCGGCACCGGCTCCACCTCGCTCCTGATCACCCTGGCGGTCTTCGCCGTCGCCTACCTGATGCGCCCGCTCGGCGCGATGGCCTTCGGCCACATCGGGGACCGGCTCGGGCGCCGCAAGGTGCTGCTCGGCTCGATGGCGGTGATGACCTCCGCGATGCTGGCCACCGCCCTGCTCCCGACCCGCGACGAGATCGGCTCCGCCGCCGGGGTTCTGCTGTTGCTGCTGCGCTGTGTCATGGGCTTCGCCGTCGGTGGCGAGTACACCGGCGTCACCGCCTACCTGGTCGAAGGCGCCGCACCCCACCGGCGCGGCCTGGTCGCCTCGCTGGCCTCCGCCGCCAGCGAGATCGGTGCGCTGCTCGCCGCCGGGGTCACTGCCCTCACCGTCACCCTCGTCCCCGGTCCCGCCCTGGACGCGTGGGGGTGGCGCATCCCCTTCCTGTTCGGCGCGCTGCTCGCCACCACGGTGCTGATCGCCCGCTCCACCATGCGCGAATCCCCCGCCTTCGAGCAGCAGCCCCCGCCCGACACCAAGGGCGCGGGCCCACTGATGACCACTCTGCGCACCCAGCGCCCCGCGCTCTACCGGACGTGCGCGATCTCGGCGCTCGGCTCGGTGACGTACTACGTCGGCATCAGCTACGTCCCCACCTACCTCGGCGCGGTCAGCGGCTTCAGGGAGTCCGACGCCTTGTGGCTGTCGACCATCGCGGCCCTCGTCGTCATCGTCGTCACGCCGTTCGCGGGTGTCCTGTCCGACCGGGTCGGCCGCCGCCCCGCACTCACGCTCTTCGGTGCCCTGGCGGTGATCCTGCCGCCGGCCATGTTCGGCCTCATGACCCAGGGCAGCTTCGCCGCTGCACTGACCGGCGCGGTCGTCCTGGCCTGCGTGGCAGGCGGCATCAGCGCGGTCGCGGCCTCCGCGATCGCCGAACAGTTCCCCGTCTCCCAGCGCCTCAGCGGCCTCGCGCTCGGCGCCACCGCAGCCACCGCCCTCTTCGGCGGACTCACCCCTTACGCCTCCCAGGCCCTGGTCGACTCCACCGGCTGGGCCCTGATCCCCGGCGCCCTGGTCGCCGCCACTGCCCTGGCCGTCCTGCCCGTCCTGCGCCGCCTCCCGGAAACCGCGCCAGCCATCCGTGCACCCCGGCCCGGCCATCTCGCCCCGGAACCCGAACCCCAAGCCCGCTGAGCAGACTTCGTGCGCTGGAACAACCTCGCCGACGCCGCCGGGCCCGCCGCACTCTTCGCCCCCCGACACAGTGCATACCCGGACCTTCGACACCCCCGGAGTTCCTCGGCATCACCTTCCACGAGGTCCACGCGAAGTCGATCGCCAACCGGGTCCCGGACGGCTCCAAGCCTTCCAAGGTGCCGCTCGCATAAGTGACGCATTGCTCGATGCCAACCAGCCGCCTCGCCGTGCGTCGGTTGCCGGCCCGGAGCGGGTTCCGCGCGCGCCGAGCAGTCGTCGCGGTGACGGGCTCGACGTCGGCGGCCCCGGTCGCCCGGAACCACAAGGCGAAGTCCTGTATATGGGACCCGCTGGAGGTGGCGGTCACCCTCTGACCAGGCTCATGGATGCCCCCCCGGGGGGCACCGTTGCCCCTGCTCGCCCGAGCAGTCATCCGAGTTCCGGCCGGACGCTTTGGCGGAGTTCTGCGTAGTGCCAGGTTTCGGTGAGAGACCGCTCCTGGGCCGTTCATGACATGGATGTCGCGCGTGGGTCCTGGCTACCGTCCGTGTCACCCGCCGGACCCGCCCGGCAGTAGCCCTCCCCGGCGCCCACCTGGGAGGGCGTTGCCGGGGGCCGGGCGGCAGGGAGGGGCGATGATCGTACCGAGAGCGGAGCTGGCGAGCGAAGGGTGTGGCGGGTGGGCGAAGGTGCGGGGATCGGTTCGGCGCAGGAGGCGGCGAACGACGAGCTGGTGCTCGCGTTCGGGCGGCTGCAGGGGGCCGCGGGGCGGCTGGAGTACCTGCTCGGTGGTGCGATCGAGGAGGAGTTCGGGATCAGTCACCTGATGTACGAGGTGCTGCTGATCGTGGGACGGGCGGGCGGTTCGGGCATGTCGATGCGGGCCATCGCGCAGGAGCGGGTCCTGACCACGGGCGGGATGACCCGCCTGGTGGACCGGATGGAGGCGGCCGGCCTGGTGGTGCGCGCCGACGACCCAGCGGACCGCAGGGGCAAGCTGGTACGGCTCACCGGGCGGGGTGAGGACATCGTCGTGCGGGCCAGCCGGGTGCACGTGGAGAACATCCGCCGCCATTTCCTGGCGCCGCTGCCCGAGGAGGCGAGGGAGCAGTTCATGGAGTGCCTGCGGATCCTGTCCCACTCGGCGCGGGACGCCCTGCCCCGCCTGCGGTAGGGGGGCGGAAGCCCCGACGATGGGGGCCTTTCACCATGCGGGAATACCTGACATGGCAGATACTGTTCAGGCAGGTACATCGCTTCGGTGCGGAGCGACTCCCTCTGCGAAGGCCTCCCCATGAAACTCGTCTACGTCTTCGACGCCTACTGCGGCTGGTCCTACGGTTTTGCCCCCACCCTGGCCGAGGTCACCCTGCGCCACCCCGAACTGCCCGTCGAGGTCGTGTCGGGCGGCTTGTTCACCGGGCAGCGGGCCGTGCCGATCCGCGAGTTCGGCTACGTCCAGGGTGCGAACGCCAAGATCAGCGAGCTGACCGGTGTCGGGTTCGGGGCCGGGTACGAGCGGCTGATCGCCGACGGCTCGTTCGTCATGGACTCCCAGGACGCCGCCCGGGGCACGGCGGCGCTGCGGCAGGCGGCCCCGGAGCGGGCGGTGGAGCTGGCCATGGCCGTACAGGCCGCGTTCTACCAGGACGGCCTGAGCCTGTCCGACCCCGAGACCTTCACCCGGATCGCCGCGGCAGCCGGCCTTGATGCGCTGGAGGTCGGCTCCGCGCTCGCCGCACCGGCCACCTCCCTCGCGGCCGAGGCCGACTTCCGGCGGGCAGCAGCTCTGGGCGCGAACGCCTACCCGACCCTCCTGGTCCAGGACGGCGACCGCACCGCGGTCCTCGCCGTAGGCCACGCCGGCCCCGACAAGATCGACACCCTCCTGGAGCAGTTCGGCGCCGCCCGCACCCGGTCGGCCGCATCCGGCCGCTGAATCCCGGCCGACACACCGGCACGGTCGGTGCCGCCCGCACCCGGGCGGCGCGAACCTGAACCCACACGGCGGGCAACCCAGCCTCACACCTCAGCACCCCTCACTCTGCTTCCGGCAAAGGACATGATGATGAGTACTCTCGACTTCAAGGTCATCGACCTGGACTTCCCCGTCGGCTCGAAGAACAAGACCGCAACCCTCATCACCGGTGAGCAGGGCGCGTTCCTCATCGACACCGGGTTCACCCGCGCCGACGGACACCGGCTGGCCGCCGAGATCCTCGACTCCGGCAAGAACCTCACCAAGGTGTTCATCAGCCACGCCGACCCCGACTACTACTGGGGCGCCGAGGTCATCGCCGACGCCTTCCCCGATGCCGAGATCCTGGCGACACCGCTGGTGATCGAGCACATCAAGGCCGCGTACGAGGGCAAGCTCAAGGCCTGGGAGCCGGTGGGCGCCAACCGCCCCACCCGCCTGGTCGAGATGGCCGAACTGACCGGCGACCTCACCTTCGAAGGCCACGTCTTCCAGCTCAAGGGCGGCCACCCGGGACTGCCCGACCGCCACTACCTGTGGCAGGCCGAGCACCGGGCGATCGTCGCCGGCGTCCTGCTCTTCCAGAACGAGCACGTCTGGGTCGCCGACACCGGCAAGCCCCAGGACCGCGCCGTGTGGATCGAGCTGCTGGACGAGATGACGGCCCTCGACCCCGCCTTCGCAGTCCCCGGCCACCGGCTGCCCACTGCCGCCGCCCTCGACGCGAGCCCGATCGCCTACACCCGGAACTACCTCACCGCCTTCGAGGACGAGCTGGACAAGGCCGACAACGGTGAGGCCCTGACCAACGCCCTGGTCGCCCGCTACCCCGGATCCGGCATGCTCATCGCGGCCCAGCTCGGCGCGAAGGTCGCCAAGGGCGAAATGACCTGGGGCTGACCCACCCCGACCACGGTCCGGCCGGGACGCAGGCCGGACCGTGCCCGCCGAGCCCAGCGAGAACCCATGAGCACCACCGCCCGCGACACCCAGGCCGCCGGCCCCGCGCCCGCCAGTTCGGCCCCGCGCTCCTGGGGACCTACGGCTACCTCGCCGCGTACCTGATCGCGCCGGCCGGCGGCGCGGGCATCCACCAGTTGCTCCAACGCTACGCAGGAGCCAGGCGCGTACCCACCTACCGCCTGTGCCCCACCAGCACCCCCGACCCCATCTGAGAAAGGCCGTAACCCATGGAGACCACCGACTTCCACGCCTCCGCCGCCCCCGCCGATGTGGTGCGCCGCCAGTACGTCGCCTCCGCCAACGGCGACCTCGAAGCCCTGCGGGCCACCCTGGCCGACGACGTGGAGTGGACCGAGATGGCCGGCTTCCCCCTGGCCGGCACCTACCGCACCCCCACCGGCGTCACCTCCGCCGTCATGGAACAGCTCGGCGAGTCCTGGGACGACTGGGCCGCCCACGACGACACCTACGTCGTCGACGGCCAGAACGTCGTCGTCCTCGCCCGCTACACCGCCACCAACAAGGCCACCAACAAACCGCTCAACGTGCGCGTCGCCCACCACTTCGTCGTACGCGGCGGAAAGATCGTCCGCTTCGAGCAGTTCGTCGACACCGCCCTGGTCCGCGACGCCATGCACCCAGGCGCATAACCGCACCCGCCCAGTTCCCCGCCGGACGTCCTCGACCGGGGTCTTGAGCCCGTCGAGATCCAGCGCCGGCGACGTCACGGGGGCGGTGACGCGCCGGTCACGGTGCATACGTCCTCAAGGGCTTGTGAGGGGACCGCGAGCAGCGCGAATTGCCGCAGGGGGCGGCGCGGACGGAGCAGGCCGAAGAGTTCGGCCCCCGCAACGGCGTTCCGGGCGAACTGGTCGTCCGGCTCCGCCCGACCAAGGTCCACGCGCACGGCGGCGTCACCGATCGACCAACGAGCGCCGCATTGCCGAACCGAGGAATCACCATGAACGAACCGGCCAACCGTGTCGAGGAGACCGGGCCCCGCACGATGCGCGCCATCGTCGTCTTTGAACCGGGTGGCATTGACAAACTCGTCGCCACGGACCTGCCCGTGCCCCCGGTACGCCCCGGATGGGTCCGCATCAAGGTCAAGGCGTTCGGGATCAACGAGTCCGAGGTGACCACCCGCCGGGGCCTGTCCAGCCGCGACGTGACGCTGCCGCGGGTGCCCGGCATCGAGTGCGCCGGGGTGGTCGACGAGGCCCCCGCCGGCAGCGGCCTCACCCCCGGCCAGCAGGTAGCCACCATGATGGGCGGGATGGGGCGCTCCTACGACGGGGCGTACGCCCGGTACGTGCTGGTCCCAGCCGGACAGGTCATCCCCTTCACCTCGGACCTGCCGTGGGCGACGCTCGGCGCGCTCCCGGAGATGGTCCAGACCGCCTACGGCTCCCTGGCCACCGGCCTGGACCTGCGTGCCGGACAGACTCTGCTGATCCGCGGCGGCACGTCCACGGTCGGTCTGACCGCCGCCGCCATGGCCAAGGACCTGGGCGCCACCGTGCTGGCCACCACCCGCCGCCCCGACCGCGCGGACATGCTGCGCGACCTCGGCGTCGATCACCCCGTCTTCGACGACGGTGAGATCGCCGATGCCGTACGGGAGATCTGCCCGGACGGGGTTGATGCGGCCTTGGAACTGGTCGGCTGCGGGCGTCTGCACGACACCCTGCGCGCGGTCCGCCTCCACGGCACGGTCTGCTTCACCGGCGCGCTGGCGGACGAGTGGACCATCCCGGACTTCAGCCCCCTCGGCTTCATCCCGAACGGGGTACGGCTGACCGCGTACGGCGGCGCGGCCACTGACCTGCCTGCCGACGTCCTCGACCACCAGCTGCGCGCCGTCGCCGACGGACGCCTGAACGTTCGCGTCGCGAAGGTCTATCACGGCCTGGAATCCGTCCGCGAGGCGCAGGCCGACTTGGAGTCCGGCGCGTTCCCGGGCAAGCACGTCGTCGTACTCGACTGAAACGATGCTCAACCACCGGACACGAAAGGGAGGTTGCCCTGATGGATGGACAGACCCTGCAGGAGACGGCCCAGGAGCGAGGTGAGAGCCTGCCGATGGCCACACTGGAGTACCGGTTCGGGCCTGAATGGGAGGTCTTCAAGGTCCACGGCAAGGTGTTCATGCTCATGACGGAGGTGCCCGGCCGACCGGTCGTCATCCTCAAGTCCAGCCCGGGGGAGGCCGAAGCGCTGCGGGCGACACTCGCGGACATCACTACCGGCTCCCACATGAACAAGAAGCACGGGATCACCCTCGCCCCCGGTGCTTCGATCGACCCGCACCTGGTCGAGGACCTGGTCGCCGACTCCTACCGGCTGGTCGTCGCCCGACTCCCCAAGGCCAAGCAGCCCGTGAACCCGAAGACCTTCGGCATCCGCGCGGGGGCGCGGTGACCCTCACCGGTGCCCGGATCCAGCGGACCGCGCGCCGCACGGCCACCGGCCTCCCGGACGTCAGCCACGACCGCCCCTTCACCCCGAAGCTCGACGTCTACAAGACGGCGGGCAAAGTGTTCCTGATCGTCACCGATGCCCCCGACGAGCCTGCCGACCAGATCATCACCGTCAAGTGCGAGCCGGAGCAGGGCGGTTCGCTACGCATGCGCTACGAGAGCATCGTGCCGGGCCGCTATCTCAGCAAGGCGCACTGGATCTCGGTCGGCGCGGGCCCCGACATCACCGCCGACCTGATCGAGTACCTGGTCAGCCACTCCTACGACCTCGTCCACGGCCCACCGCCCAAGGACGCCTCGCTGAGCCAGGGCATCCGATGACCCACACCGAACCCGCGCTGCCCTTGTTCGGCGACGAGCCGCCGCGCCCGCCGGCCGATCGGCTGCGCCCGCGTACCCTCGCCGACGTGGTCGGCCAGAACCATCTCCTGGCCCCGGATGCCCCGCTCGTACGCCTGGTCGGCGGCGTCACGACAGCCTGGTTCGCATGGAAGTGCAGGCAGGGAGCCCTCTCGCCAGAGGGGGTCGATGTTCCTAATAAACTTCGATCTGACGCGTGCCGATGTACAGTGAAGAACGCCCTTGACCTGCGGAAAGCTGGCAGGGAGCCGTCTTCTAGGAGTTCAAAATGCTTCGCACCATGTTCAAGTCCAACACCTGATATCTGGGCATCCGTGTAGGTCAGAGACATGTTGTGGGGTCCCAGGTCAGCAAACGCTCAGCATGAGGTCGACCTGTGTTCCGCCGGCGCTGACCTACGGGCGCGACAGCTGAGGACTGGTCCGATGGCCTTCCGGCCTGTACCGGAAGGCTGCCCTGCACGGCCCGACAGCTCGCCCATGACGTGGTCTCGCTCTTCAAGCCCTGCGACTGTGTCAAGCCCGCGTGTTGCTCACACGCGCACTCGAGCCGCTTCCGGACACAGTGGGTCCGAGAGATCCGGACTGCGGCCCAGAGGCGGTGTCGATATCCTGGAAGGGAAGGTTTCACTGGCTCTCGAGACGAGTACAGGAGCGATGTCGTGGAGCTGCTGCCGGTCGAAATCAAGGTCAACATCGAGGGCGACGTGGCGGGGGCACTGTCGGCTCTCGGCGCCCCGCAGGGCGCGCTGATGACGCGTCGGATCTGGTTCGCCGAGGACCGGGCCGGTGTCGCTCAGGGGAAGGTATCGCTCCTGGACGCCGGTGTGATCGTACGGCTCAGGATCGGTGGTGGCCGGGATGACTTGGTCGTCAAGTTGCGTCCCTGCACCCGGGAACAGCTGGTCGGCCGGTTCTCCGCCCCGTTCGAAGTGGAGCCGATTACGTACAAGATCGAGGAGGACTGGTCAAGGAACGGCCGCGTGCTGGCGGCCTCCCTGGTGCACAGTCACCCGACGGGGGTACTACCGGCCGCGGTGGAGCCCGGGGCCGATCCCTCCGCGTTGCTCGACGCGGTGCAGGACCAGTTCCTGCACGCCTGCGCGCGCGACGTCCACTTGGACGGACTGGTCACTTTGGGGCCCATCTTCTCGACGAAGGTGGACGACGTTCCGCTCGACGACCTGGAGGTCGACCTGGAGGCGTGGTCGGCCGTCGGCCTGGACTTCCTGGAGGCCTCGATCCGTGTGAAGCCCAAGGACGGGGACGACGCGGAGGAGTTCAAGGAACGGGCCGAGCGCAAGTTGCGCAAGCTCGAAGAAGCGGTGCTCGAACGAGGGGTGACGCTGTCCGGGCTTCCTGACAGTAAGACCCACCGCGTGCTCACTGCGCTGGCGGCCGCCGCGCAGGGCTGAGTTCTTCGTCGATCCTCAGATGGCGATCACGGTCAGGTACTTGTCCAGCTGGGTCCGGGCCGCCGCGGCCACCTCAGCCAGACCGCCCTCGATCGTGTGCTCGACGGTGACGGTGCCATGCGTGATCAGGCTCTCCTGTAGGTGCACGCTGCCCGTCGGCGGATCGCTCTTGAGTGTCACCCGCGCGTCGCCGAAGACCTCGGCCCACCACCCGGGCGCGGGAGGTTCGTCCTGCCCGGCTTGGGGGGCGGTGGCGGCGGTGACATCGAAAAGCGATTCCCTGGCCATGCGGAAGACAGCCTTGCGGAGCTCGTCGGTGTCGCTGAGCCAGGCGCCGACGGAGGGGTCTACGAGCACGGTCCCGGCCGGGCGGGTCTCGGTCACATGCGTACGCACGGCGCCGACCGCGACAGCGGCACGGTAGGCGGCGCCTGCGGCGTCACCGCCGGGCCACGATTCTCCGGGAGGTACGGCCGCCGCGAAAACCTCGTGCAGTTTCTCGATGTCGATGTCAACGTCCGTGTGGACGATCGCCTGTCCGGTGTCGAACTGTTCGGTGAGCACGTTGCGGACGAGGAACGGTGGCGCGGCGGCGTCCCGCAGGTTGGTCACGACCGCTTCGGCCGCGGCAGGGCTGAAGGACACCAGGAACGAGCTGCGTGCCTGAATGTCGATGCCGCCCCCCGCTCCGCCTTGGACGCTCATGAGCAGCGGGCCGGGGCCGGTGGGCGGGTGCTCGACCACGCACGACACAGTGTTGGCGGTGATCGGCACCATGAGGAGTTCGGGCGCGGGGCCCCCGTCCCGGTGGGCGAACAACGGGGCGATCCGGGCGGGTGGATCGGGGTGGTCGTGGTCCGCGAGCTTCTCAACGATGCGGGCCGCCGCGCCGTCGGGCAGGGCGGCGGTGCACGAGAAGGTGCAGGAACCGCCGATGTACTCGGGGTGGGGACCCACGGGGGCCTTGAGCATGACGGTGGCCGAGAAGTCGAGGTCGGTGCTGCCGGACCGGGTCGCCACGGTCATTCGCGGCGGCTCGAAGTAGTACCGGGTGGGTTCGCCTGCGGCCGCGAGACCGGTGTTGTGGGCATCGGGCCGGATACGGACGCCGACAGCCGAATCCGCCGGCCCGCCGTCGTCGATGTCGATCACGAGCGAGTCGGGTCCGAAGACCGGCCCTGCGGGGAAGACGCTGTCAGGCATGGCACACGCCCCTGTCGGTGAATGGAGTTCGTGTCGGCGGGGCTCGTCGTCAGCGGAACACCGGGTCGGCAGCCGGCGCTGTCCAGTCCTCTGACGGCGGAGTCCACCGGCAGCGACACGTGCACGAAGTCGACGGTGTGCGACGGACTCAGCGTGAACGAGGGGCGCGGAGTCTGCTGGGAACCACGCGGTCCGGCCCGGCGTGCGTTATCGCAACCCCTGATTCTGTGGTCGACCGTCGGGTAGGACGGCGGGTGGGCTGTGGAACTGCTTCGATCGATGGAATGTCAGGAGTCCTCGAAGACCAGGTCCTCGGGTTGGTGCGTCATCCTCACGGTGTGCCCGTTCGCCACCTCGACGATGTGGTGCAGGCCGGCGCGCCGCTCACCGGTGGACAGGACGGAGTACCGGTCCTGGACGCCGGCCAGGAAGGCGGGGTAGCACGATAGGGGCATGGCCAGGCGCAGGTAGTCCAGCGTGCGGCGGAACAGCTTGGGGAGGATCACCACGTCGTCGGTCAGCGAGCTCAGTCCTGTGATCTTCGCTCCGGTCGTGGTCACGTCGCTCGCCCACAGACCCCGGCGGGCGTCCCGTGCCTGCACGGCCACGGCGGTCATCTCCGCACGGAGACTGGTGAACAGGCTCCGGTAGAAGGTGGGGTACGCCAACCCCTCGACGAGCAGATGGTGATTGACCGTCGTCCGCAGCACGGCGACGTCCACGTCGATCTCGAGGCCGCTGGTTCCGGGCGGAGCGCCGGCTCCGGCCAGGGCGATGCAGCGGCCGTGGACGTCGGCGCCGCGGGTGAGGACGAAGCCGGGAACCGTTTCCGGGGTGGTGGCGGTCACGGTCTCGTCCGGTTGCCGCTGGACGTCGGTGAAGCCGAGCGACGTCAGCAGGTCGTCGCGTGCGGCGTGGGCGAACTGGAGCGGCTGGTGGTCACGGGACGGGCCGTAGTGGGTCTCGAGCGCGTCGACCGCGTCCAGACGCAGCTTCGCGCGCCCGACCGCACTGTGCTCGACGGCACGGCCGCCGCCTCCACCGACGAGGTCCCACTCGGCCGGGTCATCGGCCGTGAAATGAACTGTGTCCCCGTCCGGCTGCGACCCCTTGATGTCGTAGAAGCCCTTGATGAGCAGCATGGGCATGACGACTCCTCAGCAGTGGATACGTTCCACCCCCCAGGGGCACCCTCGAAAAGGGCGCGGCGATCCGCGCTACACGACGTTGCGAAGATCTTGCAGGTACTGCTGGACGAAAGTGTTGAACGCGGTCTGCAGATCCTGTTCCTCCTCCAGCTCGGTGTCAACGCCGTCGGGATCCGGACCGAAGACGACGTCACCGAGGCCCTCCGGCCGGAATTCGCTCAGGTCCGCGGCGGCCATGAGGTTGTTGAGGTGAGTGGATTCCAGCTCGGTCTCCGTCGGGTCGCCCGGCGTCAGACTGCCCGCGGTGTCCTCCAGTCCGGCGACGCTCTGGAAGTCCGAGAGCGCACCGGCCGATTCCTCGCTGAACGAACCGTCGATAGCGATGAGCGATCCACCCGTACTGGCCCGCCAGTCGTTGAGGAGCGCCTGGACGTACCTGACGTCCTGGGGGTCGTTGTCCCCGCTCGGTCCGACCGAACCGCCCATGGGGGAGTTGAAGACGAGCACCGCCGGCCCGAGCACGCCGCCGCCGAAGATGATGACGGCCGCGGCGGCCAGCGCGGCGAGCGCGGCGATGACCGCTGAGACGATGATCGCCTTGGCGAACGACTCAAGCAGTTCCCCGTCCACCTCCGCGCAGATCTCGTAGACGATGACGCCCTCAGCTATCTCGGGCTCCGTCGCACGCCTGTAGTGCAGGGAGGCCTTGCAAGGGACGATGCCGAGATAGTTGCGCTGGTAGAACGTGATGGTTCGATCGGGATTGAATCGCGTTCCCTTTTCGTACTTCTTGAAGTCCGGTCTGTCTACGGCGAGGAAGTCCACCAGCGACAGGAACGTCTCGACCTTGGCCCGCGCGGCTTCCCTGCCCTCGGCAGAGTTGGGTTTGATCTCATAGAACTCCATACGTACGTCTGGTTCGTGGGTGATGATGTCCGGCACCGCGAACCGTTCGTTCTCGTCATCACTCGAGTCGACGGGCTTCTTGCGTTGCTCGCATGAGCCGGAGATGAATCCCTCGTCCGCCGGATCCAGCTGCTGGCGGGTGGCCAGGAAACTCGCAAGGAATCGACACCGTGTCGTATCGGACCTCTCGTCGAAGAAGTCCGTACCGGTGCCGCCACGTTGGTACGGGTTACATCCGCCCTTACTGAAGCAGTATTCCTGCCTGACGACCCACTCGACGACCGTGCCGACCTTGGCCGCTGCCCAACGGGGCGCACCGGCGGCACGGGGCGTTGTGCAGAACTTCGCCACGGGAGTCACCCCTACGCGTGCGTTTGGTGATTTCAGACCACTTGATTTGACGCTATGTGACGAGTGCCACGCGCGCTAGCGCGCGTCCCCACTACCAGCATATCCGGGCCGCCCTGGAGCGCACCTCGGAGACAGTCATGCGGTGCATGAAAAGTTGGTGCGTCAACCAAAGGGCGCGGAATGCGCCGAACTTGGCGACGCAGGCGCGGACCGGTCGGTCAGAGTTGGTCCACGCACTCGGTGAACGAACGGATCAGCAGCGCCCACGAGGCACCGCCGAGCAGCCCCACGAAACAGATGGCTGCCGTGGGGCCGAGCAGCTTCTCCAGGATCTTGATGACTACCGCAGACGCGATTCCCGCCAGCGCCAGCACGAGGGCCCTGTCGGAATCACGCAGGTTGCGATTCCACTCGACGACCCGGCGGATCGCGTCGGCCCCCAGGTTGCGCAGGTCCTCGATGATCGTGTCCACCGTGTTCTGGACCCGCGCACCGTAACAGTTAGCGAATTCCTCGATCGCCATATCTCTTCTCCCGTCTGTTCGGATTTTGACCGGGCGCCAGCGGTGCCTAGCCCTGACCCTGCACCTGGTCGAGCGTTTCGCGCGTCGCCTGCAGAAGCTCCGTGAGCCGCATGTTCGGGGTGCGGTCGTAGGCAGCGAGAATTGAGGAGATCTCAGGTGCGATGTTGACCGATGGATCTGCCAGAACCGAGCACACGGTGAATTCGAGAGAACTATCGTCGAACCCCTCGCGTACAGCGTCGTCCATGCCACTCATGAAGCCGTTGATGTTGTCGAGCGCACCGCCGATCACATCCGGTGCGGGAACGTCGACGGCATCCATCTGGATGCCACGCTGCGCGAGCGCCGCTGCGAAGTCCTCGTCGAAGGCCATGCGTGTTCTCCTCGATCGGCAACCCTGTGGCGGAGCACCGAGCGGCCCCGGCCGAGACCAACCCTGACCGAGTATGGAGATCCCGGCGTGCCCTTTGAACCATGTGGAGCACCACGAGAGGGCGGCCGGAACGGCGCAGGTCGCGGCCCGCAGCCCGCGTTTCCCCAGCTGCCGAGCTTCCGCTGCGCCCATTCGGAGGAGAGCATTCGCGGGGGTGACCCCTCACCGCCATTGCGGTGAAGGGTCAGGTGGCCGGAGGGGCCGGAGCTGGTCGTGCAGGAGGAAGAGATTCTTTGCCCTCCGAGTCGACCGGGCTGCGACAGTTCTCTGCCCCGGCCTGGCCGACGTCCACGAGCGGGCCGAATACGTCTTCAATCAGGCCACCCACCAGGGCATTGGACCTGACCCGCGACGGCTGCACCCTGCGGCGACTCAAGCCCCGCCACCACGACCGCTGAGGACGAGCCCCGGTCACTGGTGGCCGGCGGGGCCTTGCGAGAAGTTGGCCGGCGAATGCCGCACACCATTCCGGACCGGGCGGCTTCGCCGACTCTTGCTGCGCTGGGACCTGGGCCGTGTGGTGAGACGGTCGTGCGTGCGAGGCCGAGTTCGGGGTCGAGGTGGCGGGGTTGGGCGATGGGGGGCGTGCCTCGGCATGATGCTGCCGACGCTTATCTGGCGGGTGTCAGGACCGATTCTCCGTCCTGTTCACGGGCGAGCGGCGTGCCAGCTTGCACCACTTCGTAGAGGTCACCGACGGCCACACGATGGGAATGACGCATCCGTCCGAGGAGGGGGTCTTCGAGGATGCCTGAATCCCTGTCAAGCGGGCCTGCCGATCTCCTTGACCGGTACGGGACAGATTGCTCGGTCGTCCGACAGTTGCCGAACGAACTATCTGGGCAGGTGGCGGTTCAAGGGGAGTTGGGCCTACAGTCGAAGTAACTTCACAGCGCACCCGTCGACCGGCCTCCATGCCCACGAGGGAGCGGTGATTTTTGATGCGCCGGGCCGTACCGGGTGACTCCTCCAGCAGATCTGCTAGATCCTCCGGCAGGGGGTTCCACTCATGGCTGACTTCGCATCGGGAGTCGGGCCGTTGTTCGGTCCGAACTTCGTCATCGTCACCGTCAATGACGACACCGGCAGACCGTTCCAGCTCCAGGTGTACCCGGACGCGCACAATCCGGAGCTGCGGCAGGCGGGCCTGCCCACTCAGTACTACTTCCAGCCCGCCCGCGTCTTCCTGGCGCGGAAGCAAGATTCCCCGCAAGACTTCGACTTCCAGATGACCCTGTTCAAGGGCCTGATGTCGGAGGAGGCGCACGTCACGCCCGGCGATCTGGCCGGCACCGAACTGGGCGGCGGCTTCTGTGCGTTCTCGACGACGTTCGCCATTCCGCCCAGCGTCATCACCGGCGCGATTCAGAAGCTGAAGCAGCGGGAGCACGAGATCCCGGCACGGATCGGGCCCTTCTTCAACTTTCAGGACAACGATCCGGAGCCGTCGCTCGGCATCATTCCGATCACGGAAAGCGCCGTGGTGTGTTCCGTTCAGGATCCGGTCGTCACGGGCGGAAAGATTCTCATGACCGCCCAGCACAGCGGGAAGGGCAGCATCGAGGCGCAGGGCATCTGCTCGTTCCTGATCAGTTGTAACCTGCCGGCCGCGGGCCAGATCGCGAGCGCGCTGAAGGCCGGTGCCTCGCCGCCGTTCCTGGTCACCAACGCGCTCCAGGAAACCTTCTACATCAACGGTGTCACGATCGAAGTGGATGTCGACATCGACAAGGTGTTCGACTCCTTCTCGGCCGCGGTCTCCGCAGGCGGCCTGTTCCGCATCAACTCGCTCGAAGCGGAGTTTGCATACCAGAGGTGCATCACCAGCGGCGCCATCAAAACGCACATGACGCAGAACAATGCGGTGCTCGACGCGGAGACCAAGAAATGGGTGGAGGAGAACGTCAACGAGATGAAAAAGACGGCGCTCGAGCTGGTCAAGCACGAGATCTTCGACTTCGACCCCGCCAAGAGCGATTCCAAGGCGACGGCCGACCGCGGTTGGTTCAGCGGGCTGTTCGGAGGCTCGGCCGTGTCGATCAAGTCCACGCATGCCCACAATGGGGTCCACGTCCGCCAGGAGTTGGTCCTCGACCAGACGGTAGCCGTGAGCCATACCGTCAGCGGTAACCTCAACGACCTCTTGCCTGCCGTCCGGGCCGATCTGAACAAGTATCTGTTCATCATCGACATCGGCGAGTTCTTCAAGAAGGTCCAGGTCGCCGGGTTCTGCGAGGTCAACTTCAGTGAGAAGCTCTCCGACGGCACCGTACTGAGGAGCCCGCTCAGGGCCGTCCAGCTGGAGGCCGGCTACCCCGACTTCTCGAGGCCGATGGAGAATGGCCAGGTCAACCTGACCATGCGGACGAGCGGCCAGCACTACATACCCGGCGAGACGGAGCCGACCGGTGCGGAGAAGCCCGCCGTCTGGCGGGAGCTGACAGCCAGGGACTTCGTCAACGTCTCGTTCTTGCGGCTGGACAACCCTGTTGACGGCTGGCCATCGGACCAGGTGAAGCTGCGGCGTAAGTTGATCTTCGACGGGCAGGACCCCCGGGTCAACCTCTCCCGGGCGATAGCCCCGACCGACCCGGCGGTGGCCGTGATCGAGGAACTGACCACCGACCACGCCCCGGTCATGACCGCGAGTCAGGTCGGCTACGTGTTCGTGCGCTTCATGGTGTCTCCGGTCCGGCTCCCGTCCAACATCACCGTCCAGATAACGCCGACCATCGGCGACGACACCTTCCCGCCGATCGTGGTCACCAAGGACAACGTGAAGAACGCGTTGTGGGAGGTGTACTCCGACAAGTACGTCCTGGCGGAAGAGATCAGCTACACCATGTCGGTCGAGGTGCTCGGGCCCAACTTCACCGACGAGCCAGTCTTCTACTCGACCTCGGAGCCGGTTCGGGTTCCCGTCTCGGAAGGGCTGATCAAGTACATTCCGCAATTGCCCGCTCCGTTGCCGAGAGCGCCCGCAGACAAGATCGAGACCATCAACCGGTACGTCCTCGCGGCCGCCAATGTCACCACGTGACACCACCGGACCGCATGTCCCGGACGGGCGGGCCGAACCGCCCGTCCGGGACGCGACGGATCATCCCGACGGGAAGACACCATGGGACAGATGGAGCAGGGGTTCGACGAATTCCTCGTCGCGGAGCCGAAGCACTGGCTGATGGGACGGACAGGAGACCACATCAACTCGGTCTTTAACGAGAACAGGAGCGCCGAACTCCCTGCGGATGTGCCGCTGCTCCCGCGCCTGGAGAGCAGTTCTGCCCCCGATGTGCTCGCCTTCGGCCCCTTTCCCGAGGCAACGTGGTTCCTCCCGTCGTACGTCCTGCCCGCCCGGGACCCGAAATTCGCTTTCGACGTCGTCCAGCCCGGCGATGTCGCCGCCGACGGAGGACCGTTCAACCGCGCCACGCTCACCCTGACGTTGAAGGAGGTGTTGTCGGACAGCGTCCTCTCCTCCGTCGAGTCGGGGCAGCTGCACCCCGTGCCGGACCTGCAGCCGGTCGTGAAGCTGGCCGTGCCCATCACGGAGTCCGACGGATCGGTCAGCGTCCATACGGTAATCGGCAGCACGGCCACGGTCAGCGGGACCAGTTTCACTGCCACCTTCGAGCTGTCCGGTTCGCTGGTCGAGGCCGCCTATGTGCACCTCACCCGGCGCGGCGAGCTGCGGCTGGAGTTCGAGCCGACCTACTCCGGATACCAGACGACCCTCGTGACGTCGCCCGACACCGGCTTCCCGGTCCACGGGCCGATCTTCCAGGGATTTCAGTTCGAAGTCTTCGGTGACGGCGGCGACACCGGGGGCGCTCCCTTTGAGCCGTCCCTCATCGACCGGATCGGCGCGTACGTCTTCTTCCCCTGCACCGCCCGCTTCCACCGCAGCCTGTCGCTCGGCCTCAACTTCAACACCGATGACCACCGCAGCCGGTTCACTATCACGGCAGAGGGCATGACCCGGCCCATCATCGACGGCAACGACCTCAACGCCTTCGCGGGACCGCGTTCGGAGTACCGAGAACTGACGACGCTCGGCGACATCGTGACGAAGTACCCGTCGCTCCAGCGCATCTTCTTCGGCCAGGTCAGCGGCACGGTGATCGCTGTTCCGGACGCCTACGGGATCCTCGTCACCGCGCAGGGCGCCCTCGCGGCCCTCGACTCCATCGTCGACGAGTCGCCCGCTTCCCTCAGCGGCTGCCGGTTCCACTTCACCTTCACGGTCGGTCCGATGGCCGACCCTATCGACATCGCCCGCCTACGGGCGGACGTCACCGGTATCCCGGAGGCCGTCGGACGCACCCTGCACGTCGCCCTGCCGAGTGGGCTGGACTCCCGTACTCCGTCCACCCTCCAAGGCTTCCCGGCCGGACAGGTTGCCTTCGCCGATGGCGACGGCACCACCATCCAAGTGGGCGTCGACATCTCCGACGACCGGCCCACGCCGGCCGCGACCCTCGTCAACCTGTTCCTGCAACAGCTCGCGTCGCCGGGGCCGGCACCGCTGTTCGGCACCATCGCGGTCCGGCTCGACGACGTCTTTCCCCAACCCGTGCGCACCCAATTGCTGCTGAACCTGCGCCGGACCGCCCACAGCGGTGACCTGGTGACCACTCGGCAACCCGGGTCACAGCCCAGCGCCCAGGCAGAGAACCGGGGACCACTCGACCTCAAGCTCCTCCAGTGCGCAGATGTCAGGGACGGCCAGGGCCCGGCGCCGATCGTGCCCCTCGGGGGCAGGGTGCTCGAAGCTGGACAGACGACCACCCTCCAGGGCGTCGGCTCCGGCACGGTGGTGGAGGTGTCGCGCACCCTGGAAGTCGCCGCTCCGCTACCGAAGGCAGACATGCTGACCTTCCTCGCGTTCCACACCCACACCGTGCAGGAGGTGCAGCATCCGCTCACGGTGAACGCGGCCGGGCTGAACTTCGAGGCGGAGGGTGTCAGCACCATCAAGGCGGAGATCACGCTCATCGCCAACCCAGGGGACCCGGTGCCCGCGTTGACGCTGAGCCCGTCCCACACCGTCGACTTCGTGCACGTCTCGCTCCCGGTGGACTCCGCCATCACCGGTCTGGACAGCACGGTCGTGCTGACCGTGAACACAAGCTCCGGCGCACGGACCGTCTCCGTCCCACACGACTTCGTCGACGAGCCCATTCTCGTTGTCACGTCGTCGACGATCCACTGACGAGAACCACCCGCGGACCGAACCACCCGATTCCTGGTGCACCCGATGGGCCCGCCGAGGGCGTCGCGGCGCATCCTCAGGGGTGAGTGGGCATGCCCGGTGATCTGCATCCTCGCCGCAGAGAAGTCTTGGTTACGCCACCTGATTGGGGGCTTTAGGCGAGTGGCGGGACGTGGAACACATGGGTAGACAGCCCCCAGGCACTGAGGTGAGTGATGAACGCCAGTCCGTCGAAGCCGGGGCGTGGTGCGAAGAAGACCGCGTCGAAGTCGAGCACGGCCCGAACGAAGTCCGCCTCTGCGAAGAATTCCGCTTCCGCGAAGAAGGCTCCTTCCCGCAAGCGGGCTGCTTCGGACACCGGTGCCCCGGACACGTATGGCTCGGGTGTGCGTGGCAGCGGTGAGTACCGGACCGGACCCGTCTCCGGGACCGCGCTGGTGGATGGGGCGACGTTCCGCCACAAAGGGCTGATGTTCGCCGACGTGAACGGCAAGGCGATCTTCGAAGGCGACATCGTCCTCGGCACGGTCGAGGAGATGAAGGCCGTCGTTCCTGCACCCGGCGACATGGAGTCCCGCGTATTCGCCTCGGTGGGAATCGTGGGAGAGAACTATCGCTGGCCCAACGCGCTCATTCCCTACGAAATTGACCCCGCCCTGCCGAACCTGGAACGCGTGACACGAGCCATTGATGTCTGGACCTTTCGCACGCGCATCCGCTTTGTCCTGCGCACGCCCGCGAACGCGGATCAGTACCCCGACTTCGTGCGCTTCACCCCTGGCGACTCGTGCAGCTCTCCGGTCGGGCGGAAGGGCGGGCTTCAGGTGATCGAACTCGGCCCGAGATGCGGTCTCGGAAGCGCCATGCACGAAATCGGTCACTCAGTGGGTCTGTGGCACGAGCAGAGCCGCGAAGACCGCGATCTGTTCATCGAGATCAAGTTCGACAACATCCTGCCGGACGAGCACTACAACTTCTACAAAGCGGGTGGCGACGGAGACGACTTCGGCCCCTACGACTTCTCGTCGATCATGCACTACGGGTGGAACGCATTCGCCATCGACGAGTTGAAACCGACGATCGTCCCGCGGCATCCGCTGCCCCCCGGCGTCGTCATGGGGCAGCGTGAATTTCTGTCCGACGGTGATGTGGAGGGCGTCCACGCGCTCTATCCGCCCGCTCCTCAGACGTCCAAGGAAGTGGCCAAGGACCGCATCGAGGACTGGACGCTGAAGGAGCTGCCCAAGGACCCGACCCATGACCAGCCGCCGAAGGGGATCGACTTGCAGACACCTGCCCTGGTACCCACCAGCCCTTACATCCTGGCCACAGGGCATCAGGCGCCGTCCTTGGTTGGCCAGGCCGACGGTCTCGCGGCTGAGGTGGGCCGGCTCGCCGAGGCTGTGGCCGGGCTCCAGCAGAGCATGACCGCCGTGATGGCGGACCACACGCAACTCGTGGGCAGGCTCGACTATCTGCTCGGCCGTGGCGTTTCTACCGGGCCGCAGCAGTGATCCTCATCGTGTCGTACGAGGAGGATCACGCACTGGCGGTGATGAGCCACCTGGAGGCGGCCGGGCGCGAGGTTCTGCGTATCGACCTCGCTGATTTCCCCGTACGCGGTGCGATCAACCTCGAGTACCCCCTTGTCGGGAGGCCAGAGCTGACCCTCACCACCCCGGCCGGCCACGCAGAGCTCGATCGGTGCCACGCGGCATGGTGGAGGCGAGTACGGCCCTTCACCTGTGACCCCAAGCTCGGTTCCCCGCTGGACCACCATTTCGCGGTCAGCGAGACAGGCCAGGCGCTGCACGGTCTCTTCCAGGCGATGGACTGCACCTGGGTCAACCCCCCTCTCCTGGACGGGATGGCCCAGCACAAGCCCTACCAGTGGGAGGCCGCGCGCAGAGTCGGTCTGACGCTGCCGCGTACTCTCGTCACCAATCAGCCCGAACGAGCTCAGCGGTTCGTCGACGAGGTCGGAATCGGGCGCACGGTGTTCAAGTCCTTCCTCGCCACCACCGAGGCATGGCGTGAAACAAGAGTCGTGCGACTACAGGACCTGGAGCATCTCGAGGCCGTCCGCTACGCCCCGGTCATCTTCCAGGAGTTCGTGGCCGGGGTCGATCTCCGCGTCACGATCGTGGGCGAGCGCGTCTTCGCGGCCGAGATCGACGCCACCGACACCAGCTATCCCGTCGACATGCGGATGGTGATCGGTGAGTCCAAGGTCCGGCCGGTGACCCTGCCGGCGGCCCTCACTGCGACGCTGCTCCGGCTCATGCGCCACCTCGGGCTGGTGTACGGCGCCGTCGACCTGCGCCGCCGGCCCGACGGACAGTACGTCTTCTTCGAGGTCAACCCCGCTGGTCAGTGGCTGTTCGCCGAGGAGCACGCGGGGCTGCCGATCACGAGCGCGGTCGCCGGGCTTCTGTCACGCCTCGACGCCATGGGATCCCAGCGGACCAGCAGGGTGGGCGAGAACGTCGTCGCCGAACGGACGGCGCCGAGGCCGGCCAGTTCGGTGGCCGGACCATGAGCTACGCGGTCACCGGCACGGTGACCATGCCTGCCGACGCACCCACGACCCGCGCGGCACGGGTGGTGGTGGAAGTGCGCAGCACCTCACGGAGCGACGCGCCCTCCACCGTCACGGGGAGCCAGTCGCAAACGGACCTGGAGCTCACCCCCGGCGCCAGTGTTCCCTTCCGCGTCGACGTGGACGATCTGGACCCTGGGGAGACGTACGGCATCCGCGTCCACGTCGACCTCAACGGCAGCGGGATCGTCGAGGCCGGCGACCTGATCACGACCCGGACCACCGCCGTATCCGCCCAGCAAACCCAGGGGATCGTGGCGGAAGTCAGCAGGGTGTGAGAGTCAGAGTCCCCTCCGCGCCGGAGGGGACCCTCACCGCTCGGGCCCGGAAGGGGCGCCGCCCGTCGTGCCTCCAGGGGGATGGATGCCCACAACCGGGCGGCCCCACCCCGGCCGCTTCAGTACCGTCAGGTTCAGCGTCGGCCGGGCGGGCGGCAGGTTCGATCGCGAGCAGCGGCCGCAGTCGCTGGATCCCCTGGCACACCGTCGCCGGCGAGCAGCCGAACAGCGGCGCGAGCTGCCTCATGATGAGGTTCGTGCGGTAGTACGCGGCCACCAGCACCCGGTCCTGAGCACCACGAAATCCCAGTCACAATCAACATCTGAGATCTCTACCGAACCCGGAACGGTTCAGCCCGGGCGGGACGGAGTAGCGGTTGCCGGTGAAGGAGACGAGTCCTGTGGGCCGACGACGCGGGTCTGATCCAGCTCAGCGGGAAACGGGCGGGCGGTTCCAGCAACGGTTCGGCCGCGGAGAGCGCGCCGACGGTGGTCGAGGCTCCGTCGAGCTTGAGTTTGCGGCTGTCCAGCTGCCATCGACGCAGGGGTAGCTGCCCGCACGGCTCGCGCGCAGTACATCGGCCAGGAAGGCCGGTCCACATCCTGCTGGGTGAGCAGGCGTTGTACACCGATTTCGGCGGGTCGGAAGATGCGAGCCCAGCTTCTCCGGCTGCTGGAGGCCACGGACCTGCCGGTCCTGTCTCTGGGGATCATCCCGGCCCGAGCTCGCCTCCCGGTCCATCCGGGAGGCGGCTTCTCGGTCTTCGACGACAGCAGGGTCGAGGTCGAGGGATACCGTGGGGCCGAAACAATCAAGGATCAGGATCGGCTTGCCTTATTGCGCAGGGCGTTCGGGCGCCTCCAGCCCTCCACTGTCAATGGACAGGCTTCCCGAGACCTGATCGAATCCGCGCTGGCGACGACCTGGGTCGCCGGGTTGCGGGGAGGGTGATGCCGACTGGCGACATCAGGAGCAGGGGCGCGAAGCCCTCGTCCGCGATCGTGCGTGATCCACTGGGTTCGGTTGGCGTTGACCAGGAAATCCGGTCCGTGACCGGTCCGGGAGGGCTTTCGGGGACTGCGAGTCGTCCTGTGTCCTCCCCTACCTGATGCACTATCAGGTAGGTCGGCGTCAGTCCCTGAACACTTCGAAGCGGCTGTCCGATTCGGCGCCTGCTCTGCGGCGTGACAATGGCCTGGTTCGCACGGAAGTGCAGGCAAGGGGCCTTCTCGTCAGAGGGGATCGATGTTCCTAAACATCCTTGCTCTGACGCGTGCCGGTGTAGCGTGCGGGACGCACTTGACCTGCAGACATCTGACATCTTGGCGTTTCCGCAGGTCAGCGGCGTGGCGACGAGGCTTTTAGTCAGCGATCCCTGGCTCATATATCGCCGGAGGGGACGCCTATGTCGTGCCAGGTCCAGGCCGGGGAGCGGCTTCCGTCGGGGTCGCGGCCGAACGTCCCCCCTTCCGCGGGAACCGGCTCGCGGACGGCCTGCCGTATGCCAGCACCGGGTCCCTGAGTGCGGAGGGAGGCCGCGGGATCGGTCCTGCGCCGTAGGTGGGGCCACCCGGCAGAGCTCTCGATCAGCTTCGCTGCCTCTTTGGGGTCCGTGATCCCGGCCCGGTCGACCAGCAGGCGGGCCAGGTTGCCGGCGGCCTGGTCAGCCCCGCTGCCTCGGAGGGCGCGCAGCAGGCTCTCGGCCGCGTTCGGGCGGGTCAGGTCCGCGTGGGCGACAGGATCCCGCGCGAGCAATGCGGCGGACGCCCTGTCCGCACCGGCCTCACGGAAGGCCATGAGCAGTCTGGCGACGCCGTTCGTGTCAGTGATGTCCATGTGCCGGGCGATCCACTCGGCCCCTGCGCGGTCCGGGTCGAGCGGGCCGTCGATCCGGCGGAAGAGCTGCCGGGCGGCGGTGGAGTGTCACGGCAAGCACGGCCCGGCAGCCGAGTCGGACCGACTGCCTGCGTAGGTCGAGCCGCCAGGCGCTGTCGGATAGGCGTCCGAGGTCCTCGGCGGCCTCGGTGCACGGGGCCGACCGAAGCGCCCGGAGGGAGGGCGGCGTGGACGCCCAGGGCTGCCGCGGAGACCGTCCGCACGCGTTCCACGGGCGGGGCGTCGGCGGCGGCCGCCTGGAACGCGCGCTTCAGGGCGAGGTACGAGCGGTGTCTGGGGGAGTCGGGGCGCAGGATTCCGAAGTGGTCGCCGGGCAGGACGCCGATATCGGTGAACGGGCCGTACGCCGATGCAGCCACGACGATGCCGTCCTCCTCGCCGGCGTAGGCCGTCATCGGTATGCGGTCGGCGACCAGGGGCGCGTGCACGATCTGGGTGTTCACCACGCGCCGGGTCTGGTTGATCTGGCTGACCAGCGGGTTGAGCTGCTCCACTTGAGGGTTCTTCCGCAACCAGCTGCGGCGCAGAGTGACGAGAAACGCGGAGCCGCTGTTGGGGGTCGCGAGCATCACGATGCGGCGGATGCGGCGCAGCTCCATCCTGCGCCCCTCGGTCACCATCAGGGCCAGGTACCTCTGGACGTTGAGGCTACCCTGGCTATGGGCCACCAGTACCAGGTCCCGTACGTCCGAGGTCTCGGATTCCAGGAAGCCCTTGAGGCTGTCTGCTACGTCATCGAAGTCGGGAATGCGGCGGAGCGGATTGAAGCTCCACAGCCGCGTCGCGTACCGGAACGTCTTGGGGGCCACGAAGGACGGGTCCGGGTCGCTGTCGATCAGCCGCAGGAAGTGATTCCAGGTGTCCGGGGAGGATTTGAACCCATGGACGAAGACAACGCCGAGCTCTTCTCTGGCCGCTTGCGTCATAGGTCACCACGCTCGCCATCCCTGAGGCACCCCGACGGCCCGGGCACGCGCCCCCGTCCGCGACGGCCTGCCCGCAGGGAGCCGTCTCGACGTCAGCAGCGTTGCGGACTCCCTGGACGATCTGAAAGGAGGTGCTCCGCGGCTGCTACTTCGGCACGGAGCCTGCTGTCGATGCCAGCCTGTGAGGCGGCGGCGGTTGAGCGGTCCAGGCTTCGGCCCGGTGAGCCTGGGGTAAACGTCGGTAGTGCCGTCGGGGCTCCTCTTTTTACACGAGTTCAGCAGGGCCCCAGCTTTTTCGTCGGGAACTTCGCCTCCGCGACCTTGCAAGCCCCTTGAGGGGGCCCTCCCGGCTGACCCAGGCCTTCATTGCGTCGCCCCACTCGCGGTATGCGGACCACGGCTGCATTGGCGGGTAGCTGAGGGCCGCAAGACCGGATCGCGGTCGTCGTCGCTCTCGGGTGCGGGCTGCGCCAGGGGGCTTCGGCCTCTCCCCGGAGGACGTTGATTGCGAGCGTGGCGCTATCCGCAATGGTCGCCTGTACTTCACCTTGCCCAAGGACGGGAAGACGCGCGTCGTCGACATGCCTCCGTCGGTCGCCGAGGAACTGGCCGCCTACTTCCTCCAGCACCCGGCCGTCCAGGTCGAGCTGCCGTGGGGTGGTCCGGAGCCCGAGCGGGACAAGCAGACGTTCCCGCTCGTCCTGACCACGACGTACGGCAACGCGATCCGCGCCAACATCTTCAACGTCGAGGTCCGGAAGCCGCTCCTCGCGGAGGTCGGTGTCATCCCGATGCGGGAGAAGGGCGAGCGCTGGCAGGCACCTCGCAAGGACGGCTTCCACGTGCTCCGGCACGCTTACGCCTCGATCGTCCTCGAAGCCGGCGAGTCCGTGGTCACCCCCGCCCGATGGCTCGGCCAGTCCAGCCCCACCATCACTCTCGACCCCATCGCCCACTTCATGCCCGGGGCCGGCGGCAAGGGGCGAGCGGCCGTCGATGCGCTACTCGGCGTGGTTCCCGAGTACGTCCCAGAGGACCACGCCATGACGTGAAGAAGTGGGTGGCGCAGCACATGCTGAGCCACCCGTTCGCGCTTCAGCGAGTCTTCGCCACCATGAAGACCCGGAAGATCCTCAGACCGCGTTTGAGATCTTCTGTGTCCCGGGGGTGTTGGGGCTTGTGTGAGTGGTTCTGGGGGTGGGTATCCGTCAGATCTGACGGATACCCACCCCGGGTGGGAAATCGCCTTCGTGAGGCGGTACCGGGCAGCAGTGACCTCTATGCCAGGGATGGCTCACCCCCCTATAGAGGGAAATTGCTCCTTTCCGGTTGCGAGGTACTCGCATTAACGGTTCCCGCCCTGTGTAGAGATAGCCTCACTGATGTCTTCTGCCGCGAGTGCGTATCGGCGGGGCATCGTCGCGGTAGGGATCGGGGTGCAGGAGAGCTGCTGCACTGCCCTGACGGTGCGTCGGAAAAGTCAGCAGTAGGTCAGCATGAGTCTTGAAAGACCCGGGGAAAGCTGACCGAACATGCGAATCGTTGTAGGCTCCGGAGACCGCCCTTGACCTGTGGAAAACAGGCAGGGAGCATACATTTCGGGAGTTTCTTCATGTTTCGGACCATGTTCAAGTCCAAGATCCACCGGGCCACGGTCACCCAGGCCGACCTCCACTACGTGGGGTCCGTGACCGTCGACGCCGATCTGCTGGACGCGGCCGACCTGCTGCCCGGCGAGCTCGTGCACATCGTGGACATCACCAACGGGGCCCGCCTGGAGACGTACGTCATCGAGGGCGAGCGGGGCTCGGGGGTCATCGGGATCAACGGGGCCGCCGCGCACCTCGTGCACCCCGGCGACCTGGTCATCCTCATCAGCTACGCGCAGGTCGAGGACGCCGAGGCGCGAGCGCTGAAGCCGCGCGTCGTGCACGTCGACGCGGACAACCGCATCATCGAGCTGGGCGCGGATCCGTCCGCCCCCGTTCCGGGAACGGACCAGGAGCGCAGCCCCCACGCGGTGGCTGTCTGAGGGGAGTCGGGGACCATGCCGCAGGCCGATCCGATCGAGATCGTGGACGACCGCACATCCGGGAGGCTGCTCGCCGCCGAGGGCGGGGCGGTGGTCGGTTTCATCGCCTACTTCGTGCTCGCCGAGGAGCCCCGCGCACTCGTGGCGGTCCACACCGTCGTCGAGCCGGGGCACGAGGGCCGCGGCATCGCCGGGAACCTGGTGAAGGCCTTCTACGGGATCGCGGCCGCCGAGGGCGTGCCCGTGGTCCCGCTGTGCCCCTATGCCGCGAGCTGGGCGGCCAAACACCCCGACCAGGCGCCCGAGGCGCCGGCCGAGGTCGTCGTCGTCGCCAAGGCGCAGCTCGACTCGGACCCGGACCTGTGGTGACGCCGCCCGCGCCGGGCCTGACCCTGCTGCACACCTCGCCCGTGCACGTCCCGGTCTTCGACGCCCTGCGCGACCGGCACCACCCCGGCGCGGTGCTGCGCCACCTGGTGGTGCCGCAGTTGCTGGAGCGGGCCCGCGCGCTCGGGCCCGCGTCGCAGGCCCCGGCCGTGCGGGAGCTGCTCGAAGGATCCGGCGGGCCCGTCCTGGTCACCTGCTCCACCCTCGGGGCCGTCGGCGAGACCCTGGCCCAGGACCTCGGCGTCCCGGTGCTCCGCGTCGACCGCCCGATGGCGGCCGACGCGGTCCGCACCGGGCCGCGGATCGCCGTACTGGCCACGGTGGAGTCGACGCTCGCGCCGACCGTGGAGCTGTTGGAGGAGGAGGCCGCGAAGGCCGGGCTGCCGCTGTCCGTCCGCACCCTGCTGGTCGACGGGGCGTGGGACCGCTTCGCGGCGGGTGACGGGGCCGGCTCCCTGCGCCTGGTGGCCGCCGCGGCCGACGCCCTGGCGGATGTGGACGCCATCGTCCTGGCGCAGGTCTCCATGACCGGAGCGGCCGCCCTGGCCACCACCTCCACGCCGGTCCTGACCAGCCCGGCTTCGGGCCTCGCGGCCGCCCTGCGGAAATAGGCGCGGCCCGGCGCGCTGGAGAAGCGGGACCGGGGCAGAGTGGAGGTATGACACAGCCCCCGTTCCCCGATCCGGCCCCGGCACCGGCGCCCAAGCCGTTCCCCGATCCCGGGCCGCTGCCCCGGCCCGAGCCGCCGACGCCCGGCCCGGTGCCCGAGCCCGATCCGGTCCCGCCGCCGCCGGGGCCCGCGCCGATGCCCGGGCCGGAGCCCCTGAGCTGACCGGCCGGAGCACCTGAGCCGCTGAGCTGACCGACCGACCGGCGGCCCGGCCGGAACCGGCCCGGCGCCCGGCCGCGCCGGGCCCGGGCCGCCGCACGCGTCAGGTGTGCGCGTCAGGCGCACGCGTCAGGCCGTACGGACCTCGGAGCGGTCGCCGCTCCACAGGGTGTGGTACGAGCCCTCGCGGTCGGTGCGCCGATAGGTGTGCGCCCCGAAGAAGTCGCGCTGGCCCTGGGTCAGCGCCGCCGGCAGCCGCTCCGAGCGCAGGGCGTCGTAGTACGCCAGCGAGGCCGCGAAGGCCGGTACCGGAATGCCCTGGCGGACGGCCGCCACCAGCACCTCGCGCCAGCCCTCCTGCGCGGCCCCGATCTCCTCGGCGAAGCCGGCGTCCGCCAGCAGGCTCGGCAGCTCCGGACGGGCGTCGTACGCGGCGCGGATCCGGTCCAGGAACGCGGCCCGGATGATGCAGCCGCCGCGCCACAGGGAGGCCACGGCGCCCGGGTCCACGCCCCAGCCGTACTCCTCGCTGCCGGCCTGGATCTGGTGGAAGCCCTGGGTGTACGAGACGATCTTGGAGGCGTACAGCGCCTGCTCGACCTGGGCGGCGAAGGCGGCCGCGGCCTCGGGGGAGAGCGGCGCGGCCTTCGGGCCGGCCAGGTCCCGCGCGGCCGTACGCAGCTCGCCGTGGCCCGAAACCGCGCGGGCGAAGACCGCCTCGGCGATGCCCGACACCGGGACGCCCAGATCGAGGGCGATCTGCACGGTCCAGCGGCCCGTGCCCTTCTGCTCGGCGGCGTCGGCGACCACGTCCACGAACGGCAGGCCGGTCACGGCGTCCGTGTGGGCGAGCACCTCGGCGGTGATCTCGATCAGGTACGAGTCCAGCCGGCCCTCGTTCCAGGAGCGGAAGGTCTCGGCGATCTTCGCGGGGGAGTAGCCGGCGACCTCGCGCAGCAGGTGGTACGCCTCCGCGATGAGCTGCATGTCGGCGTACTCGATGCCGTTGTGGACCATCTTGACGAAGTGCCCGGCACCGTCGGGTCCCACGTGCGAGGTGCAGGGCGTGCCGTCGGCGGCCTTCGCGGAGATCTTCTCCAGCAGCGGGCCGAGCGAGGCGTACGACTCCTCGGAGCCGCCCGGCATGATGCTCGGGCCGAGCAGCGCGCCCTCCTCGCCGCCCGAGATGCCGACGCCCACGAAGTGCAGGCCCTGCTCGCGCAGTTCCTTCTCGCGGCGACGGGTGTCCTCGAAGTGGGCGTTGCCGCCGTCGATGATGACGTCGCCCGGCTCCAGCAGCGGAGCGAACTCGCGGATCACGGCGTCGGTCGCCTCGCCGGCCTTCACCATGATGATCAGACGGCGCGGGCGCTCCAGCGCGTCCACGAACTCCTTGGCGGACCCGGTGGGCACGAAGGCGCCCTCGTGCCCGAACTCCTCCACCAGCGCCGTGGTCTTGGCGGCGGTGCGGTTGTGGACGGCCACGGTGAATCCGTTGCGCGCGAAGTTCCGGGCGAGGTTGCTGCCCATCACCGCGAGACCGGTGACGCCGATCTGGGCCGTGCTGCTGCTCATGGGGTGCGCTCCTGAGTGCTTCGGGGGTGCTTCGAGGGTGGTTCGGGGGTGCTTCCGTCATGCCCGCGTGGTGCGTGCGCGCGTGTGGTGCGTGGCGAGTGCGCGCGTGACGCCCGCGTGCTGCTCCGACGTGCGGACGGAGCCGGGACACCGACGCTACCCCGGCGGAGATCCTTACGGCCCCCCTACCTTTGGCGGGTAATCAACTACCGCTCGGACGTGTCTTGTTGTGGCCCTTGTCATGCCCTGGTCGCGGCGTTAAGTTGTGCGGTTCCTGACGTCTTCAGTGGGGGCACCCATGGGTGTACGGGGCCGGCACCGCCGGTATCAGCCGAGCAGCATCAACCGGGCCTCGCTCGTGGTCACCGCCGGTGGCGCGGGGATAGCGCTCCCCCTGATCGGCGCCGGAACCGCGCACGCCGCCTCGGTGGACACCTGGAGCAAGGTCGCGGCCTGCGAGTCCACGGGCAACTGGCACATCAACACCGGCAACGGCTACTACGGCGGGCTCCAGTTCAGCCAGAGCACCTGGCGCGCCTTCGGCGGCGCGGCGTACGCCTCCCGCGCGGACCTGGCGACCAGGGAGCAGCAGATCGCGGTCGCGGAGAAGGTGCTGAAGGGGCAGGGCCCGCAGGCCTGGCCGGTCTGCGGGAAGAAGGCCGGACTGAGCCGCAGCGGACCGGCCCCGGCCCTCCCCGCGCAGGCCAAACCGGTCACCCCGGTCCAGCAGACGAAGGCCCAGCTCCAGGAGAAGAAGGCGGCCGCTCCGCCGAGCACGCCGCGGAGCACACCGCCGAAGTCCGCGCCCCGCCCGACGGGGACCTCGGTGCTGCCCAACCCCTATGTGGTCGCGCCGGGGGACTCGCTCTCGGCGATCGCCACCGAGCAGCACGTCGAGGGCGGCTGGCAGGCGCTGTACGAGACCAACCGGGCCACCGTGGGCGGGGATCCGGACCTCATCTTCCCGGGGCAGCGGCTCACCCTGCGCGTGACCGCGGCGCCAGCCGCGCCGGCCGCGCCGCCTTCCCAGAACCCGGAGAAGCCGCCGCGCACCGCGGAACCGGTCAAGCCCGTGGCCCCGGTGTCGGAGAAGCCCGCCGAGAAGCCGGCCGAGAAGCCCGCTGACAAACCGGCCGCGAAGCCCGCCGAGAAGCCGGCGGCGCAGCCCGCCTCGGCGCAGAAGGACGAAACCGCCTCGGGAGGGTTCTCCGCCCCCGTCGACGCGGGCCTCGGCACCGCCTACCGCGTCGCCGGTTCCTCCTGGTCCAGCGGCTACCACACCGGCGTCGACTTCCCGGTCGCGACGGGCACCACCGTCAAGGCCGTCTCCGACGGCCAGGTCGTCTCAGCGGGCTGGGCCGGTGCGTACGGCTACCAGGTCGTCATCCGGCACTCCGACGGCCGGTACTCCCAGTACGCGCACCTGTCGGCGCTCGCCGTCAAAGCCGGCTCGCCGGTCTCCGGCGGGCAGCGCATCGGCCGCTCCGGCTCGACCGGCAACACGACCGGGCCGCACTTGCACTTCGAGGTGCGCGGCGGGCCCGGCTACGGCACCGACATCGACCCGCTGAAGTACCTGCGGGCCCACGGCGTCCACATCTGAGCCGGGCGTCGCGGCCGTGGCCTCCGCTCCGGCGGGGACCACGACCGCGCCCGGAGCCGGAGCCGGAGCCGTGTCCACAGCCGCGACGGAAGCAGTGGCCGGAGCCGTGTTCGCAGCCGCGTCCCGAGTGCTCCCCGCCGGTACGGTCCCTTCGGCCCGCCGGGGAGCGACGGTGAGCAGGACGAGCCCGGCCCCCGCCAGAGCGGCGCTCACCACCGCCGCGGCCGCGCCGGCCGCCCCGTACCGGAAGCCCTCGTCGAACATGGCGATGCCGACCGCCGCCGCGACCACCGGGTTGGCCACCGTCACGGTCGCCAGCGGCGCCGTCAGCCCGGCCCCCCGGTAGGCGGCCTGCGACAGCAGCAGCCCGGCGCCGGCCAGCGCGGCGACCGAGGTCAGCTCCGGCCACAGCGAGACCAGCGCGTCGGGGGCGAAGGTCTCGGCCACCGACTTCGTGAACACCGAGGCCATGCCGAAGGCCGCGCCGGCCGCCACGGCCAGCAGCACGCTGCGCACCGTGGCCCGCCGCACCTTCCGGGCGGCGAGGAACAGCACCGCCACCCCGGCGCCGGTCGCGGCCAGCAGGGTGCTCTGTTCGGCGCCGGACAAGGACTGCTCGGCCCGGCCGCCCCCGCCCGTCAGGGCCAGCAGCCCGGCCAGCCCGACGGTGGCCAGCACGGCCCCGCGCCAGGCCGCGCCGCTGGAGCGGCGCCCGACGAAAACGGCCGCCATCGGCAGCGCGAAGACGATGGTGAGTGCCCCGAGCGGCTGCACCAGGCTCAGCGGCCCGTACGCCAGCGCGACCACGTGCAGCAGCGCGCCGAAGCCGTTCAGGGCGATGGCGGCGTACCAGCCGGCCTGGCGCACGGGAGCGTAGGGCCGGCTCGTCGCGGCGGACGCGACCCGCTCCTGGACGATGGCTCCGCCCGCGTAGGCCACCGCGGACACCAGGCAGAGCAGGGCCGAAAGGGCTAGGGCACTCATAAAAGTCACAATGCCCGACCAGGGGGAGCTATTCCTCCCCCTACAGGCCCCTACATTCGGTCACGCATCAGGCGTGAGGAGTAGTCCGTACGCAGTACACGGGAGCGGGTTTGTCTTCCGATGCGGGGGATCCGTACACTAGCCCTTTTGAGGACTTCCGCAGCAGGCGGACGCGGACGAGTGATCAAGGAACGGCAGCGGGCATGACGGTGACCGAAGACAGCCAGGACCACGTGCACGGCTACGGGCCGGGCATCGACCCCGACCGGCTGGCCCTCTGCCTCAGCGTGCTCGACGAGCTCGACAAGCTCGATGTCGACCACCCGGACGCCATCACCGTACGCCGCGCCACCGCCGGCCTCTACCGGACGGTCAAGCAGCGCCGCCGCCAGGACCGCCGCGCCGCCAAGACCGCCAACGACAAGGCCGTCACCGAGGCGACCGCGACCGGCTCCGCCGAGCGCATCGACGACGAGACCCAGGGCAACGCCCTGACCGCCGCCGCCAAGGGCCCGATCGCCGGGATACTGCAGCGCCCGCGCTCCTGCTACGTCTGCAAGACCCGCTACGTCGAGGTCGACGCGTTCTACCACCAGCTCTGCCAGGACTGCGCCGCCTTCAACCACGCGCGCCGCGACGCCCGCACCGACCTGACCGGCCGGCGCGCCCTGCTCACCGGCGGCCGCGCCAAGATCGGCATGTACATCGCGCTGCGGCTGCTGCGCGACGGCGCGCACACCACCATCACCACCCGCTTCCCGGGCGACGCGATCCGCCGCTTCAAGGCGATGCCCGACAGCTCCGAGTGGCTGCACCGGCTGAAGATCGTCGGCATCGACCTGCGTGACCCGGCCCAGGTGGTCGCGCTGGCCGACTCGGTCGCCGCCGAGGGCCCGCTCGACATCCTGATCAACAACGCCGCGCAGACCGTACGCCGCTCCCCGGGCGCCTACAGCGAGCTCGTCGCCGCCGAGAACGCCCCGCTGCCGGCCGGCGAGCTGCCGAGCTCCGAAGTCATCGGCACCTTCGGCAGCGGCACCGTCGACCGCGTCGCCGCCCTGCCCACCGGCAAGGGCGAGAAGCTCAGCGCCCAGGACATCACCGAGCTGGCGCTCGTCTCCGGCTCCGCCTCCCTGGAGCGGATCGCCGCCGGCACCGCGATCGACGCGGGCGGCCTGGTCCCCGACCTGCACGACACCAACAGCTGGATCCAGACGGTGTCCGAGGTGGACCCGATCGAGCTCCTCGAAGTGCAGCTCTGCAACTCCACCGCGCCGTTCATCCTGATCAGCAAGTTGCGCCCGGCTATGGCGGCCGCCGAGGCCGGCCGCAGGTACGTCGTCAACGTCTCCGCGATGGAGGGCGTCTTCAGCCGCGGCTACAAGGGCGCCGGCCACCCGCACACCAACATGGCCAAGGCCGCGCTGAACATGCTCACGCGCACCAGCGCGCAGGAGATGTTCCAGAAGGACCAGATCCTGATGACCGCCGTCGACACCGGCTGGATCACCGACGAGCGCCCGCACCCGGACAAGATCCGCCTCGCCGAGGAGGGTTTCCACGCCCCCCTCGACCTGGTCGACGGCGCGGCCCGCGTCTACGACCCGATCGTGCGCGGCGAGCTCGGCGAGGACCTGTTCGGCGTCTTCCTGAAGGACTACGCGCCCGCCAACTGGTAGGCCGCCCGTCCTCACGCCCCCAGGTCCCCCGGACCTTCCCGTCGCGCCCCCGGCCCCTCCTTCCGAGAGGGGCCGGGGGCGCGCCGCGTTCAACCCGTTCGGTCGTACGCCCCCGCCGCGACCAGTTCCAGTACCGGGCGCCAGTCCTCGAGCACGCCCGCTTCCGGGCCGCTGCCCCGGCCGGTGTCGACCGCCAGCCTCAGGGCCTCGACGTCGGCGCCGGCGTCCGCGGGCGTTCCGGCGTCCGCGGGCGCTCCGGGACCCGGCGCTCCGGGACCCGGCGCCTGCAGCCGTACCAGCCGGGCCACCCGCTCGCCCAGGAGCGGGCGCAGCGCGCGCGCCGTAGGCTCGGCCCGACCCAGACCGTGCACCAGCCCGGCGACCTGGAGCTCCTTGTCGAAGGGGTGCGAGCGGCGCAGCGACGCCGCCGTGCGGAGCCCGTGGCCCGCCGCATGGCCGGCCAGCAGCAGATCCATCAGTTCCTCGACGCTTCCGACGACCGTCGGCACCTCGGACCCCGCCACTGACGCTCCCTCCGTCGCCCGACCGCATTTCACCCGTACGGCGCCGTCGAGCAGATCAGCCGTCCGTGGCGTACCGCCGTACGACTTACTGAATTCGCGGCGAAAACAAGCGGTCCAGCGTGGATTTTACCTTTCCATCGAGCGGGGGTCCGCTCATATGTGTACTGTGATCCGCATGAGAGCCCTACCCGGGCACTCGCTCCACCAAGGCGCCACCGCGTCCGGAAGCCCTTTATTCCTGTACCGGCTCGCGGTCCCGCCTGCCGGGTTACGCGACACAAAGGAGTGCGCGGTGACACCAGAACTGACGAAGACCGACCAGGCACCGAGAGAACGTACGGGGTCGAGGAGCAGCAAGCGCCCCGAGACGCTCGGCAACCTGGAGGTCTGGGCCCGGTCCGCCCCGATCCGCCTCGCGGGTTACGAGGACGACCTCGCTGAGCCGCACATCCTGCCCGGCATCGACTAGCCGCCGCAGTTCGAAGGCCTCTCCGGGCCCCCGCGCCGACGATCGGCGGCGGGGGCTCGGAAGTTCCCCGAAGCCGTACGCCGTCGGCGTCATCGCTGTGGGCGATCACGGGTTACGCACCCCCCGCGCACCGGGCACGCTGATCCACATGAAGCTGCTGATGCTGGGTGGGACCGAATTCGTCGGGCGCGCGATCACCGAAGACGCCCAGAGCCGCGGGTGGGAAGTGACGGTCTTCCACCGCGGGCACCACGCGCCCCCGCCGGGCACCAAGGCCCTGCACGGGGACCGCACCGCCCCCGACGGCCTGGCCGCCCTCGCCGAGGGGGAGTGGGACCTCGTCGCCGACACCTGGGGCGGAGCCCCCAGCGCCGTGCGCGACAGCGCCCGGCTGCTCGCCGGCCGGACCGGCCGGTACGCCTACATATCCAGCCGGTCGGTGTACTCCTACCCGGCCCCCGCCGGGCTCGACGAGGACGGCCCGCTCGTCGAGGGCTCGCCCGACGCAGAAGCCACCGACTACGCGCAGGACAAGCGCGGCGCCGAGATCGCCGCGGTGGACGCCTTCGGCGACCGCGCCCTGCTGGTCCGCGCCGGGCTCATCCTCGGCCCGTACGAGAACGTCGGCCGGCTGCCCTGGTGGCTGAACCGCACCGCGCGGGGCGGCCCCACGCTCGCCCCCGGCCGGCCCGGCCTCCCGCTCCAGTACGTCGACGTGCGGGACCTGGCGCGCTGGACCCTGGACGCGGCCGAAGCAGGGCTCGGCGGCCCGTACAACCTCGTGTCACCGGTCGGCCACGCCACGATGGGCAGCCTCCTCGAGGCCTGCGCGGCGGTGACCGGCGGCGCCGCGGAGCTGCGCTGGACCGAGCAGGCCCGGATCGAGGAAGCCGGCGTGGAACCCTGGACCGAGCTGCCGATCTGGGTCCACGAGGGCGAGCAGCACGACTTCATGTTCGGCGGGGACGTCGGCAAGGCGCTGGCGGCGGGCCTGAAGTGCCGGCCGGTCGAGGAGACCGTAGCCGACACCTGGACCTGGCTCCAGGAGCTGGGCGGAGTGGCCCCGCAGCGCCCCGACCGGCCGTCCAAGGGCATATCGCCGCAGCAGGAGGCCGCCCTACTCGGCCTCTGAGGCCCCCGGAGGTCCTGACGGCCCCGCCCGGCCGCCGTGGGAGCCGGGCGCGGCCGCGAGCCGGGTCGGCGGCATGTACTCGCGGACCAGCGTCCGGTGCCACCAGGCGCCCGTTTCGCGGAGCTCGCGCCAGGTGGTGAAGCGGTAGCGGTACAGCCGGGCCCGGACGTACCGCGGCGGGGCGTCCGGGAAGGGGTTGTGGCGGATCAGCCGCAAGGTGTCCCGGTCGCCCGCCAGCAGCCGCTCCACGAACGGCCCGAACCAGTCCCGTGCGTAGTCGGGGGAGAGCGCCGCGAACCACATGAGCCAGTCCAGGCGCAGGTGGTACGGGGCGAACTGGCGCGGCGTGCGGCGCACGTCGCCCGGCTTCCCCTTGAATCCGTACTCCCGCCAGGCGCCGTCCACGGCGGGCACCCGGTCGGCGGTGCCCTCCACCACCACCTCCTCGCGGATCCGGCCCACCGTGCCGAACGCCCCGTAGGAGTTGACCAGGTGGAGGGGGTCGAAGGACCGGTTCATCACCTGGCGGCGCGACAGCATGTTGGCCACCGGGTGCCGGCTGAGCACCAGCACCAGTGCGGTCAGCGCGCAGACCAGGACCGCGTACCAGAGCGGCCCCTCCCGGTGGGCGGCCTCCGGCGGCCTCCCCGCGTCCGCACCGGGCACGGGGAGCCAGGACAGCCGCGTGAAGTCGACGGCCGGGACGGCGAGCGCGATCGTCAGCCAGTTCAGCCAGGCGAAGTTCCCGGACAGCACCAGCCACAGCTGTGTCGCCACGATCGCCAGGGCCGCGTACGAGGCCACCGGCTGCGGGGCGAACAGCAGCACCGGGACGACCAGCTGGGTCACGTGGTTGGCGGCGCACTCCATCCGGTGCACCGGCTTCGGCAGATGGTGGAAGAACCAGCTCAGCGGCCCGGGCATCGGCTGCGTCTCGTGATGGAAGTACAGGCAGGTGAGCTTGCGCCAGCAGGCGTCGCCCCGCATCTTGATCAGCCCCGCGCCGAACTCGACCCGGAAGACCGCCCAGCGCAGCAGCCACAGCACCAGCACGGGCGGCCCGGTCCGCGCGTTGCCGAGGAAGACGGCCAGGAAGCCCGCCTCGAGGAGCAGCGACTCCCAGCCGAAGGAGTACCAGGTCTGCCCCACGTTCACGATGGACAGGTAGAGCAGCCACAGCACCGCCCACATCGCCATCGCCGCGCCGAGCGGCACGGCGTCCCCGGCCCCCGCCGCGAGCGCCGCCGCGAGCGCCGCCCCCGTCCAGGCGCAGGCGGCGAAGAACCGGTCGGAGTAGTGCAGCCGGAACAGGCTCGGGGCGCGCCGCGGCGGCACGTGCCGCACGTGCCGCGGCACGGGCAGCATGCCGTGCGCCCCGATCAGTGCCCGGAACTGCAGGGCGGCCCCGGCGAAGGCGGCGAGGTAGACGCCGGCCAGGGCCCGCTGGAAGATCAGCCGACCCAGCCAGTATTCGGGCGCCGTGAACCAGTCCATCCCCTCGAGTATCCGGCGCGGCCGCTGCCCGCGGCCACCCCGGGGGACCGGCCCAGAGGGTGTCTTGAGCATGTTGACGGCGGGGTGGCCCGCGCGTTCCCCCGGTTGCGGGGGCCGCCCGCATGCGGCAGACAAGAGGGAGCAACCGGGGCGAAAAGGGAGATGCAACGTGCACGCACCGACACCTCGTCAGGCGCCGCGTCGTCACGCACCGGCCCGTGCGGCCCTCTTCACCGTCCTCGGACTGCTCGCCGCGGCCTGCGGGGCCTCCGGCGACGAGGGGCAGACCAAGGGCCCCGCCGCCGAGAGCCAGGAGGTCCACCTCCAGCCCGTGGCCTCGGCAGGCCCCGATCCCTTCACGACCTCCTCCGCCACCGGCGAGTCGGCACCCGTCCAGCCCCCGCTGCCCAACGCGACCGGCCGGGGCATCCGTACCGTCAACGCGGCCACCCCCGGCCTGTACGGCGGAACGCAGCGTCTCGGAAGCTGCGACGTCGAGGCGCAGGTCCAGTCCCTCACCGAGGACGACGCCAAGGCCCGGGCCTTCGCCCAGGCCGCCCAGGTGGAGCAGGAGGGCATCCCCGAGTTCCTGCGCGGTCTCACCCCGGTGGTGCTGCGCGCCGACACCCGGGTGACCAACCACGGCTTCGCCGGCGGCGGCCCGACCGCCTTCCAGTCCGTCCTGCAGGCGGGCACCGCCGTCCTCGTGGACGGCCACGGAATGCCCCGCGTCCGCTGCGCCTGCGGAAACCCGCTGCTCGCACCGCGTGCGGCCAAGGGCGCCCCGGTGCTCAAGGGCGACGCCTGGGCGGGCTACCAGCCCGCCCAGGTCGTCGTCATCGAACCGACCGTGCAGGTGATCAACAACCTGGTCATCGTCAACATGGCCGACAACACCTGGCTCGAGCGCAAGACCGGCGACGACGGCGCCCAGGACCGCGCGCCCCAGGTGCCGCCGCCCTTCGACCCGGCCGCCGGCATCCCCGCCGGACCCGCGACCCCGCCCGGGACGACGCCCGCCGATCCCTGCCCGACCCCGGACAGCAACAGCCTCGCCCGCACCGCGCCGCCCACGCCGCCCGGCACCTCCAGCCTGGTCGGCAGCTGAAAATGTTGATAAGAGGCCGGCCAAAGCTCGTGTTGTTAGCGCTAACAAGACTGCGGTCGATGCGACCAGGCGTTTCACGGCGTCTCCTCGGGGGTGGAGGTCACACGGGGCGGGTCAGCCCTTGGTGGCGCCCGCTGTCAGTCCGCCGATCAGCTGCCGCTCGGCGACGGCGTAGAAGGCGAGGGCGGGGACCATGGCGAGCACGATGTAGGCGAGGACGAGTGCGTAGTCGGTCGAGTACTGGCCCTGGAACTGCTGGACGCCGACCGGGATCGTCTGCCATTGGGGGTCGTTGAACACCAGCAGCGGCAGGAAGAAGTTGTTCCAGCTCGCGACGATCGCGAGCACCGAGACCGTGCCGAGCGCCGGACGTGCCATCGGCAGCAGGATCTTCCAGAAGAAGCGGAACTTGCCGCAGCCGTCCATGACGGCCGCCTCCTCTACCTCTGCGGGGATGGTCCGGAAGAACCCGCGCAGAATGATGATCGTCATCGGGAGCCCGAAGGCCGCCTGCGGGAGGATCACTCCGAGCGGGTTGTCGAGCAGGTCGAAGTTGCGCAGCAGCAGGAACAGCGGCAGGACGGCCACCGCGAACGGGAACATGAGCCCGATCGTGAACAGCGTGTAGAACAGCTCTCTGCCCCGGAAGGCGTAGCGGGCCAGTACGAACGCCGCCATCGCGGAGACCGCCACCGTGCAGCATGCCGTGCCGATCGCGATGCCCGCGCTGTTGGCGATCTGCCGCCAGAACATTCCGTCGCCGAGGATGCCGGTGTAATTGCCGGTCTTCCAGTGCTCGGGCAGCCCGAACGGGTTGGTCGTCAGCTCGCCGGTGCTCTTGAACCCGGAGATCACCGCGTAGACCAGCGGCACGACGACGAACGCGCCGATCAGCCAGACCACGGCGTGCAGCGACAGACCGCGGGCCGTTCTGCGGGCGTTCACAGGCCACCTCCCGTGGTGACGGCCCCGCTCAGGTCACGGCGCAGAACGTACCGCTGGTAGAAGAGGGAGAAGATCAGACTGATCATGAACAGCACCACGCTGATCGCACTGGCGTAGCCGACCTGGTAGCGCTTGAATCCGAACTGGAACATCGAGATCGCCATCGTCTCGGAGGAGTGGTTGGGCCCGCCCGCGGTCATGACCCAGACGAGGTCGAAGAGCTGGATGGCGCCGATGACCGAAAGGAAGACGCTGATCCGGATCGTCGGGCCGAGCAACGGCAGCGTCACGTGCCGGAAGCGCTGCCAGGCGCCGGCGCCGTCGATGGAGGCGGCCTCGAGGATCTCGCCCGGGATGCTTTGCAGCCCGGCGAGGAAGAGCATCATGTGGAACCCGAAGTACTTCCAGGTCATGACGACGAACAGGGTCGGCATGACCGTCGAGGGGTCGGCGAGCCACTTTCCCTGCAACCCCTCCAGGCCGAGGGCGCCCGCGAGATGGTCGGCCATGCCGCCACCGGGAAGGAAGATCATCGTGAAGAGGACCGCCGTGACCACTTCGGACAGGATGTACGGCGCGAAGAACAGCATCCGGTAGACGGCCCGGCCGCGCAGCCTCTGGTTGAGCAGGACGGCGGTGAACAGCGCGAACGGCAACTGCACCGTGATCGACAGCGTGATCAGGTACACCCCGCGCTCCAGATCACCGAGGAAGACCTGATCCCGGAAGAGGGTGGCGTAGTTCCCGAAGCCGACGAACTCCTCCAGGGGGCCGACCCCGCCCCACTTGAAGAAGCCGGTGTAGACGGCGACCGCGATCGGGGCGAGGACGAAGACGAGGAAGAGGACCAGAGCCGGGACGAGGAACCAGGCGACCGACGCCCAGCCTGCCAAACCGCGCAGGAGCGACCGTGCCGGGGCGGGCGGGCCCACCGGTCCGGCGTCCTGCGTCCGCTCCTTGGTCAGGGTGGACACGGAGCTAGGCACCCTTCGCAGCCTCGGTTATCGACTTGGTGACCTGCTCGGGCGTCTTCTTGCCCGCGATGAGGTCGGCGACGCTGTCGTTGACCTCCTGGCCGACCGCCGGCGGGTAGGCCTGGTCGAGGTAGAGCTGGAATCCCGTCGCCTTGACCAGGCTGTCGGCCACCGCCTTCCTGTTGGGGTCGGTGAGCTGGCTCTCCGCGCCCTTGACCACCGGCAGATAGCCGTTGGAGGCCAGCAGCTTGGACTCGTTCTCCAGAACGAGGAACTTCAGGAAGTCCAGGGCCTCCTTCGGGGCGCCCTTGCGCAGCGCGAAGCCGCCGCCGCCCCCCAACACCTCGGTGGCCCGGCCGACTCCGCCATCGACCGTCGGGAAGGGGAAGAAGCCCAGGTCCGCTCCGAGGTCGGCGCCCGCGTCCTTCTGCACCGACGGTCCCCACTGCCCCATCAGCTCCATGGCGGCCTGGCCGTTGCCCATGGTCGCGGCCTGGCCGCCGGGGGTGGCGTAGCCGGCGCCGAGGAAGGCGGTCTGGAACGGCTGGAGGTCGACCAGCTCCTTGAGGTGGGTGCCTGCCTGGACGAAGCCGGCGCCGGTGAAGTCCTTGGTGATCGCTGCCTGCTGCAGCGCGGGAAGGCCTGCGACGCGCATCGCGAGGTAGGCCCAGTAGTAGTGGCCGGGCCATTTCTCCTTGCCCGCGAGGGCGATCGGAGTGACACCCGCCGCCTTGAGCTTCTTGACGTCTTCGAGGAGCTCGGCCCAGGTGGCCGGCGGAGCGGTGATCCCGGCCTTGGCGAAGAGCTTCTTGTTGTACCAGAAGCCGACCATGCCGACGTCGTAGGGCACCCCGTAGGTCCGGCCCTCGAACTGATAGGCCTGCAGCGAGACCGGGGTGAGCTCGGACGACCAGCCGAACACGTCGGTGAGGTCCTCGACCAGCCCCGCGTCGACCTGCTGCTGCAGCACGCCGCCGCCCCAGGTCTGGAAGACGTCGGGGAGCTTGCCCGACGAGGTGATGGCCGTCAGCTTGGACTTGAACGCCTCGTTCTCCAACGAGGTGGTCTTGATCGTGATGTTCGGGTGGGCGGCCGTGAACGCCGAGGAGATCTGCGGGAAGAGGGACTTTCCCGGCTCCGTCGTGGCGATGTTCCACCACGCGAAGGCCACCTTGCCGTCGGCCGCCGGCCCCGAGCCGGAGTCCCCGCCGCCGCAGGCCGCGGTCAGCGAGACGGACAGAGCGGTCAGGCCCGAGAGCGCGAGGAAGCTTCGTCGGCTCGGGGGTGTGCTGGCCATGGGACCTCCGGGGTGGGGAATGCGGTTCGATTTCGAAACTGTTTCGCAACATCCTCGATTCGGTGCTGCCACAAACTAGGAACGCGCGGCCCCCCGGTCAAGCCTTCTTACTGAATTCCCCTCTGCCTCAGCGCACTTGGAGCTTGACAACCTGGTCGCGCCGACCGGAAACTCTTCGAAAGTTTGCGATACCCGTCGTCAGCCCAGAACGTCCACACAGAGGAGAGAAGTTGAGCGAGCAGCGTCCGACCCTGGCCCTCATCGCCGCGGAGGCAGGGGTGTCCCAGGCCACCGTGTCGAAGGTGGTCAACGGTCGCTCCGATGTCGCACCCTCGACACGCGAACGGATCGAGGGCCTGCTGCGCTCCCACAACTACCTCCACCCCGGTGGGCAGGCGAGGGCCCGCAGGTCCGGCCTGGTCGACCTGATCATCGGCGGTCTGGACAGCGCGTGGGCGGTGGAGATACTGCGCGGTGTCGAGGCCGAGTGCGCCCAGCGGAGCGTCGGCACCGTCGTGTCGCTCGTCCCGCCGGGCGAGGCCACGCCGTCGAGCTGGGCCGCCCTGCCGGTCCTGCACCACAGCGACGGCGTCATCCTCGTCACCGCCTCGGTCACCCAGGCCCAGCGTGCCCAGGTCGAACAGGCCGGGGTGGCGCTGGTGGTCATCGACCCGATCGACCTGCCGGGCAACGGTGTGCCGAGCATCGGCGCCACCAACTGGGCGGGCGGCCTCGCCGCCACCGAGCACCTGCTGGAGCTGGGGCACCGCCGGATCGCCGCGATCGGCGGGCGCAAGGAGATGCTCTGCAGCCAGGCCCGCATCGACGGGTACCGCGCCGCGCTGGAGCGGGCCGGGATCGAGGTCGACCGCGACCTGATCCGGTTCGGCGACTTCCAGCACGAGGGCGGGTTCCGGCGCGCCCAGGAACTGCTCGCCCTTCCCGAGCCCCCGACCGCCATCTTCGCCGGCAGCGACCAGCAGGCGATGGGCGTCTACGAAGCCGCCCGGCAGGGCGGGCTGAGCATCCCCCAGGACCTCAGCGTGGTCGGCTTCGACGACCTGCCGATGTGCGAATGGCTGTCACCGCCGCTGACGACGGTGCGCCAGCCGCTGGAGGAGATGGGCCGGCTCGCCGCCCGCACACTTTTCCAGCTCCTGGACGGCCAGCCCCTGGTCAGCCCCCGGATGGAGCTCTCGACCGAGCTCAAGGTCCGGCTCTCCACCGCCCCGCCCCGTCTCTAGTGCTGTGACCGGAAAGGTCCACCGGGTCGCGGCGCCCGGCACGGCACCTCGCCGCGTTGTCGGACCACACCGGTACGTCCAGTACGAGGCGTGGTCCTCCGCCTTGCGAAGCACCGCACCGAACACCGCGACCCGGCAAACCTTCCCGGCCACAGCACTAGGTCGTGTCGTCGAAGTCCCTAGGAGAACTCCTTGACCGAGCCCTGGCGTGACCCCCTCATACCCGTGTCCGTACGAGTCGCCGATCTGCTGAAACGGATGACGCTGGAAGAGAAGGCGGGTCAGCTCACCGGATTCTGGGCGCTGCCCTCGGATCCGGGGACACCGGTCGCGCCGATGGAGGACGATTCCGGCGAGTCCGCGCCCGGCCTGGACGACATCGTCGCCCACGGGCTCGGCCAGCTCACCCGGGTGTACGGCACCGCGCCGATCGCCGCGGAGGCCGGGATGGAGCGGCTCGCCTCGCTCCAGCGGCAGGTGACCGGATCCGGCCGGTTCGGGATCCCGGCGGTCGCTCACGAGGAGTGCCTGACCGGGTTCATGACGTTCGGGGCGACGGTCTTCCCCGGGCCACTGGCCTGGGGAGCCTCCTTCGATCCCGGGCTCGTGCGCCGGATGGCCGCTGCCATCGGGGCGGGGATGCGGCAGGTCGGCGTCCACCAAGGGCTGGCTCCGGTGCTCGACGTGGTCCGCGACTACCGGTGGGGCAGGACCGAGGAGTGCATCGGCGAGGATCCCTATCTCGTCGGAGCGATCGGCACCGCCTACGTGCAGGGTTTGGAGGGCGCCGGGATCGTGGCGACGCTCAAGCACTTCGCCGGGTACTCGGCCTCGCGCGGCGGCCGGAACATGGCCCCCGTCTCCTCGGGGCCGCGCGAGTTCGCCGACGTACTGGTCGAGCCCTTCGTACGGGCGCTGCGCGAGGGGGGCGCCCGGTCGGTGATGAACAGCTACACCGACGTGGACGGCGTCCCGGTGGCCGCCGATCCACGGCTGCTGACCGAACTGCTGAGGGGTGAGCTCGGTTTCAGTGGTGTGGTCGTCGCCGACTACTACGCCGTCTCCTTCCTGGAGACCCGGCACGGCGTCACCGGATCGCGGGGCGCGGCCGGCTCGCTGGCGTTGACCGCCGGAATCGACGTCGAGCTGCCCACGGCCCGCTGCTACGGCGAGCCGCTGACCGAACTCGTCCGGTCGGGAGTCGTGTCCGAGGAACTCATCGATCGGGCCGCGGAACGGGTCCTGCTGCAGAAGGCCGAGCTCGGCCTGCTCGACCCCGGCTGGGAACCCGTCAAGCCCGAGCCGGTCGACCTCGACCCGCCGGAAAACCGGGCATTGGCCAGGCTCCTGGCCGAACGGTCCACCGTGCTGCTCGCCAACGACGGCATCCTGCCGCTGCGGCCGTGCCGGGTCGCGATCAGCGGGCCGTACGCGGACGACCCCCAGTCCTTCCTCGGCTGCTACTCCTTCCCCAACCACGTCGCGCTGCCCGGCGACCTCGGGCTGCACATCCCGACGCTCGGTGAGGCGCTCACCGCTGGCGGGTTCGCAGTCACCGACGACGATCCGGACGTGAACGTGCTGGTACTCGGGGACCGGGCCGGCATGTTCGGCCGGGGCACCTCCGGAGAAGGCTGCGACGCCGAGACCCTCGACCTGCCCGGCGACCAGGCCGCGCTCGCCGACACCGTTCTGGACTCCGGGGTGCCGACCGTTCTGGTCCTCGTCTCCGGACGGCCCTACGCACTCGGCACGCTGGCCGAGCGCGCATCGGCCGTGGTGCAGGCCTTCTTCCCCGGCGAGGAGGGCGGGACGGCGCTGGCCCGGATCATCAGCGGGGCCGCGGAACCGTCCGGGCGGCTGCCCGTCTCCATCCCCCGCCAGGCCGGCGGCCAGCCCGGCACCTACCTGCACGCCCGGCTAGGCGGGCACACCGAATGGAGCTCGGTGGACCCGACCCCGCTGTTCCCCTTCGGGCACGGGCTGAGCTGGACCAGCTTCACCTGCTCGGAGCTCTCCGTGGATCCCGTCGCCGCGACGGACGGGGCCGTCTCCGTTTCGGTCACCGTGCGCAACGTCGGCGAGGTGGCCGGGACCGAAGTGGTCCAGCTGTACCTCTCCGATCCCGTGGCGTCCGTCGTCCGGCCGCAGCGGTGGCTCGCCGGATTCGCCAGGGTCGAGCTGCGGCCGGGCGCGGCCGCCCGGGTCACCTTCTCGGTCCATGCCGACCGGACCTCCTTCACCGGGCTGGACCTGCGCAGAAGAGTGGAGCCCGGGGAGATCGGCGTGGCCGTCGGACGGTCCAGCGGCGATCTTCCGCTCCACGGCTCCTTCACTCTGGAGGGCCCCGTACGCCACCCCGCGGCCGACCGGGTGCTGTCCGTTCCGGTCGAGATCGTCCCGGTTCCATGACCACGTCGTGCGATGACCCCGTCTTCGGTGATCCCGTGCTGCCCGGGTTCCGGCCCGACCCGTCCGTCTGCCGGGTGGGAGCGGACCACTACCTGGTGACGTCCAGCTTCGAATGGTTCCCCGGCCTGCCCGTGTTCCACAGCCGCGATCTCGTGAACTGGCGGCGCATCGGCTCCGCGCTCGACCGGGCGTCCCAGCTCGACCTCGACGGGTGCGAGCCCTCACGGGGTCTGTTCGCACCGACGATCCGGCACCATGACGGGGTCTTCCACCTCGTCTGCACGCTGATGGACGGCCCCGGCCATTTCGTCGTCACGGCGACCGACCCGGCGGGGCCGTGGTCGGAACCCCAATGGTTGGAGGGCGAGGGCTTCGACCCTTCGCTGTTCTTCGACGACGGACCGGACGAGGGCGAAGGGCAGGGGGACGGGGAGGGCGACGGCGACCGGGACGGCGACGGCGACGGCCGGGCCTGGTTCACGGCCGCACGAGTCGTGGACGAGGCCGCGGGCCGCACCGAGATCTGGATGCGCGAATACCTCCCCCGGGAACGACGGCTGACGGGACCCGAGTACGTCCTGTGGTCGGGGAGCCACCCCGACGCCCGATGGTCGGAGGCCCCGCACCTCTACCAGACCGGCGGCACCTACCTATTGGTCACCGCCGAGGGCGGCACCGATGTGGACCACAGCGTGGTGGCCGCCCGCTCCACCCGCGTGACCGGCCCCTACGAGGGCGCCCCCGGCAATCCGGTGCTACCGCCCGCCAAGGGTCCGGTCACCTGCACCGGGCACGCCGACCTCGTCCAAACCCCGAACGGCGACTGGCGGGCCGTCCTCCTGGGCGTCCGCCCCGGCTCCGCCCTCGGCCGCGAGACCTTCCTCAGCCGGATCACCTGGGACGCGGGCTGGCCGGTCTTCTCCCCCGTCGCCCACACGGACCTCCGCCGCCCCGTCCACGACGACTTCGCCACGCTCGGCGCGGACTGGAGCACCCTGCGCACCCCACCCGCGCGGTTCTGGACCACCGGCGACGGGCTCCGCCTCCAGCTCCGCCCCGAACGCCTGGGCGAGCGCACCACCCCTTCCCTCCTGGCCCGCCCACAGGAGCAGCCCGACTGCGACGTCTCCACCGAGCTGCGCTTCGCCCCCACCGCACCGGAGGAACAGGCGGGCCTCGCCGTGGTCCTGGACGACGAGGCCCATCTCCTCTTCCTCCGCACCGCGGAAGGACTCATCCTCCGCCGCGGGGCCGAGGTCCTGGCCGGCGTTCGGGTCCCCCCGGGCCCCGTTCGCCTGGGGGTCCGCATCCGCGGGCTCAGCCACACCTTCGCCCACGCGGCGCCCGACGGAGCCTGGCAGGACCTGACCACCGTCGAAGCCACCTTCCTGACCCCGCTGTTCACCAGCATCCAGCTCGGCCTCTACGCCACCTCCAACGGTCGTCCCTCCACCAACCAAGCCCATTTCACGTCGTTCGACATCACGTACCCGGCCCCACCGGAACCGCCGGGCAGGCGCTGACATCGCTGGCGCCGCGGGCAGGTGGTGGTCAGCCTCCGCCACCTGCCCGTTCGCGCCTCGCGTCCCGCCCAGACGACCCCCGTTGACCTCGGTGGACGTGGCCGCGATGTACGCCGCCGGAGCGGACCGATCGCCCGGACCAACTGCGCGCGGTGCGCGGGACGGCCCTGCCGCCGCCGCCCGTCGAAAGTATTGACACGTCAATTGTGAGCGTTAACACTCGTGCGCAGCAGGCAGCCGCCGCGCCGACCTCACAGCCCCCGGTCGAAGCCCGACAGGCCATGTGCGCGGCGCCCCCATCCCCCACGGACCACGGAGTTCGCCATGCCGGTTCCCCCCTTAAGCCGCCGCGCCATGATCAAGGCGACCGGCGTCGCGGCCGTGGCCGCCGCTGTCGGCCCCGTACTGGGCACCGTCTCCGCGGCGGCGCAGACACCCCCGGTCAGGTCCGACTTCGGAGTGTCGACGTTCCCGTTCGACCTGGGTCAGGTCCAGCTCACCAGCAGCCGCTGGCTCGACAATCAGAACCGCACCCTGGCCTATCTCCGCTTCATCGACGTCGACCGCCTGCTGTACAACTTCCGCGCCAACCACCGGCTCTCCACCAACGCCGCGGCCCCGACCGGAGGATGGGACGACCCGGCGTTCCCCTTCCGCACCCACGTGCAGGGCCACTTCCTCACGGCATGGGCCCAGGCCTACGCCGCGGTCGGGGACACCACCTGCCGCGACAAGGCCGACCGCATGGTGGCCGAACTCGCCAAGTGCCAAGCCAACAACTCCACCGCGGGCTTCTCCGCCGGCTACCTGTCGGGCTTTCCCGAGGCCGACTTCACCAGCCTCGAAGCAGGCACACTGAACAACGGCAACGTCCCGTACTACTGCGTCCACAAGACCATGGCCGGTCTGCTCGACGTGTGGCGCCTCATCGGCAACACGCAGGCCCGCGACGTGCTCCTCGCGCTCGCCGGCTGGGTCGACCGGCGCACCGCAGCGCTCAGCCAGAGCAGGATGCAGTCGTTGATGGGCGTCGAGTTCGGCGGCATGAACGAGGTGCTGGCCGACCTCCACCAACAGACCGGCGACGCACGCTGGCTGACCACCGCCCAGCGGTTCGACCACGCGGCGGTCTTCGACCCCCTCGCCGCGAACCTGGACCAGCTGAACGGTCTGCACGCCAACACGCAGGTGCCCAAGTGGATCGGAGCCGTCCGCGAGTACAAGGCCACCGGGACGACCCGCTACCGCGACATCGCCGCCAACGCGTGGACGATCTGCACCACCTCGCACACGTACGCCATCGGCGGCAACAGCCAGGCGGAACACTTCCGAGCCCCGAACGCCATCTCCGGCTTCCTCGTCCCCGACACCTGCGAGCTCTGCAACTCCTACAACATGCTCAAGCTGACCCGAGAACTGTGGCAGCTGGACCCCGGCCGGGCGTCGTACTTCGACTTCTACGAGAAGGCACTGCTCAACCACGTCATCGGCGCCCAGAACCCGGCCGACCCCCACGGGCACGTCACCTACTTCACCCCCCTCAACCCGGGCGGCCGCCGTGGCAAGGGCCCGGCCTGGGGCGGCGGCACCTGGAGCACCGACTACGGCACGTTCTGGTGCTGCCAGGGAACGGGCATCGAGTCCAACACGAAGCTGATGGACTCCATCTACTTCCACGACGGCAGCACCACCCTCACCGTGAACCTGTTCCTCCCCTCCGTCCTGAGCTGGACCCAGCGAGGCATCACCGTCACCCAGACCACCTCCTACCCGGCAGACGACACCACGACGCTCAAGGTCACCGGCGGCGTCGGCGGGACCTGGTCGATGCGCGTCCGCATCCCCGGATGGACTTCGGGCGCCACCCTCAGCGTCAACGGCGTCGCCCAGGCCGTCACTGCCAGTCCGGGCAGCTACGCCACGCTCACCCGGTCCTGGACCTCGGGCGACACCGTCACCGTGAAGCTCCCCATGCGCGTGGCCCTCCAGGCCGCCAACGACAGCCCCGGTGTCGCGGCGATCACGTACGGCCCCGCCGTCCTCGCCGGCAACTACGGCAGCACCACGCTGTCCTCCCTCCCGGCCCTGGACCCCTCTTCGATCACCCGAACCAGCAGCACCGCCCTCGCCTTCACGGCCACCGCCAACGGGACGAAGGTCGACCTCGCCCCCTTCCACGACGCCCAGGGCTTCAACTACAGCGTCTACTGGCGGACCGACAGTCCCGGCTTCCGTCTCGTCAACGCGGCCAGCGGGCTCGTCCTCGGCATCCGGAACATGTCCACCGCCGACGGGGGCCTCGCCCTGCAGTGGACCGACTCCGGCACCGCCGACCACGTCTGGACCCTCCTCGTGGACGGCACCGCACTGCGGCTGCGCAACCTCAACAGCGGCAAGGTCCTCGGCGTGAAGGACATGTCCACCGCCGACAACGCCCCGGTCCTCCAGTGGGCCGACACCGGCACCGCCGACCACCGTTGGACCGTCGTCGACGCCGGCAACGGCTACCACAAGCTTCAAAACGTCCACACCGGCAAGCTGCTGGGCATCGAAGGCGGCTCCACCGCCAACGGCGCCGCAGCCGTACAGGTGCCCGACACCGGCGCCCCCGCCGGCCAGTGGCAGTTCGTCCCCGACGGCGCCAGGCGCATCCAGAACGTCGCCAGCGGGCGGGTACTCGGTGTGCGGGACATGTCCACCGCCGACGGCGGCCTCGCCATCCAGTGGGACGACAACGGCACCGCCGACCATCTCTGGACGGCCGTAATCGACACCGGCGGCCACTTGCGCCTGCGCAACTCCCACAGCGGCAAGGTCCTCGCCGTGGAGAACGGCGACACCGCCAACGGCGCCCGGATCGTCCAGTGGGCGGACAACGGCGCCGCCGACCACCGGTGGCGCCTGCGCCACGGCGGCGGCGACACCTTCAGGATCCAGTGCGCCAACAGCGGCCGCGTCCTCGGCGTCTCCGGCGCCTCCACCACCCAGGGAGCACAGACCGTCCTCTGGGACGACAACGGCACCAGCGACCACCTGTGGCGATTCATCTGACCCGGCGCCGAGTCTCCCGATCGCCGCAGGCCGATCGCGGCGACGGGAAATCGAGTGGGAGGCGCTCCCGTCAGATCGGGCCGGCCCTGCCGGAAGCGCCCGCCGATCAGGCCGACGCGGGCAGATCGGGGGCGGACTCGCGCACGGTCAGGCGGGTCGGGAGGATCAGCGGGGTGGGGCGGTGTCCTTCGATGGCACTGACCAGCATCCTGGCCATCTCCTGGCCCAGCGCCCGCACCGGCTGATGGACCGTGGTCAGCGGCGGGCTGGTGTGCCGGGCGCTCGCCAGGTCGTTGAAGCCGATCACCGCGACGTCCTCGGGAACCCGGAGCCCCCGTTCCCGCAAGGTGCGCAGAGCGCCGATGGCCATCGCGTCGGAGGCCGCGAACACCGCGTCGGGATCGGGGTGCGCCCGGAGCAGTCGCTCCATCGCCTCGGCGCCGCCGTCCTCGGTGAACTGCCCGGGCTCGACACCGAGCAGCGGCAGGCCGGACAGCGTCAGACCGTCGGTGAACCCCTCCTCCCGCGCGACGGAGGCCCTGGTGTCCACCTGTCCGGTGATCATGACGGGGCGTCGGCGGCCGGTGCGCGCGAAGTGCTCGGCGGCCAGGCGGGCGCCGCCCCGGTTGTCGGCGTCCACGTACCAGGTGGGCTCGCCGGTGAGCGGGAGTCCGCCGAAGACGACGGGGAGATCGACCTCCTCGCCCAGGCGTCCCAGCGGATCGTCGCCCCGCAGCGCCATCAGCATGACGCCGTCGGCCCGGCGGGAGCGCAGCAACCGCTCGAACCTCTCCCGGCCGCGCGGGGTGTTGGCCAGCAGCAGGATCAGTTCCAGTTCGGTCTGCTCCAGCGCCGCGCTGACGCCGACGATGACCTCCGCGAAGAACGGATCCGCGAACAGCCCCGGCTCGTCGCTGGAGACCGCCAGCACCACCGCTCCGACCCTGCGGCTCGCGAGGGCCTGCGCGGAGGGGTTGGGCACGAAGTCCAGTTCGCGCACCGCCCGTTGGACCGCCTCCCGCTTGGCGCGGCTGACGTGCGGGGCGTTGTTTATCACCCGGGAGGCCGCAGTGCGCGACACACCGGCACGTGCGGCCACCTCGTCGAGAGTCGGCATGCGCTTGTGTGACGGCTCCATGGAAGAACTGCTCCTCGCGCTCACGCGGACGGCCAACAGCGGCCATGATTCCATGCGCCGTCCCGACTTCGGACCTGCGCGCGGACGATGCCGTTGGTCTCGATTTGGTAGCGCTTCCAACTTGTCGCGCCCCACCGGCCCCCAGCGGTACTTCCGTGTTCAACCTCTTGACACACCCTGACGACCCGCCCAATCATCCCATCAGCGCTGTCCCGCCCCTCATCAAAACTGGAAGCGCTTCCACTTCCCCACCCCACCGGAGGAAGAACCATGCGCAAGCCCGTCCGAGCCACATCCGCCCTGCTGGCCGGTGTCCTAGCCGCCGGCCTCGCCGTGATCAACGCGGGCCCGGCGTACGCCGCCGACCCGACCACCATGACCAGCGGCTTCTACGCCGACCCCGACAACTCCGCCCTGCGGTGGACCAACGCGAACCCCGGCGACGGGCGGGCGGCGGCGATCCGGACGTCCATCGCCAACACCCCGGCAGCCCGCTGGTTCGGGAACTGGAGCGGCGACATCGGCACGGCAACCGGCGCCTACGTCGGCCGCGCGGACTCCTACGACAAGCTGCCGATCCTGGTCGCGTACAACATCCCCCACCGGGACATCTGCGCCGGTCACTCCGGCGGCGGCGCGGGGAGCCGCGCCGCGTACGACGCCTGGATCGCCGCCTTCGCCAGTGGCATCGGCAGCCGCCCGGCCGTCGTCGTCCTCGAACCCGACGCGCTCGGCCACGAGAGCTGCATGACGGCCGCCCAGATCGCCGAGCGCAACGCCATGCTGAAGAACGCGATCGACCAGTTCAAGGCCAAGGCACCCAACACCTGGGTCTACCTCGACGCCGGGAACCCCGGCTGGGTCGACGCCACCACCATGGCGCGCCAGCTCGCCGCCGCCGGTGTCGGCGGGGCACGCGGCTTCGTGCTGAACGTCTCCAACTACTTCACCACCGGCCAGAACACCTCCTACGGCAATGCGGTCAACTCCGCCCTGGGCTCATACGGCTACACCAAGCCGTTCGTCGTCGACACCAGCCGCAACGGCAACGGTTCCAACGGCCAGTGGTGCAACCCCGCAGGCCGCCGGATCGGCACTCCCAGCCAGCGCGGCGGCGGTGCCGAGATGCTGCTGTGGATCAAGGTCCCCGGCGAGTCCGACGGCAACTGCGGCGTCGGGGCCGGCTCCTCGGCCGGGCAGTTCCTGCCGGAGGTCGCCTACAAGATGATCTACGGCTACTGACCCCCCTTCCCTCGCCGAAGGCCGAACCCCTACCGAAGGAACCCCGTGCGCATCCCCCTGCACCGATTAGCCCTGGCAGCGAGCGCGCTCGCGCTGCTCCTCGGCGCCGCCGCCCCGGCCTCTGCCGAGGCGAGCTCCGCGCCGGCCTCCCACACGCTTCCCACGAACACCCGCTTCTACGTCGATCCCGACAGCGACGCAGCCCACCAGGCCGTCACCGACTTCCTTCACCGGGACTTCGAGGGCGCCAAGTCCATGGCGAAGCTGGCCAGTTGGCCAGAGGCTGCCTGGTTCACCGACGGCACCCCGGAGCAGGTCGAATCCCGCGTACGCGACCTGGTGCGCCGAGCCGAGCGAACCCGGACGGTTCCCGTCCTGGTGGCCTACAACATCCCGCTGCGCGACTGCTCCCAGTACTCCTCCGGCGGTGCGCAGTCGGACGCCGAGTACCAGGCCTGGATCAGCGCCTTCGCCCGGGGGCTCGGCCGCAGCAAGGCCGTCGTCATTCTCGAACCGGACGGGCTGGCCAACCTCCCCTCCGACTGCGGTCCCGGCAGCGACCCCACCGGCGCGATCACCACAGGACGCTTCGCCGACCTCAACCACGCGATCGACGCCCTGGGGCGGCAGCCGAACAGCGTCGTCTACCTGGACGCCGGCAACAGCCACTGGCGCAGCGTCGGCGACATCGCACAACGCCTCCTCCAGGCCGGCGTCACCCGCACCCAGGGCTTCTCGCTGAACGTCTCCAACTATCTGGCCACCGGCCTGTCCACCCACTACGGCACCTGGGTCTCCCAGTGCCTGTGGTTCGCCACCAAGGGCCCGGACTGGGCCAGGGGGCACGCCGACTGGTGCGCGAGCCAGTACTACTCACCCGCAGCGCCGAACGACGGGCAGCCGGGAAACTCCGTGAACGTGGACGATCCGTCCACGTGGCACTGGACCGACCGCTGGTTCCAGCAGAACGTCGGTACCCCGCCCACGCAGGAGCTCACCCACCTGGTCGTCGACACGAGCCGCAACGGCCAGGGCGCCTGGACCCCGCCCGCGGGCAAGTACAGCGGCGACCCGCAAACCTGGTGCAACGCCCCGGGTCGCGGCGTCGGCGACCGGCCGACCGCGAACACCGGCGTCCCGCTCGTCGACGCCTACCTGTGGATCAAGACGGTTGGTCAGTCCGACGGCCAGTGCAACCGCGGCATCCCGGGCGGCACCATCGACCCGGAGTACGGCATCGTCGATCCCGCGGCCGGCGTGTGGTGGCCGGAGCAGGCCAAGTCCCTCGTCCGGAACGCCAACCCCGCACTGGGGTTCAACACGGGCGTGCGCTGACCTAGGCCGCCGTGACCAGGCCGCCATTACCGGCGATGCCGACTGAAGGAAATGCTCGTTTACAGCTTTCCGTCAGATCCCGATTGAATTGTCCTCATCGAAATACTTTCGATGAGGACAATTCAATGAAAAGGGACCACTAAGCGCCCCCGAGAGACAGATTATCGAAATGCTTTCGAAACTCTTGACTTGTTTCGGCTGGGTTTCCAGACTGATGGGCGAGGCGGTGTGGCCCGTCCGTGTCCGGTTCCGGGCGCCGTCCTCGGATCTCTACGCGCTCATGAGCGTCCCTTTCCCATGGACGCGGGCGTCGTTCACGCGGATTCACCATGCCGCGATCCAACCCTTCCGCGATTTCTTTCTGGAGGCTCATTCATGGGCTCACAAGCCATTCCCCCACCCACCGTCCGCCGGAAGACCGGCGGCCTGTGTGCGGCCCTGGTCGTCGGCGTCCTCGGTGCGGCCGCCGCGCTGGTGGCGCCGACGTCACACGCCGCCGAGAGCACGCTCGGCAGCGCGGCGGCGCAGAGCGGCCGGTACTTCGGTACCGCCATCGCCTCGGGCAGGCTGGGCGACTCGGCGTACACGACGATCGCCGGCCGCGAGTTCAACTCGGTGACGCCCGAGAACGAGATGAAGATCGACGCCACCGAACCCCAGCAGGGCCAGTTCAACTTCGCCGCCGGCGACCGCGTCTACAACTGGGCGGTGCAGAACGGCAAGCAGGTACGCGGCCACACCCTGGCCTGGCACTCCCAGCAGCCCGGCTGGATGCAGAACCTCAGCGGCAGCACGCTGCGCCAGGCGATGACCAGCCACATCAACGGCGTGATGGCCCATTACAAGGGCAAGATCGGCCAGTGGGACGTCGTGAACGAGGCCTTCGAGGACGGCACTTCGGGAGCCCGGCGCAACTCCAACCTGCAGCGGACCGGCAACGACTGGATCGAGGTCGCCTTCCGCACCGCGCGCGCCGCCGACCCGGCCGCCAAGCTCTGCTACAACGACTACAACGTCGAGAACTGGACCTGGGCCAAGACCCAGGCCATGTACGCCATGGTCCGGGACTTCAAGCAGCGCGGCGTACCGATCGACTGCGTCGGCTTCCAGTCGCACTTCAACAGCGACAGCCCCTACAACAGCAACTTCCGTACCACCCTGCAGAGTTTCGCCGCCCTCGGCGTCGATGTGGCCGTCACGGAGCTCGACATCCAGGGCGCCTCGGGCACGACCTACGCCAACGTGACCAACGACTGCCTGGCCGTCCCGCGCTGCCTCGGCATCACCGTCTGGGGGGTGCGCGACACCGACTCCTGGCGACCGGAGCACTCGCCGCTGCTGTTCAACGGTGACGGCAGCAAGAAGGCCGCCTACTCCTCCGTCCTCAACGCACTCAACGCCGGATCCTCTACTCCCACTCCGACCCCTTCGCCCGGTTCTGGACAGATCAAGGGCGTCGGGTCGGGCCGCTGCCTGGACGTGCCCGGTGCCAGCACCACCGACGGCACCCAGCTCAACCTGTGGGACTGCAACAACCGCACCAACCAGCAGTGGTCGCACACCGCCGCAGGCGAGCTCAGGGTCTACGGCAACAAGTGCCTGGACGCCGCCGGCACCGGCAGCGGCACCAAGGTCCAGATCTACAGCTGCTGGGGTGGCGACAACCAGAAATGGCGCCTCAACTCCGACGGATCCATCGTCGGAGTCCAGTCCGGCCTCTGCCTCGACGCCGCCGGCAACAACACCGCCAACGGCACCCTGATCCAGCTCTACTCCTGCTCGAACGGCAGCAACCAGCGCTGGACCCGCACCTGACGACCTGCCCTGGCCAAGGGGCACAGTTCCCGTAGTGACACGCCCCGCACCATGGAGTGGAGCCAGGATGATCCTGGCTCCACTCCGCCGTCTGTCCGACGCGCTCCGCCCTCTGCACCTGGTCGGCGGGCGGACGGAGCATGACGAGCTTTCAGGAGCAGAGTGCACCGCCCAGCGTGTAGCGCGCCGGGATCGCGTTGGTACCCGAGTACGTCGCCTGGAAGCCGAAGCTCACGCTGCCGCCGGGTGCCAGCGTGCCGTTCCACCCGGCGTCCCGGGCGGTGACCGTGCTGCCCGACTGGCTCACCGTGGCGTTCCAGCCGTTGGTGATCCGCTGATCGCCCGCGAAGCTCCAGCCGAGGGTCCACCCGGAGATCGCCGAGGCTCCGGTGTTCTTCACCGTCACCGTCGCCGTGAAACCGTTGCCCCAGGCGTTGTCGATCCGGTACGCCACCGCGCAGGAAGCCGCCGACGCGTCGTCGTCCGCCTCCGTCGCCGTGAACGTCGCCGACTGCACTCCAGGACCACCGACCGTGAACGTCGCGCTGCCCGACGACGCGTCGGCGTCCTGCGCGGCGAGGACCGAAACCTGCTGCGCCGTCGCCCAGTCGGCCGGGGTGAACACCAAGGTCGCGGCTGCCGACAGGTCTTCGTCGCCGGAGTTCCGGGCCACCGTCACCGTCACGTTCTGCGTGGGCGCGGCCGAGAGCCGCACGCCCACCGGCGCCGAGCCGCCCTCCGGGACCGTCACGGCCGCCGGTGCGACCTGGACCACGGGCACCGCCGGAGCGCTGCGCCGCTCAGCCGCGAAGGCCGCCAGCCAGGCCAGCGAGGCGTTCCAGTTGATGGCCACCTCGTTGGTGGAGTACGAGCCGATGTCGTCCACGTAGCACGCCGCCGGTGCGCAGCCCGCCAGCTTCTCCTTGGCCACCGGGTCCTCCAGCCTGGCGTTCGGCCCTCCCGCGAAGGAACCGGCCGGCGGGTGCGGCAGCGAGGCGTCGTTCTGATGCGCCCAGAACCGGTGGTGCTGGTTCTCGGAGTAGCGGTCGCCGTAGCCGGTGATGTAGGAGAGGTCGAGCGCGTTGCGGCCGAGCAGTCAGTCCAGGGACTCCAACGCTCCGGCCCGGTAACGCTGTTGCCCGGTGATCTCGTACGCGACGGCCAGCACCATCGCGTTGTTGGTGACTGAGCTGTTGGAGCCCCACACGTACCCGGTGGCGGGGAGCGGCACCGCGTAGCCCTGTCCGGACATGGTGGACAGGTGGCCATCGGCCGCCGTGGTCAGCAGGCCGCGCAGCCGGGACACGTCGTCGGCGGGCAGGGTCACGCCGGGGATCGTGGCGAGGGTGATGCGGCCGGGCGTCGCGGTGCCGCCCCACCAGAACGCGTCGACGGGCTTGGTGTGGTGCGGGGAAGAGGTGACGGCGTCCCGGTATTGGGACTCGCCCGTGGTGGCCAGGAGTTCCGCCGCCGCCCAGTAGAACTCGTCGGAGACGTCGGCGTCCTCGTACGCACCGCCGCCGGTGTTGTCGCTCGCCAGGGCGAGCACGTTCGGGTTGGCCTTGGCGGCCGTCCAGGCGCGGCGGGCCGCGTCCAGGCAGCGCGCGGCGAACGCGGCGTCGTACGGCGCGTACACCCGGGCACACTGCGCGGCCGAGGCCGCCAGGTTCAGCGTCGCGGCGGTCGACGGCTTGTGCAACTCACGCTGTTCGGAGTCGAGTTCGGGCCGGGTCGGCAGGGCAGTCCACTTGGCGTCGTGCATCTTGTGGAAGGCCATCCCGGCCATCGGCTTCCCGGCCGGGACCTGCATCCGCAGCAGGAACTCCAGTTCCCAACGGGCCTCGTCCAGCACGTCCGGCGTCCCGTTGCCGCGCTCCGGCACCCTCAGCGTCGCGTCGCCGAGCGCCGCGTCGCCGCCCGAACGGCGGGCCCTTTCGAAGGAGTTGACCATCTCCCAGACGGAGATTCCCCCGTTGACCACGTACTTGCCCTGGTCGCCCGCGTCGTACCAGCCGCCGCGCACGTCCAGTTGGTAGTCGCACACCCCGGCCTGGCAGGGGACGCCGGTGTCGCCCTTGTTCGGGGCGACGCCCAGGTGCCCGGCGGGGCGGGCGTACGCGCTGCCGCCCGCCAGGGCGGCGTCGATCGCGATACCGCTGCGCTGCTGGTAGAAGAACGACATGCTGTCGGCGCGCAGTCCGTCGTACAGCGATGCGGAGATGTCGAAGGGGTGGCTGGTCTGGCCGCCGACGACCAGGGTGTAGCCAGTGCCGGTGCCGGTGTACGCGCCGAAGTCCACCAGGTGCGTGGACTGGCCGGACGCCTGGTCGGCGCCGCGCACCGTGGTGGCGCCCGAGGCGGCCACCGCGCCGGAGGCGTCGCGCAGTTGCCAGGCGAGCGGGGCGGTCGCGGAGCTGGCCACGGTGGCCCGCTTGGGGCCGTCGGGCAGGTAGCCGAGCTGGTTGACCCGGACGGGCGTGTCGGCAGCGGCTGCCACGGTGGCGGCAGCCGCGACCGGAACGGTCAGGGCGGTCGCGGACAGGCCGCCAGCGGCCAGCGCGAGGCCGGCGAGCACGGCGGCCGCGCGACGTGGCACGCCGCGGGCGGAGGTGACAGGAGGCACAGTGAAGCCTTCCTCGGGGGGTGGGGGGCGGAGTGGGAGCGCTCCCAATGAAGCCAGGCGCCGGACTGCACCGTCAAGATGCCTGAACCAAGAGGGAGTTGACCCGCCTTTCGCCGAGGCGGGCCGACTGCCACGACGGCGGCTTCAGATGTTCGGGGTGTGAGGGGCGTTGCCGTAGTAGGCGTCCGGTCCGTGCTTGCGGGTGAAGTGCCGGTCCAGCAGGTGCTTCGGCGGTTCGGAGGCTTCCCCGAGACGGGACCCCAGCGCCAGCGTGTGCAGTGCCATCTCCGCCACGGCCTCGCAGACGACGGCGTTCTCCAGCGCCGCCTTCGCGGTGGCACCCCAGGTGAAGGGTCCGTGTCGTGAGACGAGCGCTCCGGGGACCTCGTCGGCCCGCCGGGGGTCGCCGTCGAGCCGGGCGACGATCACCTGTCCGGTGTTGTACTCGTAGTCCCGCGCGCACTGCTCGGCGGTGAGGTCCTCCGTCACGGGAACGGGCCCGTTGAAGGTGTCGGCGTGCGTCGTGCCGAGTACGGGGATCGGGCGGCGCGCCTGGGCGAAGGCGACGGCGTGCGTCGAGTGCGTGTGGGTGACGCCCCCGATGGAGGGGAAGGCCCGGTAGAGGCACCGGTGGGTTTCGGTGTCGGTGGACGGCCTCAGGTGCCCCTCGACTACCCGCCCGTCCTCCAGCGCCACCACCACCAGGTCCTCCTCGGCGAGGTCGGCGTAGGAGACCCCGGACGGCTTGATGACGAAGACGCCGGCCTCCCGGTCCACTCCGCTGACGTTTCCCCAGGTGAGGGTGGCGAGACCGGCCTCCGGGATGCGCAGGTTGGCCGCGAGGACCTCACGACGGAGGTCCCCCAGGAAGTTCTCGCTCACTACGCTCTCACCGTCTCTCCGGCATGCGCGGCGGGTTTCTCCGGGACCACTGTCCGGCAGGCCCCGCGGTCGCGCATGAGTGGGCTGGACCGATCGGGGCGCAGCAGGCATCGCGACTGGCCTACCTGGGCGGCCCCGATCAGATTGTGAGCGCTAACAAGCTGCAATCTCAAGAGGTACGAGCAGATTCCTGCCCGCAACAAGCGATCAACGCTGCATAATGTGAACGCCAACATCTACACCTGGTCGACAATCCTCCGGTCGGTCCGAGATGTGTGCGGGCCGCGGCTGGTTCGGTACCTTGAGGGAAGGCCGCTCGATGAGGAAAGGAAGAGAGTTGACCCAGCTCCCAGACGTCTCGCGAGCGCCCACGATGACGGACGTCGCGCGCGTCGCCGGCGTGTCCCATCAGACCGTTTCGCGGGTGCTCAGCGACCACCCGAACGTCAGCGCCAAGACCCGGGCCGCGGTGACTCAGGTCATCGAGCAGCTGGGGTACCGCCGCAATTCGGCGGCCAGGGCTCTGGCCACCCGCCGGACCCACACGCTGGGCGTCATCGCGGTGAACACCACTCTGCACGGCCCCGCCAGCACCGTGGCGGGAGTGCAGGAGGCCGCTCGGGACCGCGGCTACCTGACGTCCGCCGTCACGCTTCGGACCGCCACGCAGACGGCTCTCGCCGAGGCCATGCAGCACCTCGCCGGATGGGGCGTGGAGGGCATCGTCGCCGTCACTCCGCAACGCGCCGCGGTGCGCGCCCTGGCGGCATTGGAGGCACCGTGCCCCGTGGTCACCGTGGAAGGCGGCCACACCCTCGACCTGCCGGGGGTGTCGCTGGACCAGAACCTCGGTGCCCGCATGATCACGGAGCACCTTCTCGCGTCGGGCCACGCCACGGTGTGGCACGTGGCGGGCCCCCCCGACTGGCTCGAGAGCGAGGCCCGCACACAGGGGTGGGAGGACGCGCTGCGCGATGCCGGCGCCGAGGTGCCGCCCGTGCTGCGAGGCGACTGGAGTCCACTGTCGGGATACCAGGCCGGCCAGCAGCTGGCGGGGCGGGTCCTGGCATCACGAGGGCAGGGAGCCGGCCTCACCGCGGTGTTCGTCGCCAACGACCAGATGGCCCTCGGTGTCCTACGGGCCCTGCGGGAAGCGGGCCTGCGGACGCCCGAGGACGTGGCGGTCGCCGGCTTCGACGACATCCCCGAGGCGGAGTTCTTCCCGCCCCCGCTGACGACGATCCGCCAGGACTTCGCCTCGCTCGGCCGCGACAGCATCGGGCTGCTCCTGGACCACATCGAGGGCAGGACCGACGAGTCGACCCACCTGGTGGTGGCGCCCGAGCTCATCGTGCGCGCCAGCACGGCCCGCAGGATCGCTCCCCCCGGCGAATGACCCCCACATGCCCGGCGGTTGACCCCTCTCGCAGGAGCCCGGGCCCCGGGGGCACCTTCGTACGCGGGAAACCGGGCGCAGGCACCAAAGCCGCTGTCCGGTGCCCCCCGGCACCGGACAGCGGCTACGGCCGCCGCCACCCCTCTCAGGCGGCGACCGTGGTGAAACTGTGGATCGTGGTCGACCGGTACAGCTCGCCCGGGCGCAGGACGACCGTCGGGTAGTCGGGACGGTTCGGGGAGTCCGGGAAGTGCTGGGTCTCCAGCGCGACCCCCGCGTAGGCGTGGTACGGCCTGCCTGCCTTGCCCGTGATGTCACCGGTCAGGCCTTGCGCGGTGTAGACCTGGATGCCCGGTTCCGTGGTGCGCACCTCCATGCGGCGGCCGGATGCGGGGGCGTACAGCACAGCGGCCTTACGAGGACTGTCTCGCCGGGCGTCGCCGAGGACCCAATTGTGATCGAAGCCTCCGCCGGCGAGGACCAGTTGCGCATCCGTATGGGTCAAGGCGTCGGAGAGACGCCGGTGCCGACGGAGGTCGAACGGGGTGTCGCTGACCGGGCGGTGGGAGCCGTCGGGGATCAACTCGGCGTCGACAGGGGTGTAGAGGGGGGCCGCGACCTGGAGGTGGTGGGCCAGGACGTTGCCGCGCCCCTCCCCTTCGAGGTTCCAGTAGGCGTGGTTGGTGAGGTTGACGATCGTCGGGGCGTCGGCGACCGCCTGGTACGACATCGTCAGGTTGTCGTCGCGGTCCAGCGTGTAGGTGAGGCGCACGTTCAGGGCACCGGGGAATCCCTGGTCGCCGTCGGGGCTGTGCAGGAACAGACGGACACCGGTGCGGTGCGCCGAGTGGAAGGGTTCGCACCGCCACAGGCGCTGGTCGAACCCGTCGGGACCACCGTGCAATGTGTGCCCGGTCTCCTGGGTGGCGAGCCGGTGGGTGACGCCGTCGACTACGAGCCCGCCGCGTGCGATGCGGTTGGCGTAGCGGCCCACCGTCGCACCGAAGTAGCGTGCGGAACCCTCGCAGGCGGCGGGGTCGCGGGGCGCGAGCACCACGTCAGCGGTGTGGCCCCAGCGGTCCGGCAGGATCAGTGAACGGAGCCGGGCGCCGCGCGTGTGGACCTCGGCACGGGCCCGGCCGGGGAAGCCGAACCGCCACCTCTCCCCCGTTCCGCCATCGTCCAGACGCAGGGGGCGGGCCGTCCGCGGACAGGCGGCCGTCTGCCCGGGCTCGGCGGCCTGGTCGACAGATTCGTAGGCGTGTTCCATGACGGCATTCCCTGGAAGTCGGTCCACCGGATGCGCGCCGGGACCAAGCTGTGATCGCGGCACGCGAACGCGGTGGCACGGGCGGGTGGGCTGCGGAGCCGGAGTCAGTCGGCGGCGGGGCGGCGGCCGCTCATCAGGCGTTGCAGCACGATGAACACGAGCAGCAGGGCACCGATGACGATCCGGGTCCACCAGGAGCTGAGCGTGCCCTGGAAGTTGACGACCGTCTGGATCATGCCGAGGACGAGCACGCCGAGGGCGGTGCCCAGGACGAAGCCGGAACCGCCGGTCAGCAGCGTGCCGCCGATCACGGTGGCTGCGATCGCGTCGAGTTCCATGCCCATGGCGTGGAGGGCGTAGCCGGAGAGCATGTAAAAGGTCAGCAGCAGGCCGCCGAGTGCGGAGCACAGGCCGCTGACGGCGTATGCGGCGATCTTGGTGGAGCCCGTCGGAAGACCCATCAGCCGAGCGGAGGACTCGTTGCCGCCCAGCGCGTACACGTTGCGGCCGAAGCGCGTGTGGTGCAGGACGACGAAGGCGATCACCAGCACGGCCAGGGCGATGACCACCGGGATCGAGACGAACAGTCCTCCCGGGCCGTACAGCCGGGTCTGCGCGATTCCCGCCGTCGTGGGGTCGCTGATCGTGATGGATTCGGTGCTGATCGTGTAGCAGAGCCCGCGGGCGAGGAACATGCCGGCCAGGGTGACGATGAACGGCTGGATCTCGAAGGTGTGGATGATCCAGCCCATGAGCGTCCCGCTCCCGGCGCCGACGAGCAGGACCAGGGGGATGACGGTGGCCAGGGGCCAGCCGTGCGACTCGACCAGCCAGGCGGTGAGCATGGTCGACAGGGCCACCATGGAGCCGACGGACAGATCGATGCCGCCGGTGAGGATGACGAAGGTCGCCCCGACCGCGACGACCAGGAGGAATCCGTTGTCGATCAGCAGGTTCAGTACGACTTGCGCGGAGAGGAAGCCCTCGTAGCGCACCGATCCGACGCTGAACATGACGGCCAGCAGGACGGCTGTGACGATCAGTGGGATACGGGTGCGGGTGCGCGGGGACACGGTCGCGAAGGGGCGGGTGAGGTGCGCGGCGACGCTCGCGATGCCGGTACTCATGCGCGTACCTCCTGCTGCTGCGGGGCGGCGCCCGCCGGGGTGTGGGATCGGGGAGTGGCCGCCCCGCGGCGGCGCAGGACCTTGGACCGGAAGACCGGGGACTGCACGAGGCAGACGACGATGACGACGAAGGCCTTGAAGACGAGGGTGGTCTCGGGTGGGACGCCGAGGGTGTAGACGGTGGTGGAGAGGGTCTGGATGATCAGGGCGCCCAGGACGGTGCCGCCGAGGGAGAAGCGTCCTCCGGTCAGTGCGGTGCCGCCGACGACGACGGCGAGGATCGCGTCGAGTTCGATCCACAGGCCGGCGTTGTTGCCGTCGGCGCTGGAGACGTTGGAGCTGATCATCAACCCGGCGACGGCCGCGCACAGCGCGCTGAAGACGTAGACCAGGGCGAGGAGACCGCCTGCCCGGATGCCGACCAGGCGGCTCGCGGCGGGGTTGCCGCCGACGGACTCGATCAGCATGCCGAGTGCGCTGCGGCGGGTGACGAGGGCGGTGAGCGCGACGAGGGCTGCCGCAAGGAGGACGGCGAACGGGAAGGTCAGCCAGTAGCCCCCGCCGATCATTTTGTAGGGGGCGCTGGTCACCGTGACGATCTGACCGCCCGTGATCAGCTGGGCGACGCCGCGGCCCGCGACCATGAGGATCAAGGTGGCCACGATGGGCTGCACGCCCAGCCCGGACACCAGGAAGCCGTTGGCCAGGCCCAGTACGAGGGCGACGCCGAGCGCGAGGGCGACGGCCGTGAGCAGGGTGGCGACGCTGCCGGGATGCGCGGCGGTGGAGATGTGCCCGCAGGCGAGGGCGCCGGCGATGGCGACGGTGGAACCCACCGAGAGGTCGATCCCGCGGGTGGCGATGACCAGGGTCATGCCGAGCGCCACCAGGATGAGTGGCGCACCGAACTGGAGGATGTCGATGAGGCTGCCGTAGAGGTGGCCGTCGCGCACGCGGACGGAGAAGAAGTCGTGGTGGAACGCGAGGTTGCCGAGGAGCAGGGCGAGCAGGATGAGCGCGGGCCACAGCAGGCGGTGGCCGGCCAGCCGTCTCCCGATCGCGGCGGCCGCCTCGGACTTGGCGGGCTGGGTGGTCATGAGTC